>NZ_PJBT01000013.1:0-36100 GCF_002836035.1 Halomonas sp. MES3-P3E | reverse complement strand
CTGGTGTAACGTCCTGAAATAATAACACTTTCAGCCGCTTTCTATTATCCCCTGTGAGAAATTCGGGTTAGTACGTCTTGAAGCGGTGGGGTTGGCGACAGAATCCACCTTTGATATGCCTGTGACCCAGGCCGAGTTAGCGGATGCGACAGGTATGACGCATATTCACATGAATAGAGTACTCCAGGCGCTTCGTACTGATGGGTTAATTAGTAATAATAAAAGCCAGATAACCGTACCTGATTGGCAAAAACTAAAGGAAGCGGGGGAGTTCGATTCTTTTTATCTGCATTTAGTGTCAGAAACAGCATAAGATTGATTTAGCTCTTTTTTTCTACTTCTATTTTGTCAATTTTCTAATAGGGTGAGTATAATTCTCTTTTGAATTTCGCAGGAAAATGTTGCGTATTTTTTATCTCGCTTTATGTACGTAAGAAATCCAAAAGAATGGAGTAAGGTTTTTGATTTTAGTTAATATTATATAGCTATTGTGATGCCGCTTTGTTCATTTAGCCAGCATAAGAGGGGGCAGCTAAACGTTTCAGTTAAACAAGGTGCTTGGCCAGGTGGCATTTTCTTGCAAAGGTATCTGTATTGTCTACCTTGGAAAATACTAGGCAGTGATTTCACACTTTCAGGGATGTAGGGCTGCCTTGGTTAGTAGCGTCCCTAACATTCCCCAGCAAGACTTGGGCTGATGTGCAAGAACACAAATGGCCTGGATCGAACTGAACAGGTCATTCTAAATCACTGACACAGCGGATAAGCCTGAGGTAATCAAGGAGCGGTGAAATGACTTCAGTATTTATCAATCGCATTGCCACTGCTGTTCCAGACTTTGATATACATAACAAATTTATCGAATACTGCCCGCGCCTGCTGCCGGATAAGCGTTCGGTAAAAGTGTTTCAGCGGATGGCAGAAAGGGCGCAGATAGAGCATCGATACTCGTTCCTGGAACCCCATTTAGATGAAGATAAGTTGGACGTAGAAGGCTTCTATAAAAATGAAGCATTTCCTGACACTCAGGCGCGCATGCAGTTTTATGAACGCTTTGCTTTCATCTTGGCGAAGCGCGCACTGGATCAACTTGATCTCTCTGACACCACCCACTTGGTGACCACTACCTGCACTGGCTTTTATGCGCCGGGGTTGGATCATCAATTGATTCATCATTATGGGTTACCAGCGAATATCGAACGCACTAATGTCGGCTTCATGGGCTGTTATGCTGCTTGGCCGCAGAAACTGAGTGCAACACCTTAAAATTTTAGTAAGGTGTTGGATTTATGGCTTATACAGAACTCAGTATCGAAGAGCGTTCCACCATTCAGGTCAGTCTTTGGCAGGAGATGAGCCTCCGACAAATAGCCAATATGCTGCAACGATCTCCATCCACCATCAGCCGCGAAGTACGTCGCAATCAAACTCAGCGCGGTACTTACCATGCTCGTCATGCACACACCCATCGTTGTGCCAGGCGTGTTGCTTGCCGCCCTAAGCCCAAGCTGCTTCTGGGCAGTGGTCGCTTTGAGCTGGTCATGTATATGCTCCGCCACCGCTTGTCTCCAGAGCAAATCGCAGGCAAGCTCCGACGCATGATCATGCCCCGATTTGAAGATGCTTACGTTTGTCGCGAGACGATTTACAGCGCCATTTACGCGTTACCTGTGGGTGAGCTTAAGAAAGAGTTGATCCACTGCCTTCGCCAAGGTAAATCAACGCGTAAACCTCGTCGTGGCCAGGTTGATCGGCGTGGGCAAATACCCGATATGGTGAGCATCCACCTTCGACCACCAGAGATCGAAAGGCGTGCCATGCCAGGACACTGGGAAGGCGACTTAATCAAAGGTAAGAACAATGCCTCTGCGGTTGGCACGCTAGTCGAACTAAGCAGTGGATACGTCATTCTAGCCAAACTCAACGATGCAACGGCCACCTCGGCGGTGGAAGGGTTTAGCGCAGCGCTCAACCGGATGCCGCTAGCGGCGCGTAAAAGCATGACGTACGACCAGGGGCGGGAAATGGCCAAACATGCGGACATCACCCAGGCAACGGGCGTTGCTATCTACTTTTGTGATCCACATAGCCCATGGCAACGGGGTAGCAATGAAAATATCAACGGCCTGATACGACAGTATTTACCGAAAGGAACCGATCTCTCTCGGCACACTCAAGAAGAGCTAGATGCTATTGCGCTACAGCTGAATATGCGACCTCGGAAGCGATTTGACTTTAGGTGTCCGATTGAAGTGCTGGGTGAGCTGTTAGCGAAGCATCAAGACAATCCACCCGCTGTTCATTAACGAGTGTTGCACTCAGAGTCTGCATCCAACCCCTGTCTTTAAGCCCTGTCTTTAAACCCTATCAATAAGCCCTGTCGTTAATCGCCGTTAGAGCGGGCAGTTAGAGCGTGCAGATAGGAGCAAAGTTAAACTCTAAAATTTGTTAACCTTTTTACTCCATCCCCCAGTCCCGTTCTGTACTAGGCTTGATAGCACGCCCAGTTTAAAGGAGAGGCCACATGGATAAGGAGGTCATCGATGCTATCCGAGCCAAAGAGCAGCTACCGGAAACGATGACGGATAGCGAAATTGCCCAAGAGTATAAAGGAACCTACACGGCGGCAAGGGCGGCTATTAGCTTGGATCATAAACCACTGGATCAAGTATTGGCTGATACGATGGCGAAGATTTTTCCTTTTATGCGTAAGAAGTAACCGCTGTTCAACTCATCGGCTCTCGCGTGGCTAGAGCGTCCCATAAAGTTAGTGATGGAAATGTCATTCACATGGAGGTAACTCATGACACTCACGGCATTCGCAATTAATTGTACCCTTACACCTTCACCCGCCGAGTCCTCTTGCGAGCGGCTTATAGCTGAGACGCTAACAGAGCTTGAGCGACACGGTGTCACCGGCGAGCAAATCCGCGCAGTCGATTTTAACATCAAGCTAGCTGACAGCTAGACGCGTTAGGCGGGGCGAAGGGGGGCTTGCTATCGGAACTCACCGAGTAACTCCCCCATTTGTTGTTCCGAAAGCCGATTATTGGCCATGTAGTAGACGATATCGCCATCTTGTAGTGGGCGGTCCGTGGCAGGGTTGAGCATGTTGCCTTCACTATCGTCCTGGTTACTAGCGAGTCCTAAAACGGTGGCGTTGCAGATCTTTTTCGCTTGTATAAAAAGGTCGCCAAAAGTGACACCAGTAGGCGGGTTACTTATCTTCGTTTGATACTGCGTAGCACCGCGATCGACGGCAAGTAGCTCATTAACTACTCGCGAAATACCGGCATCTGAAGCGGAGCGTACCAGCATTTCAAGTGCTAGCGCTTGGGTGCATTCGATACCGGGTAAGGTGCGACGTAGCATCGCTGCGGTGTCAGGATTTGCGCAGTGGGCGACAATATGGGCACCTTTCCCTTTTAGGCTGTAGGCACTCAGTGCGACAGTGGCCACCCGATCATCGCATGTGTCATAAATAATAATACGGCTGGCGTTCTTAACCCCCGCCCGCTTGAGAAGATCAGCATTGGAAAAACTCTCGCCTTTAATAAACTTCAGATCGGCTGGGCGTGGATTGCTCATCTCTTTGGTAACGCAAAGCACTATTTCGTCAGGTAAACTTTTGTCGGCTTTAAGAATATCCAAGATACGTTCTGTGGTTTCGCCGTGCCAGCCGATAACGAGGGTATGGCCGGTTAGGTGGCTAAAATCGCCTTTTCCTTGCATTTGCAGTCTCCAAAAAACTGAAAGTGTGACAGTGGCTTTACCAATCAACGCTGCAAACAGCGAAATGCCGCCTGGAATGAGATAGAGCGTGGTGATCCATTTGCCGGCCACTGTTTCGGGGCTGAAATCACCGAAACCGACGGTGCTGGCAACCACCACATAAAAATAAACCCAATCGGTAATGGAGTCGGCCATTGCTTCGCCGACCATGGAAAAAAACGCCCACGTAGTGCCCATGTGTGCGAGCACTACTAACAGAAGAAATGTCCATGAGATTTGAAGAGTTGATGCTTTGAGGACGCGAAGCAGTCGCTGAATTACAGGCATTTAGGTCTCTTAGAGTAATAAGTGCGCATAGTCTTTGTTTGGCGCGGAAGTCGAGAATGGAGTATTTAAGCGTATATGGAATAAACAAAAAGGGCCGCTAGTAGCGACCCTTTGTTATTTATAAGCTGTAGCTGCTCATAAATAGTAGTGATTAGGCGAAGCGCTTGGCAATCCAGGAAAAAGCGCTTTCGGTAAGTGATTTTTTACCGTGGTGCTCGCGGTGCTGACTCCAGACCATACCGCCTGATACTACCGCAAGGCTCATCAACATGCTGGCAAGAATAAGTTCATTCATGGCTTACTTTCCTCATCTGAGGTTTTGTCCCGCTCTACATAACCATAGCCGAACGACCCGACAAAGATCAAGAGTATACCCAGTCCCACGCCCATCCAAACATTATCGGTGTTTAAGCTGGGATTAGTGACTACCCAGCCCGCGGTGAAGCAAGTGGCCACTACGATCACACCCACGTTGCGTGTCGCTTCCAGGAACTGCTGCCGGGTTGCTCTGGCGCCTATTCTCCTGCGTACTGCAGAGGCCCTGCGTTCCTGTAAGCTTTTTGTTGAGCCTAGCGCGTAGAGCCTCTTGCGGGTCTTTACCATCATGAGGTTCTTTCAAGCGACCACCCATTACTTATTTAGCAAAGTTCATCAAGCAAAAACGACCCAACAACATCGGGTCACGGTTATTGATCATCGCCCATGGAACGTCGCGCTGAACCTAGAGGTCATAACAGTTGTGTTCATTTACCAGGATAAGCATATGGATCGTGTATTTGCATGGGACCATCACCACAATCGAGTCGTTTATCGAATTCCTGGCCATCATTTTGACGATGGCAGAGAAGACAGTGATCTTTCACCCGTGTGGTTGCCTGCAGAAGTCTCGGATTTGCCAGAAGGCGTGGCCGTTGAGGACCTGCGTACCGTCTCGGTTAAAGATTAACAGGTACGAATAATCAGTTCGATCCAACAAGCGGAATGGAGGCCAAAGTGGCCTCCACCGCTATTGTTAGGCATTTATCCAGCGAAGCTCAAGTAACGTCATATTGCTCATTGAGCTGGCGCACTTCTCGATCAGCCTCAGGCTTCGTTGCACAGCGGTGTCTAACAAGCTCGCCATCTCTATCACTTGCCTCACGCGTATCAACCACCCACCATTCGGGCTGTGAATCAATCTCGGCACCTTCCTTGACAGCTCTGTAGACGATAAACGTCGCCATAATCCTCTCCTTGGTTTTTGAGTCACCTTCACTGTAGACCATCTTTGTGAAAGGCGGGGCTGGGAGGGCGACATCTGTCGCTTAAAGCGATTGTGTTTAGTCAACAATCGGCTACTATGCGATTAACGTTAACTCTCTGGAAAAACCGCCATGTTAAAAGGTCTGATCGTCTGTTTTGCGGTGTTATTTGCGCAATTGGCGGTGCTGCATGTGATTGATGCTCGTCTCTATAATTCCTCCCAGGATATTCGTCAAACGGCGATTACCGCAGTGACGCCGCATAAAGACGAAACCGATGACGAAGAAGAAGCGCAAAGCTGAAAACGAGCATGACTTCCCTGGCGGCGAGAGTGCCGTCAGGGAAGTCCTCAAAGCCTCTGGTCCAGCCAGGCATTGAAGGCAGTCCATGAGCGTTGGTCGGCACGTTCGTGGTAAGCATCGCTACCAAACACGCTGAAAGCGTGCGGAGCGCCCGAATAAATACCCACCTCATAGGTGATCCCTGTGGTTTCCAGTTTCTCCGCCAGGTTGGCAACATCCTCCAGGCTTACGGAGCTATCAGCACCGCCATGGGCGATGAAAATGGGAGGCGTCTCGCTGGAATAGTCCTGGCCCTCCGGTGTCGTTAGCCCGCCGTGAAAACTGGCATAAGAAGCGATATTATCTGCCTCGCCAGAACGGGCGATCTCTAGTGCCACTGCACCGCCAAAACAGTAGCCCATGATCACGGTTTGTTCGGCGGCGCCCTGTTCTCTTGCTTGCGCCAAACCGCCCAGCGTTAGGGCACGCATACGCTCTCGATCTTGGTAGAGGCGGTTAGTAGCCGCTCGCTTATCGTCGACCGCCTGGGGGCGGTTGCCTGCACCATAGAGATCAACAGCAAAGACGTCGTAGCCCCGTTCGGCCAACATGTCGGCGCGCTGGCGCTCATAGTCATCCAGGCCATCCCAGTCATGAACGATCAGTACGCTGCCCTTTGCGTTATTTCCTCCAGTGATAAAATAGCCTTGAAAGTCCTCTCCATTCACGCTGTACGAGATATCTTCACCCGCAGGGGAGAATGCTAAAGCAGGCAGTGCCAGGGCCAAGAGAGTTAAAGTACTGCCAGAAAGTAGAATTTTTTTCATAGTAGCGTGTCCAATTGAGTGTTCAGGAAGCATAGACAATGTTTGCTAAGCTGATTCAACGTTGAATAACCATTGGCGAAGAAGAGCGTGTGAAATAGACAAAGGCTTGCGTCTGGAACTCGGTAACGGCATGCTTGTCAGTTGTTGGAAATACCATTAGGGAGCATGAACACATGGCTTACAACGATTCACGTATGGCACGTCCCCAGTCGGGCGGCGTTGCTAATAGTGTTAGTACTAACAAGGTGTTGCGAAACACCTACGCGCTACTGGCAATGACACTGCTGTTTTCGGCAGTAACCGCAGGTGCCGCAGTTGCCCTCGGTATTCAACAGATGAACATCTTTGTGTTCTTCATTGGTGCCTACGGCCTGATGTTCCTTGTCCACAAAACCGCTAACTCTGCAGCGGGTTTGCTGGCAACGTTTGCCTTCACCGGCTTCATGGGCTTTACGCTAGGGCCGATCCTTTCTGCCTACTTGACCCTGCCTAACGGCGGTGCGCTGATTATGAACGCGTTGGCCATGACCGGTCTGACGTTTGTGGGTCTATCAGCGGTAGCACTAACCACCAAGAAAGACTTTAGCTTCTTGAGCAACTTCTTGATGGCAGGCGCCATCGTGTTGATTCTTGCCATGATTGCTGGGTTCTTCTTTAATATTCCTGCGCTTTCACTGATGGTATCGGCTGGTTTTGTGCTGTTTGCTTCAGCTGCCATCCTGTATCAAACCAGCGAGATCATTCACCGTGCTGGCGAAACCAACTATATTCTCGCCACCGTGACGCTCTACGTTTCGATCTACAACTTGTTTGTGAGCCTGCTTTCAATTCTGGGTATCATGAGCAACGATTGATCTCTGGGAGCTCTACTAGATGATATGACAGGCCCTATTTTTAGGGTCTGTCTTTTTTTTAGGGTCACCGTCACTAGGTATTAACAACTAGGTATTAAAATGATGCAGTACGGCTTATTGGTAATGGGCGCACCGTACAGCAGCCCGGCCCCTCACTCTGCATTGCGTTTTGCCCATGCCGTGCTGGCGCGCGGGCATCAACTCGCAGGTGTTTTTTTCTATCACGACGGCGTTCATAATGCCTCTTCTCTGATGGCGCCACCGCAGGACGAACTCAATATGCACGACGCCTGGGCTGAGCTGCACCAGCAACATGCGGTCCCCCTGGACGTCTGTATCGCCGCTGCCCTGCGGCGCGGGTTGATGAATGAGTCGGAAGCGCAGCGTCATGGAAAGCAGGCGTATAATCTCTCACCTCCCTTTGAGTTGACCGGTCTTGGCCAGCTGCTTGAGTTGCAGCAACGTGCCGATCACCTCATTACTTTTGCTTAAAAGGAGACCCCATGGCGACGCCCAACGCGCTGTTAGTGATTATTCGACACGCTCCGCACAACTCAAGCTGGTTGCGTGAAGGGTTAGATGCTGCCTTGGTGGCTGCGGCGTTTGGCCAGCCCGTACATCTACTGTTCATGGGACAGGGGATACTGGCTTTGCTGAAAGATCAGAGCAGTGGGGCTGCCGGGCAAAAAGCGACGCTGCCCACTATCGACATGTTGGAAATGTACGATATTGAGAAACTATGGGTAACGGAAGAGGCATTGCAAGGCATGCATTTAACCACGGATGCCCTAGTAGAAGGAGTGACCCTCCTAGCGGAACAGCAAGTGCCTGGGTTATTGCAGCAGCACAGCAACATTTTTAATTTTTAGTGGGGCTACTATGATTCTACACATCCTCACCAAAGCGCCTGATAGCAGTGCAGCTGCTCAAATGCAGCAGGCGGTAGGGGCGCAGGATAGCGTGCTATTGATTGAAGAGGCGGTCACTGCTGTGCTTGCCCCTGCCTGGGAGGCTTGGGAGCAGTGCCCTTCGCGAATCTTCCTGTTATTGGAGGACTTGAGGTCACGTGGTCTTGCCAGTATTGCGGCCGAGCACCAACTGCCTACCCTGGAGATGGACGGCTTTGTAGTCCTTACGGAGCAATACACAAAGACAGTTACTTGGTATTAACTCATGTCAGATCCAAAAATATACCGTTATCTTGATTCAGAAAAAAGATGGAAGCTGGATCCGGAAGGTTACCTAGTTGATCAATCAAAATGGAACGATACCGTCGCTAACCTGATGGCAGAAGAGGAAGGCTTGCCGCTTACGCCTGCTCACTGGGAAATCATTGAAGTCGTTCGGGCGTTCTACCAACGCTACGAAATGGCGCCGGCCATGCGGCCACTCGTCAAGGCAACGAAAAATGCGTTGGGAGAGGAGAAGGGGCGTTCGATTTATCTTATGCAGCTCTTTCCTGGCAGCCCGGCAAAAAGGATTGCCCGCCTAGCCGGGCTGCCCAAGCCTACCAATTGCCTATAACGCACTATTTGCGTTTCCTACGCCACGTCGCCACGGGTACAAACTGACAGCACCACTGCGTCGTCTTGGCTGGTGGAAACGAGCGCATGCCCCATGTCGCTATCAAAGTAGATGCTGTCACCCTCTGCCAGTACCAATGGGGCGTAGAATTCGGTGTAGAGCATGATATCGCCATGCAGCACCATCAAGAACTCTTCGCCATCATGGCGCACCCACTGGTGATACTCGTCGAAGCTGCGTGCCCGCACAATGGTTTTGAAAGGAATCATACGTTTCTGGGCTAGTTGATGCCCCAGCAGCTCGTGCTCGTAAGTCGGCGTAGGGTGTAGCTGGCCTTTTCCTTTCCGGGTCAAATCGCGCCGCCCCATGGTGTAACGCTCCCGTTTAGGTGGCGTCAGCAGTTGGGGTAGGTCGATGTTGAGACCGGTGGTCAGCTTCTGTACCACGCTGAACGTAGGAGAGACTTGATCATTCTCGATTTTAGAGAGCGTCGAGCGGGCAAGCCCCGTGCGCTGGCTGACATCTTCCAGAGTCCATTGATTGGCAAGACGGATTTGCTTGAGCCGTTCGCCCAGGCGCAGCGGCTCAACAAACGGTTTGCTTCCCGATGCGATACGCAGCGCGGCATGCTGTTCAGAAGTAGCGGTCATAAATTGTCAAATTGGCTGCGTTGGCTTGGGCTAGAAGTAGCTATAAAACGCCCATGATATCACAGCCGTCAGGCCGCCAAGAGTGGTTGCCAATCAGATGCCAGCACTAGGGAACCTCTGCATAGGGCAGACCCAGCAGTGCTTTGAGATGCGCCTCTACACCACTGGCCAGCGACTTAGGGTTATAGCCGCCCTCAAGTACCGAGACAATTCGGTTGTCGGCATAGAGTGTCGCGATCTCCATTGCCAGATGCGTTACCCAATAGAAATCTTCGTCCTCTAGGCAGAGATCGCCCATCGGGTCATCCCGGTGGGCATCGAACCCAGCGGAAATCATGACGAGATCAGGCTTGAAGGCGTGCAGGGCAGGCAGCCAATGGTTTTCCACTACGCGACGGAACTCGCGTCCGTCGCTACCCACTTCCAGTGGGGTATTGACGACGTTTTGCCACTCACTGCGCAAATAGCGCCAGGGGTAAAATGGGTATTGGAAACTGGTGCAGATCAGCACCTCTGGGTCATTTTTGAAGATATCGATGGTACCGTTGCACTGGTGCACATCAAAATCGAGGATCGCGATGCGTTTGGCGCCATACTTGGCCCTGGCATGAGCCGCGCCTACGGCAATATTGTTGTAAAAACAGAACCCCATGGCATCGCTGGCTTCGGCATGGTGGCCGGGCGGCCTTACGGCACAAAATACGTTATCCGCCTGACGTTTAAATACCTGGTCAACACCACGAATGACCGCCCCCGCAGCCACGCGCGCGGCTTTCAGGCTGTTAGGGTTCATCATGGTGTCGCTATCTAGCGTAACAATGCCCTCGCTGGGCAAGCACTTTTCCAGAGCGCGCAGATGACGCAAGGGATGTACCCTAGCCAGGGCTTCTTCGCAGGCTTCTTTGGCATCTGCCTGCATGGTCTGCTGTAATAGACCAGCAAGCGATAGGCGAGCGCGAATAGCCTCCAGACGCTGAGGGCTTTCGGGATGCTCCGGCCCCATATGGTGCAATGAGCAGTCTGGGTGGGTAAGGTAGGCGGTAATCATTCAAACGCTCCATTATTATTGATGCCACCTTAATCGCCTCCATGCCCTACGCGACAGTGTCAATAAGTCGTACAGCCGCTATTTAGTCAGGGGAGACTCATTCGTGAGCACGCGCTTTTTACACCATTTCTTTGAACCTCATACACTAGCGGTGTTTGGCGCCTCTGAAAAGCCCGCATCGCTGGGCGGTTTAGTGCTGAGAAATATTCAAGAGGGCGGCTTCAAGGGGGCGCTCTGGGCGGTCAATCTCAAGGGGTACCCGCAGGTATTTGGCGCCCCCTGCGTGAGCCGGGTGAGTGAACTGCCTGAGGTGCCTGATCTGGCCGTGGTCTGCACGCCTATCGAGGGCGTACCTGACCTGATCAAAAAGCTTGGTCAGCACGGCGTCAAGGCTGCCCTGGTGCTCTCCGGAGGCGCCTATCTGGATCGCGACAAGGGCAACAAAGGCTCGATTCGTGAACGCATGCTGAGTGCGGCACGCGTCTCCGGTATTCGTGTGCTGGGCCCGGAGTGCATGGGGTTGATTGTGCCGGGTAAAAAACTCAACGCCTCGTATGCCAGTCAGCCGGTGAAGGCAGGTAAGGTCGCCTACCTTGGCCAGTCCGGTATGCTTGCCAATGCGATGATCGATTGGGCCGCGGGGCGGGATGTCGGCTTTTCACATCTGATTACGGTTGGCGACAGCGTTGATGTGCTGCTGCCGGATCTAATCGATTACGTTAACCAGTTTTCTCCCGCGCAAGCCATATTGTTGCATCTGGAGCGGATCAGTGACGCTCAGCACTTTATGACCGCCGTACGTGACGCCTCACGCAACCGTTTGGTGCTGGCCATCAAAAGCGGCCGTACACCAGAGTCGGATATTTCCGGCATGGCACCGACGCCTGGTATCGCCAACCGCGACGTGGTGTTTGATGCCGCTTTTGCCCGTGCGGGCGTTGTGCGGGTTGATGACTCCGACGAACTGCTCGACGCGCTGGAAACCCTCTCGCGAATGAAGCCGCTGAAGGGCGACCGCCTGGCGATTGTCTCGAATGGTTTAGGTCCTGCCATGCTGGCCATCGATAAATTGATCAGTGCCGGCGGCAAATTGGCTGAATTTAGCGCCGAAACCCAGGCTGCGCTACACCGTAGCGAAGTCGATATGAGTAAACCAGGCGAGAATCCGGTGGACCTGGGCGGTAACGCCTCACCCGAGAGGTTTGTCCAGGCACTGGAGATTGTCGCGTCCGACGCCAACGTAGACGCCGTATTAGTGGTTCATGCCCCCACCCGCATGGCCCCTTCGCTGGTGACGGCCCAGGCCTTAATCGATAACCGCAAGAAGTTTCGCCGCAACCTGCTGACTAGTTGGATGGGCCTAAAAGAGGCACTCAACGCCAGACACGCCTGTAATCTGGCCGGAATTCCGACCTATATTTCGCCTGAAAAAGCCGTCAAGGCGTTTATGCATATGGTGATTTACCAGCGCGTTCAGGCACTGCTGCAGGAAATCCCGCCCAGCTTGCCGTTTTCAACCAGCCCGGAAATTCGTGCCCAGTGCCGCATGTTGATTAAAGGGGCAAAAGAGCAGGGCAGGCAAACGCTGACCCACTCGGAAACCGCGCAGGTGCTTGAGGCGTATGGCATTCCAACCGCGCCGAGCGTCTATCTAGCCAACCCGGACGAAGCGCTTGCCCGAGCGACCGAAATCCCCGGCACCAAAGCGCTTAAGGTGGTTCATGAAGGCAACTGCCGCCCTTATCGCTACCGTAAACATCCGCATAAAATTTCGGCAGGCCTGCTGCAGGATTTGGAAACACCCGAACAGGTTGCTGAGGGCGTGCGGCGGCTGGGCGAGAAGGTCGCCGAGAAATTCCCCGAGTATGCGATACGCGAATACTGTTTGCAGCCTATGCAGCGTGGCAAACACTCAATGCAAATTTGCGCCGGTATCACTCGCGACCCTGTGTTCGGGCCCCTGATCGTCTTTGGTATCGGCGGCTACAAGGTTAACGTGCTGGCTGACCGCCAAGTAGCGCTGCCACCGCTTAATATGAGCCTGGCAGCCGATGTGGTGGGCCGAACCCATGCCGCTTCGCTAATCCGTGAACACTCCGCTGATCCTGATCGCGATATACAGCACCTGTGCCAAATGCTGGTGAAACTATCGCAGATGGCATCGGATTTGGGCGATTTGCGTGGGCTGGAAGTGAACCCATTGCTGCTCAATCGCGATGGCATGGTCGCTGTGGATTTCGCCATGGATCTTGGTACGCCGTCGCGTTTTGCGATCATGCCGTATCCAGAAGAGCTGCGTGAATGGGTGACACTCAAAAATGGCTGGAAGGTGGAAGTAAGACCAATTCGCGCTGAAGATGCCCACTTGATTACCACCTTCCACCGCCAGTTGTCGGAAGAGAGTATTCGCTTCCGCTACTTCCACAATAAGTCCAATCTTACTCAGCGCGATCTGTCGATCCTGTCGCATATCAATTATGACCGCCAGATGGCGTTTATCGCCGAACACTTGAGCGAAGATGGCAGCAAGGAAATGCTAGGGGTAGTGCGGGTTTGGAACGACCCGGACAATATCCGCACCGAGTTTTCGGTCATCATTCGTGATGATCTACAGGGGCTGGGCATTGGCAGCCTGCTGATGAATAAGATGATTGCTTACTGCACCAACATCGGCACGCTGGAAATGATCGGCAAAATCATGGTCGACAACCACCCGATGCGGGCCTTGATGAAACATCTGGGATTCAAGAGCCGTTACAACATGGAAGAGCAGGTCATAGATGCCGTGCTGCGTCTCAACGAACCCGAAAGCGAGTGGCAGCGGCACCGCCTGGAAAGTTTGCCAGACTAAGATGCACAACCCAAAAGGCCTGCGTTTTATCGTCAGGCCTTAGGCGTATCGTGTTGGTTTATGGCGCCAGCCGGAAGCGGCCCCATTCGCCACCATCGCGGCGTTCAAAGCGCAGCCGGTCGTGCAAGCGGCTAGGCTGACCCTGCCAAAACTCGATCATTTCCGGTTCGACGCGATAGCCACCCCAATGGATAGGGCGAGGGATGTCCTGACCATCGTAGGCTTGCTCGAAACGGTTTTGGCGCTCTTCGATCCAGTTGCGATCGGGAATCACAACGCTCTGAGTCGCAATCCACGCGCCTAGCTGGCTGCCGCGTGGGCGGCTGGCAAAGTACTCGTCGGACTCTTCGGCTGACACCGGCTCAACGGGGCCTTCGATACGCACCTGACGAGAGAGCGAAGGCCACCAGAATGTCATGGCAGCGAAGGGGACATTGCTCAACTCGCTGCCTTTATGGCTATGGTAATTGGTAAAAAAGACCATGCCACGCTCATCAAACCCTTTTAATAGTACTACCCGGGCGTGGGGCCTGCCTTGGCTGTCAACGGTGGCAAGCGTCATGGCGTTACCATCCTTGCCCTCTTTTTCCAGCGCAAGAGTGAACCACTCATCGAATAACACGAATGGATCGTCAGGTGCCTGGGATTCATCAAGCCTGCCGCCTTCATAATCACGCCTGATATCGGCTATATTACGTGTCATCGAATGCTTCTCCCTTGAATTTAATCCATGTTCGCTGGTCTGCCTTTAAAGCTCAAGTGATCGCCATCAATGAATGTTTAACGCAACTATTCACGACGGTCACTTCTCCCGTAGAGACAAACTTGGTTGCGACTAACTGTCCCGCATTCTATGAGAAAGTTAGAATTAATGCGAAGCTGTCTCACCCAAACGGGCTCACCACCGGTTAGCTCATCACTGCTGATAGAGGAAAGGGCTATGCGTGGCAAGGTAGCAATTGAAGTATGGGATAGTTGGATGCGCCTGTTTCACTGGGGATTGGTGCTGGCAGTGTTGATCTCATTTTATACCACCAAGACCAGCGGTGCGCCTTTTCTCTTTCCCATTGAGGTACACGCCCAGGCAGGTTACCTGATACTCGGTTTGCTTGTCTTTCGCTGGTTATGGGGCGTGCTGGGTAGTGTCTATGCGCGATTCAAGACATTTTTGTATCCACCGGCTAAAACAATGGCCTATTCAAAGGCACTCATCCAGCGACAGCCGAGTGCTTATGCCAGCCATAACCCGTTAGGCGGCTGGATGGTGATGATCATGCTGCTCTCGCTCACTTTTCAAGCAGTCAGCGGTCTGTTTTTGAGCGACGACATTTTTTTTCAGGCGCCACTCTATGGCTTGTTTGGGGAAGGGGCTAGCAGCCAGTTGCGAACCTTGCATCAGTGGAATAGCGATCTCTTGATCATCTTGATTGGGCTGCACTTGGTCGGGCTGGTGATGCATCGTCTGCTTGGAGAGCCGCTGTTAGCGGCGATGCTGGGAGGTACCAAGCGCTTTCACCAGCAGCCGATCGATGCTCACAATGAGCCGTTAACTGCCTCCATGCTGCGTTTACGAGCGCTGGGTGCTCTGCTAATAGCTGCTGGCGTCGTCGTATGGCTTTGGTTTTAACGGCTATTTATTGACGTAGCTGCCGGCTACGGAAGCGCGCATAGCCCATGCACCCCGCAAATAGAGCCAGCGAAACGGCCGCTTCTAGAAGCCCGCGCATACTTTGCCCAGGCAACGTTGCCAACATTATCCCCTGAGTAAAATAGAGCAGACTGACAAATGCAAGCCACGCATGACCACGGGCTCGCTGGCCAATGATGGAAGGCAGGAACAGTACCAGGGGCAGGACAAAGGCTAACACCGGGCGCCAGTTAAACTCGTCGCCTTGTACTAGAAAGCCTCGGTAAATAACCAGCACCAATAAAATAGCAAAGCTGGCCAACACCAGTTGGCGGGTTCGCTGTGTGAGCTTATCAATCCCATGACGGGCTTCTACGTCTTCTAACCACTGTCTCATAATGCCTCCTGACGCATAGCGTGCAGGGCAAGGGCGAGCCGCGCTAACCGTTTGCCCTGGGCCACGCATAGCGCGCGCTCGTGCTCATCCAACGAGCGATCACTGCGAGTACCGGCCAAGTGACTGGCACCGTAGGGTGTGCCGCCGGTGTGGGTTTCCAGCAGCGTGGTTTCACTGTACGGCACGCCCGCATAGACCATGCCATGATGTAGGAGTGGTACCAGCATGGTCAGCAGTGTGCTTTCTTGGCCACCGTGCAGGCTCGATGTCGAGGTGAAAGCGCAGGCGGGTTTATCAATCAGGGCACCGTTCATCCATAGGCTGCTGGTGGAGTCGATGAAATATTTAAGTGGCGCGGCCATATTGCCAAACCGGGTAGGGCTGCCTAACGCCAACGCGCTGCAGTTGCGCAGGTCATCCAGGTCAGCATAAACAGCCCCTTCAGCAGGAATTTCGGGTTCAACGGCTTCACAGGTAGTGGACACCGGCGCCACCGTGCGCAGCCGTGCCTGAATGCCGGGCACACTCTCTACACCCGCGGCAATTTGCTGCGCCATGGTGGCCGTTGCCCCTGAGCGGGAGTAGTAGAGCACCAAAACGTACGGAGTCATTTCACTCATCATTATTCCTGGCTAGGATCATGGAAGCTGTCACGCGAATAGCACATAACATGGTTGCCTATGGTACCAGAGCTATTGGTAAGTCCGCGTCTGGTACAAACGTATTTTCTAGCGTCGGTAAACGTAGATAAACCCAGGCGCGTCTGCCATCGCTGAGGGTGATTTCCATTCGCTCATAACGAATACCCAGTCGTTCATAGCGGTCAAGGCGGGCCAGTTCTTCGGCATCCACATGGAGCAGCAGGCCTTCTACATCACTCCCAGGCTGGGGGGAAAGGTCCAGCCCATCGCGCTGGTACTCTTCCAGAGTGGCCTTTTCAGGGTCGCCAAAACTGCCCATAACCACAAAGCGAATGGGCGCGTAGCGCAGCGTGCCGTAAACGAAGACCTGATGAGGGCGCTGTTCGATGTCGGCCAGATCCTCCGGACGGTCGTAAAACCACGGGCTCAGCATAGTTAACCATAACCATCCCGCTAGACTGAGCAAACCCACGCCAGCGATAACAAAAAGGCGTTTAAGCCACACCATTTTAGCCAAACCAAAGCGCCTCGGATTGATGATGAAAAAGTGGCTGCATAGCTTGGCGTGCCAACGTGGTGAAAACAAGCTCTATAATTTAAGCCCCATGTTTTGAGCTCTATGCTTCACATCCTGAGTAATCGACTTATTTTATCTGCTTAAGCAAAGTGGTCAGATTTGCTAGGCTATCTCTGTAACATAGATGGTCTTTTGATCCTGCCGGAGGAGCCTGCAATGAATCAGCCACTTCGTGATGATATGGATTTTCGTGATTTAATCGACGATGTTAAGCCACTACCACCAAGCAATCGTGCAGACCCTGGCGCTAATCGCAAAAGGCCTTCTGAGGCGCAGCTGGCTCGCCGTGAATGGGCGGAAGAGGAGATGGGGGCGCGCAACTTTCTATCCGATGATTTTGTCGATTTGATTCCTCCGTTCGACCCGATGGAGTATCGCCGCGAGGGAATTCAACAGGGTGTTGTCGATAAATTAAGGCACGGCGGCTATAGCGTGCAGTCGCAGCTACATATGCTACGCCGCCCCTTGAGTGAGTGCCGCCGCCTGCTGTTTCCATTTATTCAGGAAGCGTACGCGCACGATTTACGCTCGGTACTGATCGTTCACGGCCGTGGGCGTGAAATTGACAGCCCCGCCAATGTGCTGCGTTCGTACCTAGCCAAGTGGCTCAGTCAGTTTGAGGAGGTGCAGGCGTACGTATCGGCACAGCCTTCAGAAGGGGGACTAGGCGCTACCTGGGTGATGCTGCGTAAAAGCGCTCGCGCTAAAGCTAATAACCGCGAGCGCCAGCAGAAAAGGAAAGGATAGATACAAAAGTGCTCCTCATTGAGGAGCACTTAATGCTGGGTTGATTATCAAGCGTAAGACAACGCCTTGTCGGGCGCTTTTTGACGCAAGCGAAATAGTGGTTCGGGCTGATCAGTGGCGGGCTGGTAAGCACGGCTGAAGATATGCAAGTTGCGTAGGGCATCTGCAACCCACTGATCTTTTCTAAGCGAGAGACCGTCGAATCCGCAGCGCGTCATAAAGAACAGCTGATCCACTAGCACATCACCAATAGCACGCACTTCACCCTGGTAGGCATAGCGTTCGCGTAATAGGCGCGCCACACTATACCCACGACCATCTGTAAACTTAGGGAAATCGACTGCAATCAACGGCGCGTCTGAAAGGCGTTCAGCTAATTCGGGTGTCAGTTCGGTATCTGCCGGCAGCCAGGGCGCTGTGATCTTGCTATCGAATGCGCTTTCGAGCCATGTTGATAGCGGCACAATAACAGGTTCGTCAAGTGCGACTTCGGTTGCCTCAGGATCGAGTACCAGCGTCCAGCAGTCCTGGGCCTCTTGACCACGAAACAGATAAGGGCGCGAGCGTTCGGCCGACTCGCTCTCAACAGACAGGTTATCTTCAGAAGAAGGCTGATTAAGCATAAACGCGCTCCTTGAAAGGCTTCAGGCCAATACGGCGGTAAGTATCCAGGAAAGTTTCACCGTTTTGACGCTCACCTACGTAAACATTTAACAGCTTATCAATCACATCAGGCACGTTTTCGCGGCTGAATGATGGGCCAAGAATCTTGCCCAGGCCAGCATTATTGCCCTGGTCACCGCCAAGGGAAATCTGGTACCACTCTTCGCCTTTCTTATCGACGCCCAATATGCCGATATGGCCTACGTGGTGATGCCCACAGGCATTCATGCAGCCTGAAATATTAAGGTCCAAAGGCCCCAGGTCGTAAAGAAAATCCAGGTCTTCAAAGCGCTCCTGAATCGACTGAGCAACAGGAATCGACTTAGCGTTGGCAAGCGCGCAGTAGTCACCGCCAGGGCAGCAGATAAGATCTGCTAGTGTACCGACGGTCGGGTTTGCCAAACCCAGTGCGTCCAAATCGTGCCATAGCGCTTCCAGCTGGTCGGCGGGTACGTCGCCAAGCACCAGGTTTTGCTCATGTGTTACGCGAATCTCGCCGAAACTGTACGTGTCTGCCAGATCCGCTATCTGGTGCATATGCTCCCAGGTAACGTCGCCTGGCGAATGACCACTGCGCTTCAATGATAGCGTAACCGCTTTGTAGCCTTTGACTTTATGGCCCTGCACGTTGTTCGTCATAAAACGAGCAAAAGCGCGGTTTTCCTGACGCAGTGTATCAATGCGCGCAATGGCTTCATCACTCACCGGGCGGCGGTCAGGGTCGATAAAGTAGCCGGCAACCCGCTCGATGCTTTCATCTGTCAAGGTTTGCGGGCCATCTTTAAGGTGCGCCCACTCTTCTTCCACACGGCGGCTAAATTCTTCTGCGCCGAGTGCTTTAACCAGAATCTTGATCCGTGCCTTAAACTTGTTGTCCCGGCGGCCAAACTGGTTATAAACGCGAACCAGTGCCTCCAAGTAGGTTAGCAAGTGCTGCCAGGGCAAGTCCTCACAAACGACTTCACCAACCATGGGAGTACGGCCCAAGCCGCCGCCCGCCAGGACTTTCACGCGTACTTCACCGGCATCATCACGCCATAGACGCAATCCCACATCGTGAACCTGAATGGCAGCACGATCCTGCTCGGCACCGGTTACTGCGATTTTAAATTTCCGGGGCAGGTAAGCAAACTCAGGATGAAACGTCGACCACTGACGTATAAGCTCGCACCAGGGGCGTGGGTCGACTTCTTCGTCTGCCGCGATACCGGCAAACTGGTCTGTCGTGGTATTACGAATGTCATTACCACTTGTCTGGATTGCGTGCATTTGAACGGTGGCCAGCTCGGCTAGCATATCCGGCACGGTTTCCAGCTTGGGCCAGTTCAGCTGCAGGTTGGTGCGTGTCGTAAAGTGGCCGTATCCGCGGTCGAAATCACGCGCTAGATCGCCCAGCTTACGCAGCTGATAGGACGCCAGCATGCCGTAGGGGATAGCGATCCGTAGCATGGGAGCGTAGCGCTGAACATACAACCCGTTCTGCACCCGCAGAGGGAGAAATTCTTCGTCGCTAAGTCGGCCGGCAAGATAGCGATCCATTTGATCGCGGAACTGAGCAACGCGCTCATCAACCAGGGTTTGGTCGTGAATATCATAACGGTACATGTGGCACGATCCTGCTAAAAAGCGAAATGGTCACGTTGAGACGGACGTTAATGTAGCGTCACCTTAACGCGGGCGTCATATTCTACAAAAGAATATATAATTATCTTTTTATCACTAAAAGCTATTTAGAGAATGGTAAAGCAAAGGCGGCCCCATAAAAAGCCAGGTTTGAAGCACGGTTTTTAAACAACAGGGTTAAACAGGTAGCATCAGCCAGCGGCGACGCTGCCATACCCATAAGAATCCTAACGAGTTTATCAAGCGGTAAAGTAGCTGTATCAGCCAGATACCCAATATGCCATACCCCAGGCCAACCCCGATCCACCAAGCCAGGGGAAGAAAAAACAGCCACTGCATTCCCAGCGTCAGCAGCATGACGGTGCGCTGAGCCCCTGCGCCCATCAAAGCCTGGGCAAGCACTAAGGCAGCGGCATCAAGCACAATCATTACACCGGTTAACTGTAGCGGCAGTGTACCCAAGGCAACTAGTTCGTCACTATTGAAAAAAAGGCTCAATACCTGCGCGGGCATGATGAGCATGGGAAGTGCCAACGCCAGCAACAGCAGCCAAGCAACACGCAGTGCATCCAACCCCCAGCGGTGAGCTTCGTGCTGAGCGTCTCGGCCGAGCGCTTCGCCGACTAGGCTCATGGCGGCAACGCCTACCCCCACTCCTGGTAAAATCAACAGCAGCGATAAATTAATCAGTACATGGCCAACCGCGATACTGGCCGTGCCTAGTTGGCTTAATAGCCAAAATAGTACCGCGTAGCCCGCTGCAAACAAAACCTGCTGCGTTGAGTGGGGTACGGCAAGCGTCAAAGTAGTACGCAGGGTGGCCAAGCATGGCAAATGTGTCAAAAATGGCTGAGTAGAAGCGCGTTTTATACTTACCCAGCACCACACTATCAAGCCCACGAACAGCGACACTGTGGTACCTGCGCCTGCGCCACTCGGGCCCATGCTAGGCAAACCCGCCAAGCCGTAGATCAACCCCGCACTGACCGCCACATTGAGCAGGTGAGCCGCCACAATGATAAGCAAGTAGAGGTGTGTCTGTTGGCGTCCGTTCCAGTAGCCACGAAAACAGAGCGTCAGCGCGATGGCGGTCAGTGATACGACCCGCCAGCGGAAATAGCTGATAGCAACGTTTTGCACATCCTCGGCCTGAGTAATCAAGCCAATCAGTAGCGGCGCTTGCCACCATGCCCAGAGTGAAAGCGGTAGGGCAACCGAAAACCCGATCATCAGGCCCGACTGTAGTGGGTGGAAGAGCTCTGGTTGGGTCGCGCCCACCCGTTGAGCGGTTTGTGATTGGACACTTGAAGAGAGGCCAAACACCACCGCACTCAGCATAAACATGACATAACCGCCCACCCCCACACCAGCAAGCGCCACTTCACCCAAATGGCCTACCAGGGCAGCATCGATCAAGTTGAGTATGCTTTGCGACAGCATGCCCAACATGATCGGGAAGGCAAGGCGGATCACCTTGCCATGACGGTTTGCCAACAGCACTAATCAGCTCGGGTCGTAGGAGAGCACCGGTGAGAGCCAACGCTCCATCTCCACAAGCGGCATCTGCTTACGTGCAGCAATCGCCTCGACCTGATCGCGGGTAATTTTGCCGGTCGAAAAGTACTTCGACTGGGGATGGGCAAAGTACCAGCCGGAAACCGCTGCGGCTGGCCACATGGCAAAGTTTTCGGTTAGCGCCAGTCCGGTATTTTCAGTCGCATCTAACAGCCTGAATAGCGACGCTTTTTCTGTATGATCCGGGCAGGCAGGATAGCCGGGGGCAGGGCGTATACCCTGATATTTCTCAGCAATCAATGCGTCGTTGTCCAGCGTTTCGTCGGGCACGTAGCCCCAGAACTCTTTACGCACGCGTTCGTGCATACGCTCGGCAAAGGCTTCTGCCAACCGGTCTGTCAACGCCTGCACCATAATGGCGTTGTAGTCATCGCCTGCCGCCTCATAGGCTTTAGAAAGTTCATGGACGCCATGGCCGGTGGTAACCGCAAAACCACCAATCCAGTCGGCTTTGCCGCTCTCTTTTGGGGCAATGAAATCAGCCAGACTGTAGCAAATACCGTCGCGTCCTTTCGTCGTTTGCTGACGAATATGAAAGAGGCGTTCAATCACTTCGCTGCGCGACTCGTCGGCATACACTTCGATCACGTCATCATCCACGCTATTGGCGGGCCACAGGCCGATTACGCCGCGTGCCTGCACGCGCTTCTCTTCAACCAGCTTGCGTAGCATGACCTTGGCGTCGTCAAACAGGTTGCGGGCAGCTTCACCGACGACCTTATCGTCGAGGATTTTGGGATACTTGCCCGCCAGCTGCCAGCTCATGAAGAAGGGCGTCCAATCGATGCGCTCAATCAATTCTTCAAGATCGTAGTCGTCAAACGTTTTTAGCCCCAGCATATTGGGCTCAGCTGGGGTGTGGGCGTTCCAATCGGTACGGAAGCGCCGCTTGCGCGCCTGAGTGTAGTCCAGGTCTGCTGCTTTAGGGCGGCGCTTGGCGTTACGCACGCGGACCTTTTCGTACTCTTCACGGATCTCGGCGACGTAAGGTGTTTTTAAAGCTGGCGTCAATAATTTGCCCGCTACCCCAACGGCACGGGAAGCGTCGGTGACATAAATCACCGGATGCTCATACTGCGGTTCGATCTTGACCGCGGTATGCGCTTTAGAGGTAGTGGCACCACCAATCAGAAGCGGTAAATCCATACCCCGACGCTGCATCTCCTTGGCCACGTGAACCATTTCATCCAGCGATGGAGTGATCAGTCCGGAAAGACCAATAATATCCGCGTTGTGATCTTTGGCCGCCTGCAGGATCTTATCGGCGGCAACCATGACCCCCAGATCAATCACTTCGTAGTTATTACACTGCAGCACCACGCCAACGATGTTCTTACCGATATCGTGCACATCGCCTTTGACCGTGGCCATGACGATCTTGCCTTTGGCTTTGGTCTCTTCGCTTTTCTCAGCCTCAATATAAGGAATCAAGTAGGCCACGGCCTGTTTCATGACTCGTGCCGATTTGACCACCTGAGGCAGGAACATTTTGCCGTCGCCAAATAAATCGCCGACCACGTTCATGCCGTCCATCAGCGGGCCTTCGATGACCTCGATAGGGCGCTCAGCCTGGGCACGGGCCTCTTCGGTGTCATCTTCGATATACACCGTAATCCCTTTAACCAGCGCATGCTGAATACGCTTGTTAACCGGCCAACTGCGCCATTCAAGGTCTTCTTTTTTGGGAGCGCCGCTGCCGTCGCCTTTGTACTTGTCGGCAATATCCAGCAGGCGCTCGGTGCCGTCGCTGCGGCGGTTGAGCACCACATCCTCAACGGCATCGCGCAGCTCGGCGGGGAGGTCGTCATAAACAGCGAGCTGGCCCGCGTTAACGATACCCATGGTGAGGCCAGCGCGAATGGCATGATAAAGAAACGCTGAGTGAATCGCTTCGCGCACCGGATTGTTGCCACGAAACGAGAACGAGACGTTCGAAACGCCGCCAGACACCATGGCGTGGGGCAGGTTGTCGCGAATCCACTGGGTCGCTTCGATAAAATCGACTGCGTAGTTATTGTGCTCTTCGATCCCAGTGCCGATGGCGAATATGTTCGGGTCGAAAATGATATCTTCGGCGGGGAAGCCAATTTCATCGACCAATAGACGGTAGGCGCGCTGACAAATTTCGGTTTTACGCGCAAAGGTGTCTGCCTGGCCCTCTTCATCGAACGCCATCACCACAATGGCAGCACCATAGCGTCGGCATTTGGTTGCCTGTTCGCGGAAGGCATCTTCGCCTTCTTTGAGCGAGATGGAGTTCACCACCGCCTTGCCTTGAACGCACTTCAGGCCCGCTTCGATGATCTCCCACTTGGAGGAGTCGATCATAATGGGCACGCGGGCAATATCGGGCTCACCGGCGATCAAGTTAAGGAAGCGCTCCATGGCTTCCTTGGACTCGAGCATGCCTTCGTCCATATTGATATCGATGACCTGGGCGCCGCTTTCTACCTGCTCAAGAGCGACTTCTAACGCGGTGGTGAAGTCCTCCTCTACGATCAGGCGCTTAAAGCGCGCCGAGCCGGTGACGTTGGTGCGCTCGCCAACATTGACGAACAGCGCGTCAGATTCAATATTGAACGGCTCAAGACCGGATAAACGGCAGGCACGGCTGCGCTCGGGAATAGAGCGCGGCGCCATATCCCGAACGGAATCCGCAATCGCGCGAATGTGTTCAGGTGTGGAGCCACAGCAGCCGCCGATAATGTTGACCAGCCCGCTGGAGGCGAACTCACTAACGATCTCGGACATCTCTTCCGGCGTTTGGTCGTACTCACCAAACTCGTTAGGCAGGCCCGCGTTGGGGTGCGCGGAGACAAAAGTATCGGCCTTTGTAGAGAGTTCTTCCAAATAAGGACGAAGTTCTTCGGCGCCTAAGGCACAGTTCAAGCCAACAGATAATGGCTGAGCGTGGCGCACCGAGTTCCAGAAAGCCTCGGTGGTTTGGCCGGATAGGGTACGGCCTGATGCATCGGTAATCGTGCCTGAGATCATTACCGGCAAGCGTTCGCCGCGATCGTCAAAGAGCTCTTCCAGGGCATAAATAGCCGCTTTGGCGTTGAGCGTATCGAAGATGGTTTCGATCATGATCAAATCGGCACCGCCCGCAATCAGGGCTTCCGCCGCTTCGTAGTAGTTCTCGCGAAGCTCATCAAAGGTGACATTGCGCTTGGCCGGGTCATTAACATCCGGCGATAGCGACGCGGTGCGCGAAGTGGGGCCTAACACCCCAGCGACATAGCGGGGCACGCCGGTTTCGGCGGCAACGGCATCACACACCTCGCGGGCAAGACGCGCTGACTCGCGGTTGAGTTCCACCACCAGTGCTTCCATACCGTAATCGGACTGCGACAACTGGGTGCTATTGAAAGTGTTGGTCTCGATGATGTCCGCACCGGCCTCTAAATAGTCACGGTGAATCCGCGTGACGACATCAGGGCAGGTGAGCGCGAGCAGGTCGTTATTGCCTTTGAGATCCGAGGGCCAATCACTGAACCGTTCGCCACGAAAATCCTCCTCGCTCAGCTGGGCATTCTGCAGCATGGTGCCCATGCCGCCGTCCAGAATTAGGATACGTTCGGCAAGGCGTTGGGTGAGGGTTGCGGTCAAAGCACTATCAGCCATGGCAGGGGGAGTTCTCCAGCGTCACAGTCGTCAAAGGGGATGTTGTTATCGTCGGAAAAGCAGTATCTGTCGTAATAAGGCGCATAATGATAACAAAAGGCATAGCAAAAGGCGCCCCCAGGGAGCGCTATACGGTGCATAAGCAAAGACAATCACTACACGCATTTGAGAAACAGCATTTAAATAGCCTACTAAAACAGTCGGGATTGTGTCAGCGCGCCGTTTTGCTTACCATAGTGACAAATGACATGTGAAGTGGCGCCGCCACTACCACGGGAGGAAGACAGCCCTCATGACCACGACTAGCGAAATAGATACCAATATCGATACTCAAAGTATTGATATTACCGATAGCGCGCAAGAATACTTGGCAGAACTGCTTGAAAAGCAGAACGTTGAAGGTATCGCTGTACGCATTTTCATTACCCAGCCGGGCACGCCTTATGCAGAGACCTGCTTGGCTTACTGTCGTCCGGGTGAAGAAGAGCCGACGGATGTGCTGCTAGAACTCGAGAAGATCAATGTGTATCTCGACAAAAACAGCCTGGCCTTTATGGAAGAGGCTGTGGTGGATTTCAATGCCGACCGCATGGGCGGCCAGCTAACCATCAAGGCGCCCAACGCCAAGATGCCTAAGGTGAATGCGGATAGTCCGCTTGAAGACCGTATCAATTACGTGCTTTACAGCGAGATCAATCCTGGGCTGGCGGCCCACGGCGGCGAGATCAAGCTGGTTGAGCTGACTGAACAACAATACGCTGTCTTAGCTTTTGGCGGCGGTTGCCAGGGCTGCGCAGCGGTTGATTTAACCCTGAAAGATGGCGTCGAGAAAACATTGATGGAGCGCATCCCGGAGCTTGCGGGCATTCGCGATGTGACCGACCATACCGACACCACCAACGCCTACTACCGCTAAATCTAAACGTAATACCACATCAGAAAAGTCCAGCCACGTGCTGGGCTTTTTTGTGCGCGCCTATAGCTTTGCGGCAAATTACGTTGAACATTCCAACTGTGCTCAACGCAAGAGTCGTGTAATAAACACAAGCGATAAAGCCGCACGCTTGGCACTAGTATGGCGCTGGGCTCATTTGGCTAGCTAGATAGACAAGAGAATAGGGAGTTAGGAACATTAACATTCGCAGCACATTTGCCAATATCCATAAGCCGATTTTTTTCGGCTCATTAGGGCTTTTGTTAGCAGTGACGCTTCCATTGATACTTTTCCCCGAGATGGGGCGAGTATGGGTAATGGCCGCACAAGGGTTTGTGACTCAGAATTTTGGTGTCTTGTATCAAACGATGGGGCTAGCATCGTTAGGCTTCATGTTTTACATCGTGTTTAGCGATATCGGCCAAATTAAATTAGGCGATGTGGACGCCGAACCCGAATTCTCGCTGTTTTCTTGGGGTGCCATGTTGTTCGCTGCCGGTATCGGTGGTGCGGTGGTTTTCTGGGGAATGGTCGAGTGGATGTATTACTTGCAGAACCCTCCGTTTCATCTTGAGCCATTTTCTGAAGAAGCGACCGCCTGGGCTGCCACTTACGGCATGTTCCATTGGGGACCTATCGCGTGGTCAATCTATTTGGTTCCTGCGCTGCCAATGGCGTATTTCCTACACGTGCGCAAGCACAAGGTGCTGCGCATCAGTGAGGCGATCCGCCCAGTGCTGGGTGAGAAGCTCGCCCGTAGTTGGCTAGGTAACGTAATTGATATCCTATTTATTTTCGGCATGCTTGGCGGCGGCGCAACGTCACTGGGTATTTTAGTGCCACTGATTGATGAAGGCCTGGGCGGGCTATTTGGTTTTACGCCGAATGCTCTGAGTCAGATCGGGGTACTTGTAGGCACTACCGCACTGTTTGCCGTCAGCGCCTGGCGTGGTCTGAAAGGCGGTATCGAAATACTTTCTGATATTAATATGTGGATAGGGTTGGCGGTACTGCTGTTTGTACTGACGATGGGGCCAACGGTATTTATTCTGGATACCGGCCTTAACTCACTCGGCCTGATGTTAAGCAATCTCGTTCAGATGGCCACCTGGACTGAGCCGTTTGGCAATTTAAATGGCTTTGAAGACAGTGGCTTTCCGCAAAACTGGACGATTTTCTACTGGGCTTGGTGGCTAGTGTTTGCCCCTACCGTAGGGCTATTTATCGCACGGATCTCCAAAGGGCGCCGGATCAAGACCATGGTGGCTGGATCGATCTTTTTTGGCTCACTTGGCTGCGCGCTGTTCTTCGTGATTTTGGGCAACTATGGCCTCTATCTACAGCTTTCGGGTGCGCTGGATGTTATCCAGATCATGAACGACCAGTCGGCGAACGCAGCGTTTTATGCTGTGTTAGGCGAACTGCCGCTCTCATGGCTGGTGACGTTAGCGGTGGTTGTGCTGCTTTCCATCTTTACTGCCACAACGTTCGATTCCATTGCTTATATCCTCTCCTCCGCGGCAGAGAAAAATATTAATCAAGAGCCAGCCCGCTGGCACCGTCTTTTCTGGGCATTTACGCTCTCATTATTGCCTATGTCATTGCTGTTCTTAGGTGGGCTTCAAACACTGCAAACGGCCAGTATTGTTAGCGGCGTGCCACTGCTGGTTATTGCGCTGCTGCTGATGATCTCTATGGTGCGAGCGGCGAAATATGATCTGCGCTTCCAGCCTGACTACAACGACCCGGAAATCAATATTGAAGAGTTTCCCGAAAATGACCCGTGGACAAAAGAGGGTACTTGGGAGCTACCGGATGATAGCAGCGATGCTAGTGCTAGCAGTGACGGCTTGAGCAGTAATAATGTTAAGCCGAATACGCCTTAAACGAGCGAGATAGATTCCGCTAATCGGCCACCTCAAGCGAGGTGGCTTATTTTTGGCTAACTGTTACTAGCTACATTAACGCTTTGGCGATGGCTCCTTATCTTCCAGCGAGGAGGGTAAATCAGTTAGCTGTTGCTGGAGTGCTTCCATTCGTGCCCAGAGTTTCTCTTGCCAGGCGTGCTGTAGCGCCGTTTCCTGATCGGCATGCCGTTGCGCTTGGTGTTTTAACGCCGACTGCGCTTCCTCCAACTGCTCTGCAAGTGTTTGGTGCTGCTTTTCCAGCACGCTGTTTTGCTGCTGAGCCTCACTAAGCTGCTGATCCCGCTCGCTGGCTTCCAGCTGTAGCTGATGCAATGCCTGCTGCTTTGATTTTAGCTCTTGGCTTAGTCCTTCGATCCGCTGGTCTGACTGCTGGAGCCGTTTCTGGAAGGTCTTTTCTTCTTGCGCCCGCGCCTGTTGGGCGCTATCCAGCATCGCCATCAATCTTCCTTCAGCCGCTTCGTGACGCTGCTCTTCTTGTAACAATCGCTGTTCCCAGGCCGCTTGCTGTTCGTTGAGAGCAAGGTGATGGGCTTCGCGCTGCGCTTCTGCCTGACTCTCTAGTTGTTGCTGAACTTGCTTGAGTTGCTTGGCCTCTCCTTGCGACGCTTCGGCCAACTGATGCCAGTGGCGTTCACTGGTCTGACTGGCGGCTAGTTCCCGATTAAGTGCCTCCATTCGTTGCTCAATGTGGCGTAAGTGCTCGGCCAGGGCGCTTTCACGCTGCTCGGCGTTTGCCGCCTGCTGTTTAGCCTCTTCCGCTAGCCGCTGCGCGTCCTCTACCTGTCGATTGGCATCTTCGCGGTAGTGGAGCAGCGTTTGATTGGCCACATTTTGGGCCTCACGCCATAGCTCGCTGGCCATGGTGACGACCACTTCCGGCACACCTTTGGGTGGCGGCACATCACGATTTTGTTCGCGCTCGCTGCGCCAAAGGCGGAAGTGATCACTAATCGTTGTAAAACTGCCAGTGCCCAGTACATCGCGGATACGCTGCACGCTGGGTGTGTCGCCGCGGGCGAGTAATTCATCAATGGCGTGTTGAACATCGCTGTACTGAATGCCGTTGCGGGCCATATGACATCCTTGCGGGGAATTTTATAGCCGCCATTGTCGGTATTTAAGGGCTAAAAAGCAATTATTACGTATTACATAATACGTAATAATATTTATCAAATAGACAATAAATGCAAGATTACCCGCCTTATCTTGAATTTATGCCGCTACAACGGCACACTCTGGCACATAGAGAACATCGATTGCTCAGGGAATAATACATGCCAACTGCGTTAACACCGGGCGGAGTGGAGCCGCTGCTGCTCGATCACAGGCCTGTAAGCGGGCAGATTAATGTCAGAATTACGGCACAAAATGATGCTCAGGCGGTGATGGCTTGGCTTGAAGAGTACGTTGACAGCCCACAAACCTGGAAAGCGTACCGCCGGGAATCCGAGCGGCTTTTACTCTGGCTGAATAGCCAAGGACTCACGCTGGCAGATATCCATAGAGAAGCGCTGCGCCGGTTTGAGCTGTTCCTTGCCGACCCTCAGCCCAGAGATCAGTGGGTAGGGCCCTCCAAGCCCCGCGCGCACCCAGCGTGGCGGCCGTTTCGTGGGCCTTTATCGCCCGCCAGTCGGCGTCAGAGCTTAGTGATTCTGCAGGGCATGTTTGCCTGGTTGGTAGAAGCCGGGTGGGTTAGCCATAACCCGTTTCGCCTGATGCGTGATAAATCACGGCGCTTGAACAATCAGGCGCCGCGTATTGAGCGTTACCTGGAGAGCGATGTATGGGCGTGGTTCTGGCAGTGGCTCAATGAGCCGTTAGCGGTGGAAGAGGGGAGTCGAAGGTTTTTTGAGCAGGCGCGTCGACGCTTTATCTTTGGTTTTGCCTATCTACTTGCTCCGCGTATCAGTGAAATGGCAGACGCGCGCATGGGCGATTTCCAGCGCAGCGAAGGGCGTTGGTGGTGGAGCGTGGTAGGTAAGGGCAGCAAGGTGGCGCGGATTCCGCTGCCCGACGATATGCTGGCCTGCCTGCGCCAGTGGCGCCAGGCGCTAGGCTTGCCTGACCAGCCTAGCGAGCTGGAGCATAATGCGCCGGCTCTACGCGCCCTGGATGGGCAGCGCGGCTTGGGGCACAACCAGCTTTATAGACTGATTCGGGCAACGTTTCAGCAGGCAGCCTTAGCGCTTGAAGAGGAGGGCGGCGCTTCACAGCATGTCAAATCGCTGCGCCAGGCAACGCCACACTGGTTACGGCATACATCGATTACCCATCAGGCTCAGTCGGGTATTAGTCTGCGCCATTTGGCTGAAAGCGCGCGTCATGCGCGTCTCGATACCACATCACGCTATCTGCATACCGAAGACATTGAGTGGCATAACGAGCAGCAGCGTCATCGGTTAAGCAATTCGCCATTGACTCGTTATAATGGGGCAGATTCATAGCTTGATTAATAGCTATACCAGTAGCCATTACCCATTTAGAAGGAAATACCATGAGCACTTCCGGCGCCGAACTGGCCCAGCAAGAGCTGATTGAAGATTTCGAGATATTCGATAATTGGATGGATCGTTATCAGTACATTATTGATATGGGCAAACAACTGCCTGACTTCCCCGACGATTGGAAAGTCGAGGAGTTTAAAATCCAGGGCTGCCAGTCTAATGTATGGATGCGGCATGAAGAGGAAGGCGATAAGCTGATTTTTAAGGCGACGTCCGATGCCGCTATTGTGTCTGGCCTGATTGCCTTATTACTGCGCATATACAGTGACCGCTCGGCAGCAGAGATTCGTGCCACCGAACCGCACTTTTTAGCTGATTTGGGATTGGATAAGCATCTTTCGCCAACCCGTAGCAACGGCTTACATGCGATGCTTGAAAAGATCTATCAGGTGGCACACCAGCGCTAGCGGGAAGGGTGGTCACTGCAACAGGATGAGGATGCATCTTCGTCCTCGCGGCAAAGCTGCTCGCTTCGGCCGCCAGGTACTGGATCCATACCGCCAGCGCTGCCTGGGTGGCACTTGACGATACGCTTCACGGCCATCCAGCCACCTTTTATCGGCCCGTGCACCTGAATTGCTTCAATGGTGTAGGACGAACAACTGGGCCAGAAGCGACAGCGCGGGCCCAAAAGGGGGCTAAGCGTATATTGATAGGTTTTAATGCAGCCAATCATCACGCTTGTTAATGCCCAGCGCAGGGCTGATCGCAGTGATGTTAGCCAGCGGCTCATGGCTAGGCGCTTCATGGCTAGGAAGAGGCTTTGTTGCCGTAGAGCTCATCGGGATCGATTAGCGGCGTGCTGGTAATCGATGCCTGCTCTTCGGCCACGCCAATATAGAAACAGCTACGACGGCCGGTATGGCAAGCGGGTCCCGTTTGCTCAACTTGCAGAAGCAGGGTGTCACCATCGCAATCAAGGGCAGCGGACACAAGCTGTTGCTGCTGGCCCGATGACTCCCCTTTGCGCCACAATTTTCCCCGTGAGCGCGAGTAGTAACAGACCCGCTGAGTGGTTAGCGTCTCTTCTAGCGCCTGACGATTCATCCACGCCATCATTAGCACTTCTTTGGAGTCGTGCTGTTGGGCAATCGCAGGGATTAAACCATCGGCATTAAAGCGCACAGCCGTTAGCAGGGTTGCAATAGCGGGCAGGCTATCATCAGGGGTAGCACGCTCAAGCTGCTTAAAAAGGGCGTCTGGAGCTACTTGGTCAAAACGGGACATACATTCTACTCGCTAGCTATTGAATACATCAGCTTGTTCGACAATCCTGGCAGAGCCCTTGCAGCTCTATGGTTTGGCGCTCAACGTTAAACCCTTGGCTGTTTGCCAGAGCCGCCAGTTGATCACTGATCTCATCTAAATGCAGCTCTTCTACGTACCCGCAGTGTCGGCAAATGAGCAACTGAAAACCATGCACATGCTCAGGGCACGCGCAGGCCACATAGGAGTTTTGTGACTCAATCCGATGCACCAAGCCCTGGTCAATCAGAAACTCAAGCGCCCGATAAACCGTCGGCGGCCTAGCCGCCGCATGTTCGGTAGACAGCTTATCCAGCAGATCATACGCCTTCAGCCCACCACCATTTTCAGCAATCAGCTCTAGCACGCGCCTGCGTATGGGCGTGAAACGAACGCCGCGGATGTGGCACTGAGACTCCGCCTGCTGCAGTAGTGTATTCGCTTGGGTCATGGACAACTCGTTGAACGTGGTTAGCCTAGGCTCTCGTCAATAGCCAGTCTACGCGCTGGAAGAGGTGGTGTCAGGGCTTTCTACCAGCTCACTTTGCCGCGCGAAATGGTGTTGGGAAAAGGCGACACGCTGTTTGGCAGGCACGCCATCCGGCTGCCGCTCAATTAGATCCAGGCGACGGCGCAAACCTTCCCCATTGGTCATTTGAATGGCTAGGCCGGGGCGTGCATTCAGTTCAAGCAGCATCGGCCCATGCTTGCGATCCAACACCATATCGGTACCGAGATACCCCAGGCCGGTCATTTCATAACAGCCCGCCGCCAGGTTCAGCAGCGTTTCCCACTGAGGCACCACTAAGCTTGCCAGGTCGTGACCCGTATCGGGATGACTAAAGCAGGGCCGGTCAAACTGAACGGCGCGTAGTGCAGCCCCCGTTGCAATGTTTAGCCCCACTCCCACGGCACCCTGGTGCAAGTTTGCCTTGCCATCAGAGGCGGCGGTGGAAAGCCGCATCATGGCCATAACGGGATAGCCCTTAAAGACGATCACCCGGATATCGGGCACCCCCTCGTAGGTGTAATCCATCAGGCTTTCATCGAAATTGATCAGCGTCTCAATCACCGCCACATCGGGCGAGCCGCCCAATGAGTAGAGACCGGAAAGAATATTAGAGACGTGCCGCTCAACATCGGTGAGGGTTAGCTTGGCGCCACTTGGCTTGATAAAGGCATTATCTTCGACCTTTTCAATCACCAAAATTCCTTTGCCGCCACTACCTTTAGCAGGCTTGATAACAAAGCCTGCATGGCCCGTGAGCATTTCGCCGATGTGCTTAACCCCGAACTGGGTGGTCACAGTGCCGATCAATTCTGGCGACGTTATCCCATATTGCTGGGCGAGCAGTTTGGTCTTAAGTTTATCGTCCACCAAGGGATAGAGTCGGCGGCTGTTATAACGGCCAATGTAGCGGATATTACGCCGATTCATGCCAATGATGCCTTTATCACGCAAGCGCGTGGGCCACGTCCAGTTGTTGAACCAACTCATGATGGTTTCTCATCATCAATAATTGGCTTAAAGCGGCGTAACTCCAACAGTCGGTAGCCAGTGTAATTACCCAGCAGCAAGATCAACGCCATGAGTATCAACTGCACGCCTAAGAAGTTGAACGTGATATGGCGTACCCAGGGATTGTTCATCGCCAGATAGGCAAGGACGGCGGTGATCAAGCTGCCGCCACCCTGGATCAATACCTGTTTAGGACCTTCCTCTTCCCATAGAATCGACATCCGCTCGATAGTCCAGGCAAGGATGATCATCGGGAAGAAGGTAATCGTTAAGCCAGCACTCAGCCCCATGCGATAGGCCAGTACAGTAAAGATAGAAATGATCGCGATCACCGTGATGATGACCGCGGAGACCCTGGCCACCAGCAGCAAGTTCAAGTAAGAGAGGTAGTTACGGATAATCAGCCCGACCGCAACGATAAGCAGGAAACCGATAAGGCCAGTGGGCAGGGTGGTCTGAATGAAGGCGAGGGCGATCAAAACCGGCATGAAGGTACCGGATGTCTTTATGCCTACCAAGACACGTAAAAACACCACCATTAGCGCGCCAATCGGAATCAGCAGAATGGTCTGGAATAGCGCTTGTTCTTCCAACGGCAGGCTATGAATGGAGAAATTCAGCAGCGTGTCCTCGGAATAGTGGTTGCGCACCGCGGCTGATGCCGGCTGATCATGGGTCATCATTGAGAAGGTGACCCGAGAGTTGGTGCCCCCTTGTACTTCTAAAACGGCTCGACCGCCCGTTTCCCACAACAGTAGGTTTTCAGGTTTGCCTTGCTCGCCTGTCAGCGGGTGAAAAATTGACCACTGTTCACCAGACTCGTCAAACACTTGGATCCAACTACTAAGTGTTTGGCGGCGACGTCCATCTTCCAATAGCAGGCCGCTTACTTCGCGCGCTAATACGCCCGCTTGGTTAAGCAAGCGGACCACTAATGCCGCTGGGTTTTCCTGAGATAACAGAAGACGCGCGTTTTCGCCCTGACGCTCACCATTCACATCTCGGATCAGCTCCCGGGCAAACGTCGCGTTATTGGCGCTGCGAGCCCAGGCTTGTTCGATCAGCTGGCTAGCCGCCGTGTCATAAGGACTTTCCCATGGTGTGATTGGGGTCATTTCAGGCGGCGTTTGCACCGGTGCCTGGGCATCTTGCGATACAAGCATTTGAACAGAGTAGTACAGCGTTTGGCTGCCAGCCGCTTCGCGAATCGTCCACTGAGCGGTACGGCCTAGTTCATCTGCTTGGTAGGCCAAGCCATACCCTGACGATGCTGTATTTTCAGTTAATACACGATAGCCCGCCTGATGAGAAGGCAGTGCCAAGTCGACTTGCACAGGGCCATCTTGAGCATTGAAGTTTATGCCCGCTTCAATTTCCCAGACCTGGCGTTGTTCACCGGGCAGCCAGGGGATTTCAAACTGCACATGGCGATGTACGCTGGTGGCAATGCCCGCGACCAACAGCAAGCCGACAATGATATAAAACATTAACCGTGACATGGAGATTCCTTTCTACGTAAAGCGCCAGGGGAGAGCAGTTACTCTTCTGTATCGTCGTCATCAACTGCTTCATCTTCAGCAGCTTGATCGGCTGGCTCGCCACCAGGAAACTCGGGGCGGTCATGTAAGTAGGTATCGGCGACGTCTATTACAGCGATATCCATTAAAAAGCGCCGGCCCAGTAGCACCGGATACTCTAAATGTGAGCGGTCATTCAGCGTGAACTCGACGTTTTCGCGGATCGGTCCCAACGTCATTAATAATGAAATAACCGGGCGGGATTCTTCACCAGAAGCTTGAAGAATACGAACCCGACGCACAATAGGTGCCTCGACCCATTCATCACGCTGCGACTCAACGGCCACATCGTCGTCGTTTAGCGCTAGTTTGAAGCGCACCCAGTCTTCACCGTCCCGCTCGAAGCGGGTGATTTCGTCGGCCGACAGCGATGAGGTGTTGGCTCCTGAATCGACACGCGCCTTGAGGTAGGTGCCCAGGCTTGGAAATCCAACCCATTCGCTACGACCCAGTAGCGTTTTCGTGCTTAGCGTCTCATCAACTTCACACTCTTCGCGGATGATGACAGGTTCTTCACCACGGGCTTCTAACTGCTGTACATCTAGGCGTAGCGAACGTAACAAACTACCGACTTCACGTACGTCAGCAGTGAGTACCTGCTGCTGATCAAGTTGGCGTGTCTGAAGCTCAGAACGGGTGTCGCATTGCTGCGCCAATTGGCTCTCTAATTCAAGGATTCGAGTATTAAAAGACGCTTCACTTAGGGGAGGCGGTTCATTCGTTTCTGGCTTGGTTGCTGCACAGCCTGCAATTGAAAGCGACAAGCTAGCTATTAGCCACAAAACACCTGGGCGCATAACGAGAGATATCCTTGGACAAATAGGTGGAGGGAATAATAAGGAGATGGGCGACTAGTGTCCAACGTCATCACGATTATTCAGACACACAATTTATCTTATTTAACATAATATATATTAAGCGAACCCAAAGAAGACGTAGTAGCTACAACAGCTTAGCTGCTCTATGCTGTTAAAATATTTTACCATAGCTGTACCTGAGTCCATTTTAATATAGGAAATGATGCCATGATCCATTCGCTGCGCATAAGCTTTTTCACACTGCTCTTCCTGCTGGCTGGCTGTGTGGGTGTTGATATCGAAGATTACGCTGATTCAGAGCCCCGCTTGGATATTGCCGAGTACTTTACAGGGACTACGCGAGCCTGGGGCATGGTGCAGGATTATTCTGGTGAGGTACAGCGCCGCTTCACGGTGGAAATCCAGGGCACCTACGAGGCCGACACACTAACGCTGGATGAGTCCTTCATGTTTTCAGATGGTGAAACCGACCGACGGGTATGGACGTTTGAACGTATCGACGCGCATCACTGGGTTGGCACCGCCAGCGACGTGGAGGGTCACGTTGAAGCTCGTCAATATGGTCATGCTTTCCATATGCGTTACCCGTTAGAGATTGCTATCGACGGGCGGATGATTACGTTCACCATGGATGACTGGATGTACCTGCAACCGGATGGCCGCTTGATCAATCGAACGGCTATGCGAAAATTCGGCTTAACGCTGGGTGAAATCACCCTAGTTTTTGAGAAAACAGGTCAATAGTCACAAAACTCGGCACCTAGC
>NZ_PJBT01000012.1:0-36357 GCF_002836035.1 Halomonas sp. MES3-P3E | reverse complement strand
TAAGAAGCGGGGTTTTGGTTTCAATGAGTTTAAATAGAGAATCGCAGCCCCTTAAATACGATGGCTGGCATTAACTAGTAAACTGGTCTATTGTTTGGCGTACTATTTATCGAAGCATTCAAAAGGAGCTTACTTGATGGCTTTCGAAACACTATTTACCCCTACATCGCTTGGTAGCCTGACGATTCCTAACCGCGTCATCATGGCGCCGCTGACTCGTGCGCGTACGCCTGATAGCGTGCCGGGCAAGATGCAGGAAGCCTACTATGGGCAACGTGCTGGATCTGGGTTGATTATTAGCGAAGCCACCAATATCTCCGCGACCGCCCGTGGCTATGTGTATACGCCAGGCATCTGGACCGATGAACAGGAAGCTGGCTGGAAAGACGTCGTGGATGCTGTACATGCCAAAGGTGGTCGTATGGCACTGCAGCTTTGGCACGTTGGGCGCGTTTCACACGAAATGGTTCAACCCGATGGCCAACAGCCGGTAGCGCCAAGCGCGCTGAAAGGCGAAGGCGCGCAGTGTTTCGTCGAGTTTGAAGACGGTACCGCTGGTCAGCACCCCACCAGCACACCGCGTGCGCTGGAAACCGATGAAATCCCCGGTATTGTCGAGGACTATCGCCAAGCGGCCGAGCGTGCCAAGCGCGCGGGCTTTGATATGGTCGAAGTTCACGCAGCTAACGCTTACCTGCTTAACCAGTTCCTGGCGACCGGCACCAATAAGCGTACCGACCAGTATGGCGGCTCGCTGGAAAACCGCGCTCGCTTCCCGCTGGAAGTAATTGATGCGGTGATTGAGGTTTATGGTGCAGACCGAGTCGGCATCCGTATGACGCCGTTTATTGAGCTATTTGGTTTGACCGACGATGAGCCGGAAGCAATGGCATTTTACATGGCCGAGCAGCTTTCCAAGCGTGGTCTTGCCTACCTACACTTGAATGAACCCAACTGGGCCGGTGGCGACATTACCTTCCCTGACGGTTTCCGCGAGCAGATGCGCGAACGCTTTAGCGGCAGCCTGATCTACTGCGGCAACTACGATGCCGAAAGCGCCGAGACACGCATCAGCGAAAACTCCACTGATGCCGTCGCCTTTGGCCGCCCTTACATCGCTAACCCGGATCTACCGGAGCGCTTCCGTGTTAATGCGCCGCTCACCGAGCCGAACCACGAAACGTTCTACGGTGGCGATGAGAAGGGCTACACCGATTATCCGTTTATGGATAATGGCTACGACCGCAAAGGGTAAGCTAATCTAACTTTAGCCCATGGCTGAATCCTTTCCTCAGAAAAGCATCACTTAGGTGATGCTTTTTTATGTCTGATTATTATCAAACGCTGCTAGGCTATTGATTCTTTCGTTTTAACGAAAAGGTGATACATGGTTGGTTCCTTGTTTTCTCTACTGGTGTCGCTCTTGCTGGTTGGCCTAACCGCCAGTACCGGTGCGCGTTTTCGCCCTGATAGCTGGTACCGAGAGTTACGCAAGCCGACCTGGACACCACCGGATATCGCCTTTCCTATTGCGTGGGGCATACTGTATTTATTGATGGCTATCGCTGCGTGGCGGCTTTACATGGCCGATGACTCGGCGTGGCGCACCGCCAGCTTAGCGGTTTAGGTGCTACAACTTTTCGCCAATGCGGCGTGGTCCTGGCTGTTCTTCGGACGCAAACAGATTGCCATCGCACTGATCGATATTGTGGTATTACTAGGATTAATTATTATCGCCATTGCGCTGTTTTCCCAAGTAAGCACGCTAGCTGCGTGGCTAATGGTGCCTTATGGGTTGTGGGTAGCGTTGGCGCTGGCATTGAATGCGACGATTTGGCGGCTCAATCCAAATCCAAAAGAGGCTACGAGGAGGTAGAGGAGATGGAAAATTCATCAATGGTGACCCTGTTGGCGGGCGGATCCTTGCTCTTAGGGCTGATCGCAGCGGCGCTATTCTTCTACTTCATGCTCTCTCAGCGCCGGAAACGTTCAGAAAAAAAGCCCCCTTCTGTGACGGAAACCAAGCAGGCGGCGCCAGCCCCGGAGCCAACGTCAGTACCAGCGGCTAGCGAAAGAGAGCCTCAAAAAACGCATAAACTGCACTCTTTGTTTGTGATATTTGCTAACCCTTCGCCTGAAACCACGCAACAGCTAACCGATTGGCTACGCCAGGTAGAGGCCATCTACGACCCGGTAACCAAAGTTTACCATGTGCCGGGCAAACAACCTTCCAATCCGGTGACGATAGCCAATGCTTTCCTACCTGGCGAAATGCCTGACCTCTACCGTGATTCCAATCACGAAGTAAAAGGCATAAGCCTGTTGGTAAAACCCCCGCTGCATAAGCGGCGCAATCAGCAAATGATTGTGTTTGTGGATCTTGCCAAACAGGCCGCTGAGGTTTTTCAGGGCAAGCTGCTCAATGCTGAGCGTGAACCTGCCACTGACGCCACTTACCAACGCATCATCGGTTAAGCTTGTTTACACGACCCCTTGGCTGCGCAGGTAGTCGTCATAACTGCCGCTGAAATCGACAATACCTTCCGGCTGCATATCAATAATGCGCGTCGCCAGTGAAGAGACAAACTCGCGGTCGTGGCTGACAAACAGCAGCGTACCGGGGTAGTTCTCCAAAGCCAGGTTCAACGCTTCGATAGACTCCATATCCAGGTGGTTGGTCGGCTCATCCATCAGCATGACGTTGGGCTGAGTAAGGATTAACTTACCGAACAGCATGCGCCCCTGCTCGCCACCGGAAATCACCTTCACCGATTTGCCAATATCATCGCTGGAAAACAGCATCCGCCCTAACGCGCCCCGAACAACCTGCTCGCCGCCGGTGGTCCAGCTCGACATCCACTCAAACAGCGTGGCATCGACGGCAAAATCATCGCTATGATCTTGGGCGAAAACCCCGACATCAGCGGCTTCTGTCCACTTCACTTCACCCGCATCCGGGTGCAGCTCGCCTGCCAGCGTTTTGAGCAGCGTGGTTTTACCAATGCCATTGGGGCCGATGATAGCAATACGCTCGCCGGCTTCCACGGTCATGGAGAGGCGCTCAAACAGCGGCTTCTCGCCGTTATAGCTTTTAGTAATGCCATCCACGTTGACAGCGTTACGGTGAATTTTCTTGGCCTGGTCAAAACGAATAAACGGACTAACACGACTGGAAGGTTTGATATCTTCCAGCTTGATTTTGTCGATCTGACGCGCTCGCGAGGTAGCCTGTTTGGCCTTCGAGGCGTTGGCAGAGAAGCGGCTAACGAACTGCTGCAGCTCGGCAATCTGGGCCTTTTTCTTAGCGTTATCCGAGTGCTGACGCTCGCGAACCGCGGTAGCGGCGGTCATATAGTCATCATAGTTACCCGGGAACAGGGTAATTTCGCCGTAATCCAGATCCGCCATGTGGGTGCAGACGCTATTCAGGAAATGGCGGTCGTGAGAGATGATGATCATGGTGCTGCTGCGCGCTTTGAGAATATCTTCCAGCCAGCGGATGGTGTTGATATCCAGGTGGTTGGTCGGCTCATCCAGCAATAGTACATCCGGGTCAGCGAATAGCGCCTGGGCGAGCAGCACACGCAGCTTCCAGCCGGGAGAGACTTCGCTCATCGGGCCCGTGTGTTGCTCAATGGGGATGCCCAAGCCCAGTAGCAATTCGCCGGCGCGGGGCTCGGCGGTGTAGCCATCCAGCTCGGCGAAGCGCACTTCTAGATCAGCGACGGCCATGCCGTCCTCTTCGCTCATCTCTGCCAGCGAGTAAATACGCTCGCGCTCGGCAGCCACCGACCAGAGTTCGACATTGCCCATGATCACGGTGTCGATGACGCGCTCGTTTTCAAACGCAAATTGATCCTGACGCAACTTACCCAGCCGTGTACTGCTATCCAGCATCACCTGGCCAGAAGTGGGCTCCAAATCGCCACCGAGAATTTTCATAAAGGTGGATTTGCCGCAGCCGTTCGCGCCAATCAGGCCGTAGCGATTGCCGTTATTGAATTTAACGGAGACATTTTCAAACAGGGGCTTGGCCCCAAACTGCATGGTGATATTGGCGGTTGCGATCACAAAAGGAGCCCGGTTAGCGTGTTATTTACAATACGAAAGGCTCGCGATTCTACGCGCTATTGGGCAGGCATTCATCCATCATCCGCTAGGGCATTCAGTTGATTGCCGGGATATCGAGAAGAAAGCGTTCACCATCAAGCGCTTGGCGCAATCGAGTAGCAAGAATATCGACAATATCTGGATGTTCGCCCACCAGCTTGGTCGTAGTAACGGAAAGCTCTGGATGCTGCTGTTCAGCCGCCGCGCATATTTCAGCGATATCGCCTCCCTCTCCCGCATGGCGACCCGGCGAAAGAAACAGCATCGCCAGGATGACCGGGCCTGCATTGAACTCGGGTGACAACAGCAAGTTTTCCAGCAGCGGCTCGTTAAAACGGTACTCATCACCCTCGCGGCGTTCCATAGAAGCAGCAGCAACACACGCTACGTCATCGGCTAACAGCACACTAAGCTGCCCCGCTAAGCGGTTACGCACGGCGGTGACGTCAGGAATCGGGCTGCCGTGATCGACCAGCGCCACATGGGGCTTAGTACCTAGCCGAAGCTTCTCGCGCACGTTATCTGCCAGTAAATGGGCTAGGCGCAGGTCGTTATCCCCCAATTCATCCACCAAGGGCTGGGCCACACGCACCTTCACGTGGGGAAAGCGCTCTTGCAGCGTGGCCATTCGCTCGGGCAGGTAGCCGGTCAGTGCTTTGCTGGGACCAAAAAAGAACGGCAGGATCAGGAGCTCTGTCGCCCCTTGTTCGGCACTGCGTTCAGCGGCGGGGCCAAGCGTGGTGGCGGGAATGCCATCAACCTCTTCCACGGAAATCTTATTGGAGTGCAGTAGTGAGGCCGCCTGTACGGTTTCACCCATAAGCTCACTAAGCGACGCCGCCACGCGACGTAAATTAAGCGTTGCCTGCGCTCGTAGCGAGCCGTTATCGACCAAAAAAATCGCGCGCATGGCAGCCTCCTGTTGTGGCCTTGACGATCAAGTAGGTGATCATCCATGACATGTTAAGATGGTGGTTTTACACCGTCGTTGCCCACCATGTTACTTGAAAAATGTGACTTAAAAACGTTGCCTGATACCGATGCTTGATACCACTGCGCTTAACCAAAAAAGAAATTTCTTCGATGGCCATGCCGAGATTTGGCTATTTGGCTATGGTTCGCTGATCTGGAAGGCGGACTTTGCCTATATAGAGCACCGCCCGGCGTTTATCACCGGCTGGGAACGGCGATTTTGGCAAGGCTCCCATGACCATCGCGGTACGCTTGAATCACCGGGACGGGTTGCCACCTTAATTCCCGCTGAGGGAGCGGTGTGCCATGGCATGGCCTACCGGATTACACCGGAAGTACTGGCACCGCTGGATGTTCGGGAGAAAAACGGCTACCTACGGGAGAAAGTTCCGCTGACGTTTACCGATGTCAGAAGCGAAACGCCTGAACAGAGCGAAGGGCTTATTTATCTCGCCAGCGAAGATAACCCGGCCTTTCTAGGCGAGGCGCCGCTGGACGAAATAGCGTTACAAATAGCTAACGCACACGGCCCCAGCGGACCTAACCGTGAGTACCTGGTCAATCTGGCTGCCGCTCTACGTGAACTAGGGGCAGAGGATGCCCATATATTCGCACTGGAGCATCAACTCAGCCGCTTTTAACATTACCAGTAGCGTGGATAGCGACGATGCCGGGCAAGGTTATTGACCAAGATAGCAATGATCAGCATCACTACACTACCTGCGCCAATCGGTAACAGCGGGTACCACCAACCCAACTGATGAACGCTAGCCCCGCCGCCTACTGCAATCAGTGCAGCTGCGGCTCCCGGTGGGTGAACCGTGTGGGTTATTTGCATAACAAGTATCGACAGCGATACAGCCAGAGACATCGAGAGCGGTGTCGCCCCCAGCAGCTGGTAGCAAGCGACGCCGATACCCGCTGATAACACGCTGCCAAACAGCACATGGCTTGGCTGAGCAAAGGGGCTTTCCGGTGCCGCATAGATAAGAACGGATGTCGCCCCGAAGGAGCCTACAATCAGCAGCTGTTGCGAGAGCCAAGCCGAGCTTAACCAGCAGATAACCGCCATACCGCTAAAGGCGCCAACCCATGACCACACCGCATCCTGCCAACCCACTCGGGTGCGCTTAATGGGCTGCCCTCGCATCTTGCCTAGATAAGTTTTCATTGCACTCGCTTTGCACAAAATGAGTGCAGATGATGACAAAATGCACCAAATAAGCAAATGACAATCCATCATGCCCTTGATGAAACTGGCTCAAGGGCGCTACTTCAAGGGTAAAGCCCCCCTTTACATCATCAGCCAGGAAAGAATAAACAGCCCCAATAAGGTACGAAATATACCCCCTATCAGCGAGCCGCGCAGAAATGCACGCACACCGCCAAACAGAATCAATAGGCCAACGACCAGCACGGCAATGCTAAAGAAAGAATCGTTGATACCCAGAGAACGGGTTAAGCCATCGATAAAATCGCCAAAGGCACCAAAGAAATTGGTAAATATGCCCAATAAGAACTCAACCACCACGCGGATTGCCTCGCCGATGGTCTCGCCTATTTCGTCAAAAAAACCGTTTGCCTGCATTGCGTTTGCTTGCATTGATAGTACCCAAGGCTGAGAAGGATAAGCTTGGCATTGTCGGTTAAATACACTGGCTGAGCAAAGCAGAACAAATTCTCCCTACTTTATACCCTCATCTTTTTAGCGCCGTCTCAGCCATGCAACTACTATAAGGTTATAAAACGTTCGTTTAGACGAGATGTTCGCCACGTCAACGGTGATCCCAATGACGCAACACTATCCACTTGCCGATAAACTCCAGGCCAATACCCATCAGGTGGTAAACCAGCCACCACCCCTGGAAAACTACAACAGCTACACCGCTGACCGCGCACTTCAAGAGGGCGTTAAACGCGAAGGTGGTACTAACAATAGCGCTCTCAAGTCGTTTGGGCAGTGGGCGGGGTCCACCGAGGCCATTGCCCTGGGCTTTGACGCCAATCGTTACGCACCTCAGTTGGTCACCCATGACCGGCAAGGGCATCGAGTTGATCTGATCGAGTTCCACCCTGCCTACCATCAGCTGATGCAAACGGCGGTAGAGCACGCCTTGCATGCCAGCCCCTGGCGAAACCCTCAGCCCGGTGCGCATGTTAATCGGGCCGCCAACTACTTTTTACAGGCCCAGGTAGAAGCGGGCCATGGTTGCCCCATCACCATGACGTTTGCTGCTCTGCCAGCTTTGCGCCACCAACCCAGCTTGCTTGAGAGCTGGGGAGACAAAATCACCGCGCCCCATTACGACCCGCGCAACGTGCCTTATTTTGAGAAACAGGGCGTCACCATCGGCATGGCAATGACCGAAAAGCAGGGCGGCTCCGATGTACGTCAAAACACCACTCGCGCCTATCCGATTGGCCAAGCTGGGCCAGGTGAAGCCTACGAGCTGGTGGGGCATAAGTGGTTTGTCTCGGCACCGATGTGCGACGCCTTCCTGGTACTCGCCCAGGCGCCAGGCGGCTTGAGCTGCTTTCTGCTGCCACGCTGGCGGCCCGACGGCAGCAAGAACCCGCTCCATATACAGCAGCTAAAGCGCAAAATGGGCAACGTGGCGAATGCTTCCAGCGAAACGGAACTGCGCGGTGCCTTTGCCTGGATGGTGGGCGACGAAGGCCGTGGGGTGCGCACAATCATTGAGATGGTCGCGATGACCCGCTACGACTGCATGATTGGCTCCGCTGCCGGTATGCGCCAGGCCACCGCCCAGGCGATTCATCACGCGACCCATCGCCAGGCGTTTGGCGCCCGTCTCAGTGAACAGCCGCTGATGCTGAACGTGCTTGCCGACCTAGCCATCGAGAGCGAAGCCGCCACCACCCTGATGCTGCGCATGGCCCGCGCCATGGATCATCAAGACGATGAGCATGAGCGCCTGCTTTCGCGAATCGCCACCCCTGTGGGCAAGTACTGGATCTGCAAGCGCACGCCCCACCACGCTTACGAGGCAATGGAGGTGATTGGCGGAAGCGGCGTCATGGAGACCCACATCATGGCGCGCCTGTTTCGCGAGTCGCCCATCAACGCCATTTGGGAAGGCAGTGGAAATGTGCAGTGTCTGGATATCCTGCGCGCGATTGAGAAACAGCCCGAGGTGCTCGAAGCCTACTTCGTCGAACTCGGCCTTTCACAGGGCGCCAATGGGCATCTTGACCGCTTTATCCACCAATTACAGCGGCAGATGCAGGATACCCAAGCGCTCCAATACCGCGCTCGCCAACTGGCGGACGGCATGGCCCTGGCGTTACAAGGCGCGCTGCTGGCACAGCACGCTCCCGCTTATGTGGCCGATGCCTTCTGTGCTGGGCGGCTTGCTGACCACAGCAGCCTCAGTACCGGCACCTTACCCACCGGGCTGGATTGCGCGGCGATCATCGAGCGTGCCCGGCCCTTGGAGTGAGCCCCGTGGAATAAGCGTTCACGACTATGGTCGACTTTCATGCTAAAACTGATCGCGTTAGAACTAATGCTGTAAAACAATAGGCAGCAACGTGATATCGGGAGAGCTTGGCGCATTAACAAACCATGACGCCAGCGCCGAAGGAGCAACAGCCCCGGAAACTCTCAGGCAACCGGACCGCTATCACCATCACTTTCCGAAGAGCGGCTGATGACTGCGTCACTCAGCCCACCGAAGGAGCAAGCGCACCCAACGGATGCGTGAATCTCTCAGGTTCCATGACGGAAGGGGTACGCCAACAGCTACGCCGTTAGGTGGTATTCCCGACGCTCATACAATCTGGAGAGACACATGCAACGCATTGCCGTTATCGGTGGAGGCATCACCGGCATTACCAGCGCTTACGCCCTGGCCAAACGTGGCTATCATGTCACCGTCTTTGAAAAGCATCGTTACGCCGCCATGGAGACCTCGTTCGCCAACGGCGGTCAGCTCTCGGCTTCGAATGCCGAAGTGTGGAACCACTGGCCCACTGTGATCAAGGGCATGCGCTGGATGCTCAAAAACGATGCCCCGCTGCTGGTCAACCCTCGCCCGAGCTGGCACAAGCTCAGCTGGTTTGGCGAATTTATCGCCTCGATTCCCCGCTACTCTGCCAACACTACCGAAACCGCACGGCTAGCCATAGCGGCACGCGAGCATCTGTTTCAGTGGACGCAGGAAGAGCAAATCGATTTTGATTTAAAGCAGAAAGGCATTCTGCATATTTACCGCGATAAAGCCGGCTATGACCACGCCGCCAAAGTCTCACAACTGCTCAGCAAAGGCGGCCTGGAACGCCGGGCAGTCAGCCCTGATGAGATGCGCACCATTGAGCCCACCCTGGCGGGCAACTACTACGGTGGCTTCTTCACCGAAAGCGATGCCACGGGTGATATTCATAAGTTTACCCACGGCCTGGCACAAGCCGCCGAGCGCCGCGGCGTAACGCTTAAATATGGTCACAGCGTGCAGGATCTCGGTGCGGACGAACAGCACGCATGGATCACCGCCACTATTGAAGGCGAGGCTGACGATGAACCGGTGCGTGAAACATTCGATAGCGTGGTGGTCTGCGCCGGGGTGGGCAGCCGTACCCTGGCGGCCAAGCTGGGAGACCGGGTCAATATCTACCCAGTCAAAGGCTACTCCATTACCGTGCAGCTTGACGATGCCGCCTCTCAGCAGGCCGCCCCCACCGTGAGCCTGCTGGACGATGAAACCAAACTGGTGACCAGTCGCCTGGGCGATGAACGCTTTCGCATCGCGGGAACCGCCGAATTCAACGGCTTCAATCGCGATATTCGCGACAACCGCATCCGCCCGTTGATCCGCTGGGTGGAAGAGTGCTTCCCCGGCGTCAGCACCCGCCGCGTAGTGCCCTGGGCAGGTCTACGCCCGATGCTTCCCAACATGCTGCCTAAGGTCGGCCCCGGCAAATTACCCACCGTGTTCTACAACACCGGCCACGGCCACCTGGGCTGGACGCTCTCTGCGATTACCGCCGATATGCTGGCGGATGCGGTGGAGGATAGAAACCTCCACACTCAGCAAGCCAACCAACCGCTAACCTAGACCCAACGATGACAAGTCCGGGCAGGCTTCCGGTAAGATATAAAGCACCCAATAACAGGTTGTTTTATGCTTAATCAACGTGCATTAACCTACCTCAATGAAGTGATTCGCCGCGGCTCGCTCAGGCGCGCTGCGGCCCACCTGAATGTGGATGCCTCCGCTGTTAGTCGCCAACTAAAAGCGCTGGAAGAAGAGTTGGATACCCAGCTATGCGAGCGTCACGGAAGGGGAATGCGGGCAACCGCCGCGGGCCAGCTACTGGTGCACCATTTTCATGCCCAGCGGGCTTCAGAAGAAGCCGTGCTCTCTCAGCTCATGGCCCTTCAAAGCCTGACGAAAGGCGAAGTGCGAATAGCCGTGGGAGAAGGATTCATCGCAGATCTCATTGCTGCGCCATTAGGCACTTTCATGTCGGCTTTTACGGGCATTAATGTTGAAATCCGAATGGCGGGTGTTAACGAGGCGATGTCGCTCCTGAAGGATCGTGAAGTGGATATAGCGCTGCTTTATGCTCCGCCGGTAGACCCGCAGCTTTTCTGCCACGTGGAAACGCGCCAGCCGCTGGATGTCATCGTGCCACCCAATCATCCGCTCAGCGAACTGGATCACCCCGTGACATTGCATGACCTCAAGGGTTGGCCCCTTGCATTGATGGACAACCCCTTCGGTATGCGGCAAATGGTCAACATGGTGGCCCACCAGGAGCGGATTCATCTCGAAGCACGCCTGCATACCAACTCTGTATCGGTGTTGAAGAATTTTGTCCGTTCAGGCATCGGCGTTACGTTCATGCCTGAGCTTACCGTGGTGGATGAAATAGAGCGTGGCGAAATTTTCACACTGCCGATGCACTATCCGGTCATGAATGGTACCCGTGCGCAAATTGTCAGTCTGAAAGGACAAGAACTGCCGGTCGCATCTACCACCTGTATTGCTCATCTACAGAAAGGCATGCGCTTTTTCGCGGCCGATGCGCCACGTCTGTTGCAATAAAAGCCACACTTCAGGTATTGCATAGTCAACACCTCAATACCTAATCTTTCAGTAGGTACTACTTATAAATCCAATAACGTGCCCATAGCGCCCCGTAGCTCACGACAATAAACCAGGAGACTGACTATGTTTAAACAACTTATGCTTACTCACCCTACATTGACTCAACACTTTTCACTCCAACGACTCATTTCAGCGTGCCTGATTGGCTCTGCCTTGATGGCAGGAAACACCTTTGCGGCGACCACGGTTAACTTGAGCTACAACGGCGCTCCTGATCCTGAAAAGAATGCAGTCCATGTCTTTGCAGAGAATCTTAAAACGCTGATAGACGAAAAAACTGACGGTGAAATCCAGCTTGAGCTCTATCCGAATAGCATGCTCGGTGAAGAAGAGGAGCGTATGGAGCAGACCATGAATACGCCCATGCTCAACGTGGCGTCATTTGCAGGTGTGTCTCCTCTCGTTGATGAGATATTCGTCAGCGCCATTCCTTTCCTGTTCGACGATTTCGAGGCAGCGCGTGACTTCTTCGACGAAGGTGAGTATTGGCAGGCAGTCAGCGATACCCTTCAGGATCGTGCTGGTATAGATATGCTGGCGGTCGTGGAAGAGGGGGGCTTTTTAGCGTTCACCAATAATGAAAGGCCTATCAGCCACCCTGACGACTTTGATGGGCTGCGCTTCCGAGCCATGGACCCCAGCCAGGTAGCCCTCTATGAGGCCTTTGGTGCCTCCGGCACGCCCATTCCATGGACAGAAACCTACATGGCGCTGCGCACAGGGGTGGCCGATGGTCAGATGAACCCGCCAATGTATATCATTTTGGGCAGTCTCTACGAAGTGCAGGACTATCTGACCCTGGCCAATATCCAGTACTCCAACCAGTTCCTGGTCGGCAATAGTGAAATGATCGCAGGTTGGGATGATGAGCTTCGCAGCGCCTTTATGGAGGCTGTCGCCGAAGCCAATCACAATGCCCGAGAGCACAATGAGGAGCAGGTAGAAGCGCGTATTGCCTACCTGGAAGAGCAGGGTATGGAAGTGATTCGTCCCTCCGAAGAAGAGTTGACGGCGTTCAGGGAGATTGGTCAGCCCGCCTACCTTGAGTGGCTGGAAGAGCGTGATATCGAGCAGCGCTGGGTCGACATGGCACTGGACGACGCAGGCATGAGCGACCTGCTCGACTAAAAACCCCGCCTATCTCTGCCGTGCGTGCATCACAGGGGCCGGTTCTCAACCGGCCCCCTTTTACTCTCTGTGCTTAATGGAATGCTGCCATGCTCAATTCGCTTCGATTTCGCCTACTGACTGCCAGTCGACCCATTACCCTGATTTTGGCGGGGGCGCTACTGTCCCTCAATGTTGCGGCCATTTTGTTCGGGGTGTTTGCCCGCTATATTGCCGGTGGCGCACCCATCTGGACAGATGAACTTTCCCGCTTTCTGATCATAGCCACCGTCATGCTTGCTGCTGGCGCTGTCTGGTCGGAAGGAGGGCATATGCGCGTGGGTCTTCTTGAGAAGTTGCTACCCACCCCCTTCGCCCGATTGCTGAATATATACCAATGGCTGCTCACCCTGATGATTGCCTTGGGAGGTGCGTGGGTAAGCTATCGCTATGCACTGTCGGTCAACATGTTTACCACATCCGGGCTCGGCGTTAGCCGCACAGTGCCGCTGCTCTCGCTACCTATTGGTTTTTTGCTGCTGGCTTGGCATGTGCTCCTCTACGGCCCTGCTCGCCTCAAGACTGTCGAGGAGAACATATGATTCTCACCATGCTGGCTGTTTTTCTTGGTCACGTCCTGCTTGGGTTACCTCTGTTCATTGCGCTGCTTACCACAGCCATAGTGGGCTTTCTGTTTGTCGACCCGTCAATGCTTCCACGCATGATGCCCCAACAATTTTTTGGTGGTATCAATGTTTTCTCTCTGATGGCGATTCCATTGTTCATCTTCGCTGGCAACCTAATGAACGTCAGCGGCTTGACGGAACGGTTAATGGGGTTGGCACGCCTGATGGTCGGCCACTTGCGGGGCGGCATGGGCCACGTCAATGTGGTATCGAGTGTTTTTTTCGCAGGCGTCAATGGCTCAGCAGTGGCCGACACTTCGGCATTAGGGTCGCTTTTAGTACCCGCCATGGAGAAAGAGGGTTACTCCAGAGCCTTTGCCGCAGGGTTGACCGCTGGTAGCTCGCTGATTGGGCCAATCATTCCACCCAGTATCTTCATGATTCTCTACGCCTCGCTGACGAATACGTCAGTAGGGGACCTATTCCTCGCGGGCGTCGTACCTGGCCTGCTGCTGGGAGTTGCTTTCATGGGGCTGAACGCCTGGTATGCCTGGAGGCACCGGCTCCCCAAAAGCGGCCAGTTGCCTTCACTCGGGCAGTTGGGAGTTGCCGCTATTGCGGCTCTACCCGCGCTTATTGCCCCTTTTATTATCGTGGCAGGTATCGTACTTGGTTTTGTTACTCCAACTGAATCAGGCGCACTAACAGCGCTATACGTTGCCTTGTGCGGCTTTGCATTGGGCGGTTTGCGACTCGGCGAGTGCTGGAAAGCCGTGGTTGATACTGCACGCTTAACCTCGGCGGTTTTTCTGATTATGGCGGCCTCAGCAACGATTAGCTGGCTGCTCTCCTACGCTCAGGTACCTGCACAATTTGTTTCGCTGTTATCGCCCTACGTGGACAATGGCATCGTGATCTTGCTGCTGCTCAGCGCCATCACTTTCATCACGGGCATGTTCATGGAAGAGGTGTCAGCGTTGATGCTGTTAACTCCCATCTTTGCACCCGTGGCCATGATGGCAGGTATCGACCCAATCCACCTGGGCGTTATCATCACGCTAAACATTACCATTGCTCTTATTACGCCACCGCTGGGCGCCTGTGTGTTCGTGGCCGCCGCGGTCAGCCGGCTAGAGATAGTATCGCTATTCAGAACCATTTGGCCCTTTGTGCTGACGGCAATTGCGGTTCTTATTCTACTCATCCTTTTTCCACCGCTGACGCTGTGGCTACCTACTCTGCTTGGATAACTCAATGCCTTTGAACACACTATTGAAGGCCTTGCCGCCTATCCCAAGCCATCCAGCACCCTGCTGGGATCAGCTGCGCCTTGCGCCTATTGAAGATAACGGTGAGCGCCTAGTGCCGATGAGCCTTGCCCCTGCACCGGTCAGCGTGTTCCCTGCCTATGCTCGGCTGGGCATTCCTGGTGCAGTACCGGAATGTTTTGTACGTGAAGGGGTTTATCGGGCGCTACTCGCTGCAGCACGCAGTTTACCCGATGGCATCGGTTTAATCGTACTGGATGGTTGGCGGCCATGGCGGGTACAACAGTACTTGTTTGATACCCTGCATGAGGCCATCCACCATCACAATCCAGATCTAAACGAAACGGAGCTATTGGAGCGTACAAGAGAATTCGTATCTGTACCCAGCCGCGACCCTTTAGCCCCCAGCCCTCACCTCACCGGTGGTGCTGTCGATGTCACTCTATGTGATGCCGATGGCCTGCCGCTGGATATGGGCACCCTGTTTGACGAGGCGCTTCCGGCCTCGCATAGCGACTATTTTGAACATCTGGAAACCCTGGCCCCGCAGCAACATAAGGCGCGAGATCACCGCCGCCTGCTCTATCACACCATGCACAAACAGGGCTTCACCAACCTGCCTAGCGAATGGTGGCACTTTGATTTTGGCGATCAGCTGTGGGCCTACTACGGAGCCCATGATAATGCGCAGTACGGCCCGGCTGAGCTGGACACCATTGAAAACCGGTGGCGGCGGCAGCTGGGTTAGCCAGTCGGTATGACGCTCACACGGCAGGCGCTTCTAATTCCAGGAAGCGCCTTACGCGGTCGGTTTTCGGGTTTTCGAAAAACTCGCTGGGGTGAGATTTTTCGATAATGATGCCCTTATCGAGGAAAACCACCTGATCGGAGACAGCTCTGGCGAACTCCATTTCGTGGGTCACCAGCACCATGGTATAGCCCTCTTTCGAGAGGTCTTTGATAACCCCAAGCACTTCACCCACCAGCTCGGGATCGAGCGCCGAGGTCGGCTCATCGAACAGCATGACTTTCGGCTGCATGGCAAGCGCCCTGGCAATCGCGACACGCTGCTTTTGCCCGCCTGAAAGTGTATAGGGGTATTGCTCGCGTTTGTCGGCCATGCCGACTTTTTCCAGCAGCGCCATCGCCCTCTCTTCTGCCTCGGCCTTGCTCAGTCCCTGGACATGGATTGGCGCTTCGGTGACATTGCGCAGCACGCTAAGATGCGGCCAGAGGTTGAATCCCTGGAACACCATGCCCAAGCGCGCGCGCATACCCGCTAGCTCGCGTCGCGACATGTGCTTGCCGCTGTTGCTGACACCAATGCGATCGCCGTCGATACGGATATCACCATGGTCAGGCTGCTCCAACCAGTTGATACAGCGTAGCAGCGTGGATTTGCCCGAGCCGGATGAACCCAAAATGCTCACTACCTCTCCAGACTGCACCTCCAGCGAAACGTCCCGCAGCACCTCGGTGCCATCAAAGCTTTTGGATAGTTTGCGAATACTAACTGCGGCGGTCTCAGGCATTTTCGAATCCTCGCTTGGCGCCAAAACGGCCAATCATTTTGATAAATAGCTCTAAACCAATGCTGATCAGCCAGTAGAAGCCGATCACCACAATGAAGGCTTCCATGGGAATGAAGTAGGTGCTCGACAGGCTGCTCGCCGCCGCGGTAAGTTCGCGCACGGTGATAATCACCAAGAAGGCGGTATCTTTAAGCAGGATAATTAGTTGATTGCCCAGTAAGCCGCGGGTTTTTAAAATCAGCTGGGGCAAGATAATGCGCATAAACATCTTGGGCTGAGAAAACCCCTGCGCGATGGCAGCCTCTACCTGCCCTTGCGCGAACGTAGCGCGGCAGCCGCGCAATATTTCCGCGAAGTAAGCGCCGTGATACATCACCAGGGCGATAATCCCTGCCGTCCAGGCGCTCATGCGGATGCCTGCGCTGGGCAGGCCGTAATAGAGTAAATAGGCCAGAATCAGAAAGGGCAGCATGCGCATGCCGTCAATAAAGATGCGCAACGGTATTTTTAAGCGCGGGCGCGAACCCTCTAACAAAAACACGATCCCGCTACCCAAGATAAACGCCAGCACTGCAGATAACCCAAACAGTTTTAAGGTGTTATAAAAACCGTTTAAAAACACATCATACGATGACCAAAGAATATCCCAGTTACTCATAAAGGCTCCCCTTTGTTGACCATGTTAGACGGCCAATCGGCTGGCTTTGCGCTCAGCCACGCGCTGCAGCCATACCAGCAGGCTGATGATCAGCATATACAGGGCCGCTGCGGCTAAAATAGGCGGCAAAGGGTCGTAGGTAACCGCTGAAATGCGGTTGGTCACACGAGTAAGGTCGACCACACCGATCACCGCAATGGCGGGGCTGCCTTTGATCAAAAACGACATCTCATTGACTAGGCCCGGCAGGCTGGTAATGGTAATTTGCGGCAGCATAATACGGCGGAAGTAGACCCATGGGGTCATGCCAATGGCCAGCGCCGCTTCGCGCTGCTCTTTGGAGAAGTTATTAAACGCGGAACGCCATATTTCGGCGTTAAAAGCAGTGGTATTGAGAGTTAACGCAATGATACCGGCCACATTGCGATTAAGGTTAACCCCCATAGTCGGTGCGGTTAGAAAGATGAACAGCACCAGGGTTACCAGCGGTGTTGCCCTCGCTAGGCTAATGTAAACGCCTAGCAACTGATGCAGGACAGGAATTTTAGCCACCCTGAGCAAGGCAATTATCAGCCCCATTATGACGCCGATGGCAATAGAGATGCCGGATATCCATATGGTTGTCCAGGCGCCCTGAATGAGCAGCCCCCATGCGCTACTGTCCATGCTCACCTCCTAATTCGCTCAATAAAATAACAGCCGCCCGATACTGCTCTGGGCGGCTGGCGAAGGTGATGGCTTACATACCGGCCATTTCGTGGAACTCTTCCACTGAGGTGATGGGGGTTGTCGGTAGGTCGTCAAAGGACTCGCCAAACCACTCTTCCTGCAGCTCGGCCAGGCGGCCAGAATCACGCAGATGGCTCATAAAATCCGTGATATAGGCCAGCAGCTCTGGGCTGTCCTTGGGCATAGGCCAGGCAACATAGCCAGGGCCCGAAACGGCTTGGCCCGCTTCAAATACATCAGGACGCTCACTAATCAGGTCATTCACCGGCACGATGGAATTAATCACGTAATCGACACGACCATTAGCCAGATCAGCGTAAATCTCTGGATAGGCTTCATACTCCATTACCTCACCCAGTTCGCCGCCGCTCTCCTCTAGCATGACTTCCAGTTCAGGCAGGCGTGACAGCAGCGCGCTACCCGCTTGGACGCCTAGCGTCATACCGCTTAAGTCTTCAATGCTGTTGATACGATCATCACCTGCCCGCTTGATGTAAAAATGCTGGGCGGAGGCAAACGGCGGTGCATAGTTAAACACCCGTAGACGCTCGTCGGTGACCGAAGCACCGGTAAGTGCCATGTCGTACTGACCCGATGAAACCGATGCCAACAGCCCTGTCCACGGTAAAATATCCTGGCGGACTTCGAAATCCGCGTACTCTTCTAGTTCGATCTTTATATCTTCGATAAAACCATCGGGGTCACTGCCGCTCATAAAGTTAAACGGGGCGTAATTATCTTCGGTAGCCACGCTTAGGTAGCCACGGCTCTCTATTTCTTCTAAATCCGCAGCGCTAGCCGTCAGTGACATGCTCAGTGTAAGTGCCCCAACGCTCAACGCGGAGGATAATGCCACTATTTTTTTCATCGCCTAATACTCCCAGAGTGAACAAAACATTACTCGCCGCAGTGCATCTACAAAGTGTTCGTGAACGTTTCGGCGACATGCTGAAGATGACTTCACCCTAGTTTTTTATCCTCTCAACGATTAGAGCCAGTTAGCGTAAATTAAAAGGACAGTTACCAATAAGAGAACTGGCACGAAAGATGCTTATGTTAAGTTGCTAAGTAGAGAAGGGTTTGTCTAAAGAGGAGATTTGCATGACAACGCTGTGTCTTGAGATTGACCCTAATGCCGCCACCTGCCTGCAAGAACAACTTCGCGAAACGCTACTGGAAGCGATTCGCAAGGGAAGCTTGCCCGGCGAGGATGCACTTCCCTCTTGCCGTAAACTTTCCCAACAGCTGGGTATTTCACGTAACACTGTGGCGATTGTTTACGAGAAGCTTGTTGAAGACGGCTATTTAATCAGTCGTCCCCGAAGCGGTTATTACTTGCATCCTGATTATATCGAGTCTCTTTCAGAACTTAATGCCTCGTTAAGTGCCATCAACGAGAATAATAAAGGCGTAATCGCTGCACCAAACTGGCACAAACGCATTACGCAGCGCCCTACTAACTACCAAGGCATACTCAAACCAGGCAATTGGTCAGAGTATGCGTACCCATTTATTTATGGCCAATTAGATACGCGACTGTTTCCGTTAGCTCAATGGCGCGATGTTTCACGGCGTTTATTAAGTTCGCAGCGCGATAAACCATGGCTACGTGACCGCATCGATCAAGATGATCCGCTACTCATTGAACAATTACGTAAACGCATCTTACCGCGCCGGGGTATTTTCGCTCGCTCAGAAGAGATCCTCATCACCATGGGGACTCAGAATGCACTCTACTTGATTGCGCAACTACTCTGTCATCGGGGCACCCAAGTGGCCCTTGAGTCCCCCGGTTACCGCGAGGCAGTGAATGTTTTTGCTCATCGCGGCGCCAGCCTGCAGTTCCAAGCCATGGACACAGAAGGTATGCGCTTGGAAGGCGCTCAGCAGTGTGACTATCTGTATGTTATGCCCAGCCATCAGGTGCCGACAGGCATTACCATGAGCCGAGCGCGACGAGATGCTCTATTGGCCCAACTCCCTCACCGTGACCAGATCGTCATCGAGGATGATTATGATGCTGAAATTCACGGTGATCAGTTCGCCCTTCCGGCACTTAAAGCCAGTGCGCAGAGCGCGCGGATTATCTATATGGGCAGCTTATCTAAAGCGCTCTCGCCAGGGCTGCGCATGGGCTACGTGGTAGCGGATCCCGAATTGATCGACGAGCTACGGGCACTGCGACGCATGATGTACCGCCATCCACCCGCGGCCTTGCAGCACCAGTTGGCGCAGTTTATTTCCCAAGGCTATTACGAGCGCTACCTCAAATTGCATGTGGAAGAGATTGACCGACGACGCGACGCCATGCGATTGGCCATTGATCACTCAATACCCGGTTGCCGCAGCCACAGCAGTCGCCGTTCCAGCGCCTTTTGGATGGAGGCCGACCCTGGCATCGATACCCAGCGCCTTGCGTGGCATGCTGCCCAGCGTGGCGTACTGATTGAACCGGGCTTTCAGCACTTTTTCGATGCCGCTCCCCCGCGCCACTTTTTCCGTTTGGGGTTCGGCGCTATTGAAATGCAGCGTATCGACCCAGGCATACAGCGCCTGGGCCTTGCCTACGATAACGCTTTAGCTACGTAGCTAAACTCTCATTGACGTGATGCGGCGTACCCTTCAAAGACGCGCTCTAGAATTGCCAAGCCCTCTTTCACTTCTTCTGCCGTCACAATACACGGTGGCACCACATGAATACGGTTTTCGACAGTAAATACCAGCAGCCCCTCCTCCATCAGTAGCTGCTTGAGTTTCAGCACCTCTGTGCCAGGCAATGGCGTTTTACGCACCGGATCGCTCACTAACTCCAAGGCATGGAATACGCCCACACCTCGCCAATCACCAATGATGGGGTGGCGCTCGGCAAGCTTTTTCAGTCCTTCAGCTAGCGGCCCATTCCCGATTTTATCGGCATTCTCTACGATTCCCTCTGCGTCCATGGCGTCAAGCGTAGCGACAATGGCCGCCATCGCCAGCGGGTGGCCGGAATAGGTCAGACCGCCGACAAAAAAGTGGTCATCGAAATAGCGTGAGATAGGGTCTGAAATAATCACGCCACCGGCAGGCACGTAGCCAGAATTAACGCCTTTGGCAAACACGATCAGATCCGGCGCCATGTCGTAATGCTCAAAGGCGAACCAGCGCCCCGTGCGGCCGAAACCGGCCATCACTTCATCAAGAATCAGCACGATGCCGAACTCGTCGGCGAGCTTTCTAACCCCCTGCAGGTAGGCCTTGGGGGGCAATAGTACCCCAGCGGTACCAGGAATCGTTTCCAGCAGAATGGCCGCGACGGCGTTGGCACCTTCGCACTCAATCACTCGGCGCAGATGCTGCAGCGCGCGCTCACACTCCTCCTCTTCATCCCGCGCCCAAAACTCGCTGCGATAAAGGTATGGATTGAAGAAGTGCACGTGCCCACTGGCATACTCATTGGGCACCCGCCGCCAATCGCCGGTGGCAGCAATCGCTGAACCGGTATTGCCGTGATAAGAGCGGTAGGCAGAAAGTATTTTGGTACGCCCGGTATAGAGCCGCGCCATGCGGATGGCATTTTCATTGGCATCCGCGCCCGCGTTGGTGAAAAACACCTTGCTGAAACCAGCGGGTGCTTTGGCAATAATGCGCTTGGCTGCCTCACCGCGGGCAAGGTTGGCATGGGCGGGTGCAATGGTACACAGGCTGGCGGCCTGGGCTTGAATCGCGCTCACCACTTTCGTGTGTTGGTGACCGACATTGGTATTCACTAATTGACTACTAAAATCCAAATACGACTGTCCTGCATAATCCCATACCCGGCAACCTTGAGCGCCCGCGATAACCATTGGGTCTAAACTGCCTTGCTGTGCCCAGGAGTGGAACACATACTGACGGTCCAGGCTGTGTACATAGCGGTTATCCACATCCTGTTGGGTTGAGTAAGAAACGGCAAGATTGGCATTCATAACAAGCACCCTGTTTAATCCATAAGGAAATAGCGTGCTTGCCAGCCTAGTGAGTTCGACCCATTAAGCTGTAGGGCCAATCATCACGTACCCAGGGGACAGATGCGATGTCACACCGGCTATTGCCAACTGGCTCTAGAGGCTTGAGCCAGTGTTGCTTACAGTGAACACTGTTGTTTTAAATGTGTTTATAAACATGGAGATATTATAATGCCTAGCGTACTTATCACAGGAGCTACTTCAGGGTTTGGTAAAGCGGCAGCACAGCGCTTCGCCAAAGCAGGCTGGTCATTGATCCTCACCGGTCGCCGCCAGGAACGCTTGGATGCACTGGAAAAAGAGCTAAGCCAGCAGGTTCCAGTACTTACACTGGCACTGGATGTCCGCGACAGCGACGCAGTGACTGACACTATTAGCAACCTGCCGGAAAGCTTTCTGCCGCTGACGTGCCTGATCAACAATGCAGGGTTAGCGCTAGCGCCGGAGCCAGCGCAAAAAGTCGCGCTGCAGGATTGGCACACCATGATCGATACCAACATCACCGGGTTGGTCAACGTCACCCACGCGGCATTGCCGCTACTGCTCAAAAACAGCGAAGGTGCGAGCATTCTTAATTTAGGCTCAGTCGCAGGCCAGTGGCCGTATCCGGGCGGGCATGTGTATGGGGCGTCAAAAGCGTTTGTTCAGCAGTTTAGTTATAACCTGCGCTGCGACCTGCTAGGAACAGGTGTCCGCGTGACCGATCTTGCCCCCGGCATGGCAGAAACCGAGTTTACGCTGGTAAGAACCAAGGGCAATCAGGCCGCGTCAGACGCGCTTTATAAAGGAACAACGCCTCTTCAAGCGGAAGATATTGCCGAGCAGCTTTTCTATCTAGCGACACTGCCCGCCCATATCAATATTAATCGGTTGGAAATCATGCCGGTGCGGCAAGCGTGGTCAGCATTTGCCATTGACCGCGACCCGGCTTAAGCCTGCTTCGCTGAAGACAACAAGCCGCCTGTTGATACCCGGTCACGCCCTTTATTTTTAGCGAGATAAAGGGCGTTATCGACTCGCTTCATGACGCTTTTAACCGACTCTTGCGAATGAACCTCTACCACCCCAAAGCTTGCCGTGACGCTGCTTTGAAGCGGAAAAGCGGTATGTTTGATCGCGCCTCGGATTTTGTCGGCAAGCCGTACAGCCTGTTCAAGCGAGGTTTCAGGCGCTAAAAGCATAAACTCCTCACCGCCCCAGCGCGCGCAGCAGTCTGCTTTACGCAAATTACGCTTCAGCAGATCGGCAAGCTCCATTAGTACTTGGTCACCGACACCGTGCCCATAGCTATCGTTGATATCTTTAAAGTAATCAAGATCAAGCATGATTAAAGATAAGGGACGAGAGTAGCGGTGCTGTCGGTTGAACTCGTTTTTAAGCACCATATCGAACTGCGATCGATTAACCAATCCAGTCAGCATATCGGTCGTTGCTAACCGCTCAAGCTGAGCCTCTTTTTCCATCTGCTCAGTAACATCGCGCTGGGTTAATACCAGCGTGAACTGCCCATTATGGCATGTCCCCATCGCCGTAATTCGCCACTCAACATGACGGCGTTTGCCATCATGATGGCGGGATACTTCGCGACCACTGATGCCTTCAAAAGCACCGTGAGCACTGTCTTTTAGCGGGTGTAGTGCTTCAAGCAGCTGTGCGAAAATATGGCGGTTAGCGGCTTCCTGCTGCACAACCACGGGGGGAGCACCCAACCACGCTTCGCGGCTGCCACCCCATAAACGCTGGTAGTCAGTATTGACATCGACGATGTGGATTCCTGGCGAGCCGGTCTGCACGCTCAGAATCGCCACCGCGTGGCCTGGCCGATCGCCATCTGCGTCCAACCCTGGACGCGAATAGTGCTGGTACATTCTATTTACTCATCCCTGTGAAATAGTCGTGCGGTCATATGGCTAAAACATCATAGCTGCCATATTGTTAGGCATCAGCACCATTGCCATATCTATGCGGGTACTCACCTCTGCCACCGCGGGATTTCACGCCATATTTAACACCAAAGTTACTCTAATGATATTATTCATTACAATTCATTAACATAACGTAGGCTATGTCTCCCCAAAAAACAAATACCGATAGGGTCTTTTGTTCAGAACATGCTTTTCAGCAATGGCTGCGTCGAAGCAGGCATTCACCGCCAAACTAGCTCCGCTGCTCCAATACGCCGATCACTTCAGGCACCGCCAGCGAACTATCGCCGATTGATGTATAAAGCGCATGAACGGCTCCGGCAACTCCACGCTCTACTCCCAGCTCATTGGTCATGGTGTGATAGTAACCGAGGTCCTTGCTGGCATTGGCAACCGTAAATCTGAAACCCGAAGGGTCATTTTCAGCAATGTAAGGGCGTAACCGCTCAAGCACCACCCCGCCCCCACCGCCGGCCCCAAGCACCTCTAGTAAGGCGGTATCACTTATCCCCGCTTTGCGAGAAGCAGCCGTGGCTTCGGCGAGTACCGCAGAAAAGCCTAACGAGACAAAGTTATGCAGCAACTTAAGGGTGTGGCCTGCGCCGACGTCACCCGCATGGGCAATATTTTCAGCAAAGCCCTCCAGTAGCGGCAATATTTCATCAAACAGCGCCTTCGGGGCGCCGACAATCAAGTTAAGTCGCCCTTCCGCCGCTTCTTTAGGCGTGCGCGTCATTGCCGCATCCATAAAGCGCCCGCCCACCTCCGTGACTCGGGCAGCGACTTTTTCTGTTGAACTAGGTAGAGCAGTGGAGCAATCCACAACAACACTGCCAGGGGTTAGGCCTTCTAATACACCGTTGGGTTCAAACAGCACGGCTTCTACTTGAGGTGAGCCGGTAACGCACAGAATCACCACCTCTGTGCTCTGTGCCACTTCCCGACCAGAACTCAGCGCGGTGGCGCCAGCGGCCACTAGGTCATCCACTGGCTGATTACCCGGGTGTTCAAGAAAAAATACCTGATGGCCTGCACGTAGCAGGCTGCTGGCGATCCCATGGCCCATCAGGCCCACGCCGACGATGCCTACCTGGCGAGATGTTGTCATTGTGATAGCTCCTTTTAAGTAGATGGCGTGCTAGCCGTGCTTGATAGCGACGGTCTTGATCCGTGTATAGCTTCTCAGCCCTTCAAAGCCCTTTTCCCGGCCATGTCCTGAACGTCCAACGCCACCAAAGGGTAGCTCTACGCCGCCGGCAGCGCCGTAGTTATTGATGAACACCTGACCACTACGAATACCTTTCGCCAAGCGTAGCTGACGTCCGCCGTCACGCGTCCAGATACCGGCACACAGGCCAAAATCGGTGGCATTAGCGAGTGCTAGCGCTTCGGCTTCGTCCTCGAACACCTGCACCACCAGTACCGGCCCGAACAGCTCTTCGCGCAGCACTTCATGACCGTCCGGAATATCGGTCAGCAGTTGAGGCAGTACAAAGTGGCCACCAGCCGGTGCGCTCGGCGCTAGCTCTCCTATGGCCGCAACGCGAATGCCATCGGCTTTGGCCGCCGACAAACGTTCTTCCAGTTTGGCTTTTTGGCGCGCATTGATCAGCGGGCCACAGTCGGCATCGGCTTCACCTGCATCACAGCGCAAAGCAGCAAAGCGCTCACAAAGATTTGTTATCACGCTATCGGCGATTTCACGCTGCACCAGCAGGCGGCTACCCGCTGAACAGGTCTGCCCGGCGTTCTGAACAATGCCGCGCACCACTGCCGGAAGCGCTGCATCAAGATCCGCATCGGCAAATACGAGTTGAGGCGATTTCCCACCTAACTCCAACGTGACAGGCACATGGTGCTGGGCAGCCGCTTGGGCGACATGGGTACCGGTCTCCGGTGAGCCGGTGAAGGAGAGATGGTCAATTTGGGGATGGGCGGCAAGCGCTGCGCCTGCTTCATATCCAAGCCCTGGCACAACGTTGAGTGCACCGGCAGGGAGGCCATGGCTCACCGCCAGTTCTGCCAAGCGCAGCACGCTCAAACAGGCATCTTCGGCGGGCTTAAGCACCACGCAATTGCCTGCTGCCAGCGCGGCAGCCACGCAGCGTCCGAATATCTGAGAAGGGTAGTTCCAAGGAATAATCTGGGCACATACGCCGTAAGGCTCGCGCAGTGTCATGACCGCGAAGTCGGTTTCAAAGGGGATGGTTTCACCGTGAAGCTTGTCCGCCGCACCGCCATAAAAGCGGAAGTAGCGAGCACAGGCGGATATATCCCCTTTGGCTTGCGTCATCGGCTTGCCGGTATCGGCGCACTCCAGCTGGGCTAACTGTCTGTGGTGCGCCTCGATCACATCGGCAAAGCGCAGCAACCACTCGCTGCGTTGCCGGGCCGACCAGCGAGACCACTCTCCTAACTGGCCACAAAAGGCCCGACGCGCTGCCTGAACGGCGGCATCAACCTCTTCTACTTGGCTACGCGCAATACGCGCTAAAGGCTCACCCGTAGCAGGGGCTTCTACCTGAAGCGTAGCGGCGGTTGTTACCCACTCTCCACCAATCAGCGCCTGCTGTGGTGGCAAAGTCATTGAATGCGACATTAAACACTCCTTTTATTGTCGTTGTTTTTGCTCACTTTAAATAACGACTTACCTAACCATAGAAGATGTTCACCAGCCCCATGGATATCCAAGGCATATAGGTAATCGCCATGAGGCAGGCCAGCACCACCAGCACAAAGCGCACCAGCCAAGGCAGCATCTGATCGATCGAAATTTTGGCGACCGCACAGGCAGCAAACAGGTTAACCCCCAGCGGTGGCGTGATCATGCCAAGGGCCAAGTTAACCACCATGACTAGGCCAAAATGAACCGGGTGAATACCGAACTGAATAGCGATTGGCGTCAAAATCGGCGCCAGCACCAAAATAGCGGCGGAAGTTTCGATAAACATGCCGACAACCAACAGTAACGCATTGACCACCAAAAGAAACATCAGCGGGTCGTTGATGGTGTTGGTGACCAGGGTAGCGATTTGCGCGGGCAACCCCGTACGGCTTAGGAGAAAGCTGAAGAGCGAGGCCGCAGCAATAATTAACATAACGGCGGCTGTAGAAATAACGCTCTGGCGCATAATCGGCCACATGTCATCAAGCTTCAGCTCACGGTAGTAAAAACCGCCGACGATCAGGGCAAAAAATACCGCCACAGCGGAAGCTTCAGTAGGGGTAAATATCCCGCCGTAGATACCGCCGATAACGACCACTGGCATCAGCATGGCCACCCAGGCACGCTTCACCGAGACCATAAAACCGGTGCTGTCTTTATAGTCGTCTTTGCCGTAGCCCCGTATCTTGCAGAATAGATACAGGAAGATAATCAGCGCGCTGCCGATCAATATGCCGGGGCCAATACCGGCGAGGAACAGCTGGCCAATGGACGTATCGGTACTCACGCCATACAGAATTAGCGGAATCGACGGGGGTATAAGCACGCCCAGCTCAGCGGATGACGCCTGAATGGAGGCAGCCAAGGGCTTAGGGTAGCCATGTTTTACCATCGCCGGAATCAAGATGGCGCCAATCGCAAAGGTAGTTGCCACGCTGGAACCGGACACCGCTGCAAACATCATGCAGGTCAACACGCAGGACATCGCTAGCCCGCCCTGCACGCGCCCAACGATGGATTTGGCCAAGTCGACTAACCGTTGAGATATCCCCCCCGCCGCCATCAAGTTACCGGCAAGAATAAAAAACGGGATCGCCATAAGCGGGAATTTATCGATGCCGATAAACATCTGCTGCGGTACTAATAGCAGCGGCAAGCGGGTAAAAAACCCAATGCCAATAATGGATGCCAGAATAATAGAAACGGCAATCGGCACCCCGAAGGTAAATAGAATGATCAGCGACAGGCCAATAACCATATTCATGGCTGCACCTCCCGCTCAGGCCGCGGCGCATCCTGGGATGTTTCAGCCTCCGGCACGATCTCGCTATTTTCAGGACCTACCTTTTCCCGGCCAGCAAGCTGTGCGAGCAGCCTCGCCACTACGGCAACAATGGCAAAGCAGGAGCCCGTCGGAATCGCCGCATACGCCCACGCCATCGAAATATTCATTCCCGACATGGTTTGATTGCTTACCCGCATGGTCATTTGGATGCCGTAATGGATCAGCACACTAAGCACCAGTAAGCAGCACACCACAATGGCGACTTCCAGTAGTGTCAAAAAGCGCGCGGGCACTACCTTATAAACCACCTCCACCGCCATCATATAGCCACCCCGGAACGTGGCAGCCGCCGCCAGGAAAACGCACCAGATCATCGCCGCACGGGAGGCCACTTCCGTCCAGGTCGAGGGCGCATTGAAGACAAACCGGGTGAGCACTTGATAAAAACTGAGTGTCACCGAGATCGCCAGCATCGCCACTGCAAGCAGCATCGCGAGCCGGGTTAACTGGTGCTCAAAACGAAGAAAGACCGCTAGCATAAGAATTCACCATGCCAAAGCGGCCTCCGGTATGCCGGAGGCCGAGGTGGGGAAGCCAGGGTTACTTAACAACCGCTGGCTGCTTCCTGAACGCGCTCAAGCATTTCAGTGCCGTATTCCGAGGTAAATATCTCGTAGGCAGGCTGTACAGCCTCCTGGAAGGGGGCGATATCGATATCGGTTTTTACCGTCATGCCATTCTCTTCCAGTAGTGCCACCCCTTCACGCTCTAAGCGCGACACCTCTTCGCGGGTCGCTTCGGCAGACGCCGCAGCAGCTTCCATAAACCAGCCACGCTCCTCATCACTCAAGCCGTCCAGCAGAATGGGCGACCCCAGCACGATGGCCGGTGAGTAAACGTGGCCTGTTAGCGAGAGGTAGTCCTGCACTTCCCAAAAGTTGGTGGCAACGATGACGGTAATCGGGTTTTCCTGACCATCGACGGTGCCCTGCTGAAGTGCGGTGAACAGCTCAGGGAACGCCATCGGTGTTGGGCGGGCGCCCATCTGACGGAACGCTTCCTGGTGTACCGCGTTCTCCATGGTGCGTACGCGCAGCCCCTCGGCATCGGCGGGCGTGGCGATCTCGCGTTGGCTATTGGTTAGGTGGCGAAAACCATTTTCAGACCACGCCAAACCCACCAAGTCATGCTCGCCCATTTTTTCCAACAGCTCATCGCCCAGTTCGCTATCCAACACGCAGCGAGCCTGGTCGTAGTTTTCAAACAGGAACGGTAGGTCGAGCACATAACTTTCCGGTACGAAGTTACCCAGCGGGCCCGTGGAGGTAATCACCACGTCGACCGTACCGATCTGTAGACCTTCGATCATCTCCCGCTCGCCGCCCAGCGACCCAGAGGTGTGTTCGGTGACCGTGAACTCGCCATCGGATAATCGCTCCAGTGTCTCCTTAAACGCATCAGCACCTACCGAGTAGTGCGAAGTCGAGGAGAGTGTATGGCCCAGGTTCACTTCCGTCGCCGCGTGGGCTTGAAGTGCGATATCTGCCGTGGCGATACCGCTAATCGCGGCCACCAGAACATGGCGCTTGAGCGTTGGAGTCATGTGTTGCTTCGTCATTGTCGTGCCCTCTTTATATTGTTGTGAGGGTGGTCGTTGGGGCAACTTACCGCGCCTGCGGGTGTCGCCCAGGCAGTTTCCTACCGCTTACGGCAGGGCAGAAACTCACTTCGATTCAGTTACGAACGCATCAATGATCTGCTTGAAGTTGTCATCGCCTACAAAGCCAAGCTGCTTGGCTTTCGTGGTTTCAAACCGGGCGGGCCAGCTTGCCACAATGGCTTCAATGCGTGGGTCGGGTTCATGGCGTACCAGTGAAAGCGCTTTTTCTCCCGCGACGTCACCCAGCGCTTTAAGCATTTGGGCCACCGTGACGGTGATGCCCGGCAGCATAAAGGCTCTAAAAGGCGCCAGCGCCTCACTTGGCACCTCAGCACCATGGATTAGCGCATCCACCACCTTGCCTGGCGACATCACAAACATCGGAAACTCAACGGGCACCGGGCAAACCGCCTCTTCGCCATTGAGCGGCTCACGCAGAATGCTGGAAGCAAAGCTGGAGGCCGCGGCGTTTGGTCGGCCAGGACGAATCACAATGGTCGGCAGGCGCAGCACTAGGCCGTCGATAAGCCCACGGCGGCTGTAATCGTTGATGAGCAGCTCACACATGGCTTTTTGGGCGCCGTAGGAGTTTTGCGGATGGTGGGCCGTCATATCATCCAACACTTCCGGCAGCTCACCACCGTAGGCCGCCACGGAGCTGGCCATAATCAAGCGAGTATCGGTCAGTGACTGCTCCCGGCAGCCTTCCAACAGCGCCCGCGTGGCATCGAAATTAACCCGCATACCGAGTTCCAAATCGGCTTCTGCGGCAGAGCTCACTACCGCCGCTAGGTGATAAATAACATCAGGGCGTTGCTCCAGTACACTATCCAGTGCGCCGGACTCGGTAATATCCAGCGCCCTTGATGCCACGGCGACGCTTCCCGCATCAGGCAACGGTGCTTCTATCTGATCAATCAGTGTTAGCCGGGTAATCGGCTGCTGGCGAAGCTCACCTCTAGCCAGCAGCTGTTGCACTAACCGCTGGCCTAGAAAGCCTGCCGCACCGGTAATGGCGATATGCATCGTTTTTCTCCTATGCACTGTTGTTATTGTTTGTGTTTTTCTCGTTTGTTATTTGGCCTGGCGGATATCAGTGAGTGGTTAACCCCCAAGCTTTGCCCCACCCTAGCCCCGCACGGGTTTCTGCCTTGGGGCGATACTCACAGCCGATCCAGCCGGAGTAGCCCAGCGCACTCAATCGCTCAAAAATGGCGGGGTAGTGCACTTCTCCAACATTCGGCTCGTGGCGCTCGGGCACACCTGCCACTTGGATATGGCCGATGGCGCTGAACTGGCGTTCAAGGTGGCGAATCAAATCGCCATCCATGATCTGGCAGTGGTAGAGATCAAACTGTAACTTGAGATTTTCCGCCCCCACTTCTACCAGCACTGCCATGGCTTGCGCTTGGCGAGACAGGAAAAATCCCGGCATATCGCGGGTATTGATGGGTTCGATGAGTACCTCTCGACCGACTTTTGCCGCCTCACCCGCCGCAAAACGCAAATTGCGAACATAGGTCGCCTGATGCTCAGCTTTCGTCGCAGCATCGGCACCTTCAGGTAACAGGCCAGCCATGGCATGCACGCGGGGGCAGTTGAGCGCCTCGGCATAACGCAGTGCCTCTACCACCGAGTCACGAAATTCCCCTTCTCGGCCAGGCAGGCTCGCCAGCCCCCGTTCCCCGCCATCCCAATCTCCCGGCGGCAAGTTGAACAGCACCTGTTCCAGCTGCGTTTCCTGCAGCGCATGGCGCAACTCTTCCGGGGAAAACGCATAAGGAAATAGATATTCGACACCTTTAAAGCCCGCGTCCGCAGCGGCCCCAAAGCGATCGATAAAGGCGTGCTCGTTAAACAGCATGCTGAGGTTGGCGGCTAATCGAATCATCGTGGTGCTCTTGTTGTTAAGTACGTCATTGTTAAGTGCTCAGTTTTAAATGAAATAGTATTAATCTCGTGGAAAGCGCGCTTCTAACTCGGCTACCTGCTCGGGCGTTAACCCCCGAGGGTTCTCGCCTCGCAACAGTAGATAGAGCTTGGCGGTCTCTTCCAGCTCTTCGGTGGCGTACACCGCCGCCTCAAGATTTTTCCCCGCTACCACCGGGCCGTGGTTGGCCAACAGTACCGCGCTATGCTTGCCCGCTAAGCCCCGCACTGCATCGCCCAGTTTTGGGTCGCCGGGCATGTGGTAAGGCACCAGCGGTAGCTTGCCCACCCGCATCACGTAATAGGCGGTCAGCGGCGGAATGCAGTCGCAGGGATCGACTTCCGGCAAGCAGGAGACCGCCACCGAATGGGTAGAGTGCAGATGTACGATAGCGCCGGACTGCGGGCGCTCTTCGTACATCGCCATATGTAGAAACTGCTCTTTGGTGGGCTTATCGCCACTCAACAGTTGGCCGTTGTTATCCAAATGGGAAATGCGCGCCGGGTCTAACCTTCCCAAACAGGCGTTGGTCGGTGTCATCAGCCAGCCGCCATCGTCCAGCCGTACGCTGATATTGCCGCTGGAGCCCATGGTCAGGCCGCGGTCAAACAACGATTTGCCCAGGGTACTGATCTGCTCCCGCAAGCTGTTCTGGGGATGGCGATGCAAGTGGATGCTCATGCCAGCACCTCAAACGCCCGGGTAAAGAAATCGACGCCGCCGAAGTTACCGGACTTCAGCGCCAACGACAGCGGCGCATCGCGACCGGCTAGCGGGGCTTGGGTCCAGGGCACGCCGGGGTCGATCTGCTCGCCGATGCGCAGAGTGGTAATGCCCAGCGCCGAGACTACCGCACCGGAGGTTTCGCCCCCGGCGACTAGTAACCGGCCTACGCCTTCGTTCACCAGCGTGACTGCCAGTTGGCTCAGCGCCTCTTCCACCAGCGCGCCCGCACGTTCTACCCCTAGGGCTTGCTGGGCATCATTCACCTTGTCAGGATCAGCCGAGGCGTAAAGCAGTACCGGCGCCTGTTCAGATAAGCGCTGTCGCGCAAACGCCAACGCATGCGTTTGCTGTTGTTCGTCTTTCGCCAGCGCCAAGGGATCCAGGGCAAAACCGCCATTAGGATGCTTGACCAGAAAATCCGCAACCTGGGCCAGCGTGGCGCGGGAACAGCTGCCGGAGAGCACCAACGCCCCGCCCGAGGCAGGCGATAAACGCCCCGGTTCAGTGATGGTGGCTAACCAGCCCTGGGCACGGTACTGGGCAGGCAATGCCTGCCCCAGGCCAGAACCGCCGGTGACCAAGGGCATTAACACTGTCGCTTCGGCCAGTACGTCCAGATCCTGCTCATCCAGGGAATCACAGATCACATGGCGAACGCCTTGTGCTTCCAGCGCAGATAAATGGGCACGGGTTGACGTTGATCCTTGGGCAAGCACTGCGCGGTTGGCCAACCCCACCGGGTGCGGCGTTTGGCGGGCAAGCACGCGCACTAAGTCCGCATCCTGCATAGGGTTCAATGGGTGGTGCTGCATGCCGCTGTCGTTGAGCAAGCGATCACCCACAAACAGATGGCCTTGGTAAACCGTACGCCCATTGATTGGAAAGGCGGGCACCATCACCGTTTGGTGCCCGCCCAGAGCTTCCAATAGCGCATCCGCCACCGGGCCGATATTGCCCTGGTCGGTGGAGTCAAAGGTGGAGCAGTACTTAAAAAACAGCTGGCGGGCACCCTGCTTTTGCAGCCAATCTAACGCAGCGAGCGAATCATTCACCGCCTCATCCACCGGGCTGGAGCGGGATTTAAGCGCCACGACTACCGCATCGATATCAGCGAGGTCGATCTCTTCTTGCGGCACGCCAATCACCTGCAGGCAGCGCATGCCGCCGCGCACCAGGTTATTAGCAAGGTCGGTGGCCCCGGTGAAGTCGTCGGCAATAGCGCCTAATACGATGTTCGATCCCATACCCATTTTTATCAGGCTCCCTGGGCATCGTTGGCGGCTTCCGGCAAGGCGATGCCGGAGAGCCGCTGATAAACCTTGATCACCGCTGAATCATCTTCACGGCCAAAGCCTGCACCGCTGGCAGCGGTAAACTGCTGCAGTGCACTGGACGCCACCGGCGTTGCCAACGCCAGCTCGCGGCCGGTTTGATGCACGATATTGAGATCTTTAACGAAGATATCCACAGCGGAAAGCGGCGTGTAGTCACCACTCAGAATGTGCGGCACGCGGTTCTCGAACATCCAAGAATTGCCCGCTGAGTGGGTGATGACGTCATAAATCACCTCTGGGTCGAGCCCCATACGAATCCCCAGCGCCATAGCTTCGGCGGCGGTGGCAATATGTACGCCAGCCAGCAACTGGTTGACCAGCTTCATACTGGAGCCCACCCCGGGGGCATCGCCAAGGCGATAGACCTTGGCGGCCATGGCATCAAGCACTCCCTGCGAATACGTGAAGGCTTCTGGTGCGCCGGAGGCCATGACCGATAGCTCACCGCTTTTGGCTTTCGCCGCGCCGCCGCTAATCGGCGCATCCAGCATCATTAAGCCCTGTGCCGACAAGCGCTCACCCAGTTGCTTGGCTTGACTGGGGGCCACCGTGGCACACTGCATAATCAGACTGCCCGGTGCCAATTGGCTGGCCACGCCCTGCTCTCCGAACAACACCTGCTCAACCTGAAGGCCGTTAACGACAACCACCAACACAATATGGCAGTGAGCAAGCTCGGCAGGTGTTGCAACACTTTTGCCCCCTGCCGCCACGAAGGCATCGCGAGCGTCTACAGAAATATCGCAGCCCGTGACGTTAAACCCGTGTTGGAGCAATACGGTAGCAGTGCCCATGCCCATGGCACCCAGGCCAATAACGCCTACTTGAAGTGATTGTTGATCGTGTTGACTCACCTGCCGACACCTCGCTTTGTTGAAAGTGTTGTTGTTTTTGTTGCTATCGTCGCGGTGTTATTAAAAGCGTCATGGTAGCGCTGTCATGATAGCGCTACCATTCGTTTTAGATTATTCTCTGCATAACGACAAGCTGAACATTAGGGCCCTGCGACCAATGTCTAAAGACTCGCCTAACGCTGACTCGCGCGCCAAAAATGTGACAACGCCTGCCCTGCCTAACAACGCTAGGCAGCGACGAAGCTCAGACCAAGTCACGCTCAGCCAAGTGGCACAAGCGGCAGGGGTATCGCCGATTACAGCATCGCGAGCACTGAATTATCCCGATAAAGTTAGCGATAGCGCAAGGCGAAGCGTTCTTCAGGCCGTGGAGAGCTTGGGGTACGTACCCAACTTGGTTGCCGGTAGTCTGGCCTCATCCCGATCACGGCTGATTGCCGTGATCGTGCCATCACTGATCAACAGCGTGTTTGTGGAAGTCATCAAGGGGCTGCAGGAGACGCTGGAAGCCGAGGGTTATCAGATACTGCTGGGTAACACCGACTACGATCTAGACCGTGAGTATCAGTTGGTGCGCACGTTTTTAGGCTGGTCATGCTCTGCACTGGTCACCGCTGGGCTGCGCCATAACTCCGCGTGCCATACGCTGTTGGCCAACTGGGATCACCCCATCATGGAAGTGATGGAGCTAGGACAAGGCATGGATCTTAACGTCGGGCTGGATCACGTGGCCGCCGGCCGCTGTATGGCTACCCATCTGATCGACAAAGGCTACCGCCATATAGTTTATGTGGGCGCACGCTTGGCTCAGGACTATCGCGCCAGCATGCGTTTTGATGGACATAAAGCGGTGCTAAAGGAGAAAGGGATCGACGCCCCACTACTGGAACTAGATACCCTGGGCAGCCTGCAAGCGGGTGCGGAAGGACTGGCCCGAGTGCTCGCGCAATATCCCCATACCCAGGCCATTCACTTTGCCAACGACGACCTAGCAGCAGGCGCCCTGCTGGCTGCTCAACGTCAGGGTCTAAACGTGCCTGGGGATATCGCCATTGCCGGGTTTAACGGCCTGCCACTTGGACAGCACGTGACGCCTCAGCTCACGACCATTCTCTCACCTAGAGAAGAGATGGGCCGCCTCGCCGCCAAGGAGCTTATACGGCGACTAGGCGGCAAAAACGTCTATCGCCGCCAGCACGATGTGGGCTTTACGCTTCAAATCGGCGGCAGTACTTAGGCTCAAGCACGATAGACAGCGCTGGAGCCAGACAGATGTTCATATATCGATGTAATTAAAATATGAACTCACCCCTCCCGAAAGGCCTCCACCACCCGCTCGGCCAACACTTCGCTGGCATCGCCACTGCCAGGCCGTTTAACCAGCGCTACCTGATAATCACCCAATGGGGGTAGCGATTCGTTAGTGAGACGTTTGAGCGGGGGGCGAATCAAGCTTTTCGGAAACGGTGAAATGGCCAGATCTGCCAACATAGCGGCTTCCTGCCCGGCACAGTGGTCGCAGGAGTAGGCAATTCGGTAATTCATCCCGGCGCTATCCAGTGCTTGGAGTGCAATTCTACGCCATGCACACCCCTGTTGAGCCAGTGTCACCGGTAGCGGCGAACGTTGTACGGCAACACCATCCTCCCGGCCCGCCCATACCAGCGGTTCGCTATGCACGATCTCGCCACGCGTCGCCTGCCCAGGTTCCCCCGCCATCACCAGGGCCAAGTCAAGTTCCGCCTCATCCAATCTAGCAAGCAGCTCTATGCTGCGACCAACAACGACATCGACCTGCACGGCCGGATGTGAGCGCGCAAACTGGGCCAGTACGGTGGGCAATACACGCCCAACAACGTCATCGGTAATGCCAAGCCCTACACGCCCTTCCAGTGTGGGCGCCAGGAACTGCGTCACCGCCTCGGCATTGAGTTTCAGCAGCCGTCGGCCATAACCAAGCAGCACTTCCCCCTCTGCCGTCAGGCGCACGTGGCGCGCTTCGCGTACAAATAGCGTCTGTCCCAGTGTCTCTTCCAGGCGTTTGATCTGCATGCTCAGTGCGGAAGGGGTCCGAAACAGCTGCTGGGCAGCGCGAGTGAAGCTGCCACTTTCCGCAATCGTTACAAAGCTGCGCAGCACTTCACTATCCAGTAGCGGCAAGGCAGTCCGGCTGCTCACCACATTCGTTAGCTGATTCATCACGCCACCTTTCAGAAAAACTTAAGGCACAGTGTAGTTCTTTTCGTTTGATTGATCCAAGGCTGTGCACCAAGCTAATTATCAGAGGTCGCGACCCTCCTTCTTATTAACGTTAGATGACACCCCCTTCAGCAGGCGTGCAGGCGCTGTGGCTTAGGGCAGGTGTACGATGGAGGTGTGCCATGAATCACGACAACCCTACCCGACATGCTCAGTATGCTTGGCAGCAAGCCAGCCAACTGACGCCACCGCCTAAACCGCCCCGGCTGGAGTTTTATATGCCAGCGATGCCATCGCTGACCTTGATTCACAGGCTTGAAATGCGCTGGTGGCGCTACCGTCGTCGGCAGCTTTTTCGCCGCCACGTCTTGCCCCTACTAGCCTACGACGACCAAGTATTGCGGGATATTGGCCATCGTCGGGAAGCTATTCTCTGGGCCAATCAGCTGCCACTGAGCGTCGATGCCATTCAAGCGTTAGAAGAGCAGAGCAATCATTGGCGTTAAAACTTAACTTATATATATTTATCGCCCATGCATTCCTTGCTAGCTTTAAACCGTCGCATGGATTTGCGACGGTTTATCTTTTTATCAGCATGGAGCAAATCATGATTATTAAAAACGCTAACGAGCTTTTCGTTCGGCTACTTTCTGAGACAAA
>NZ_PJBT01000011.1:0-43526 GCF_002836035.1 Halomonas sp. MES3-P3E | reverse complement strand
AGGGCCGGTCTCACGGATTCAGGTATTCCTTACTGGATTTAAGCGGCTCCCAAAAAACTCAGAGCTGATACGAATTGGTTCTTTTAGCATTAGGGTAAAAAAGCTATTCCAAAAAGATATATATGTATCGCTTAAATTTTCTGGACATCCAGAAAGCTTTGTCTCTATTAATTTACTTCCAATGTTGGTGGAAGGGAGCTTTTATAACGATGCCAGACGTATTGGCACTCATTTCAATAATAACAAAGAGTTCTACATTAGCGATAATATCGAAAATATTGTTTATGCAGATAGAAAGTGGTTAAAGGTAATCAATGGAGATGAAACTATTATTATCTCCAAAATGGAGCTTGCTCGTGTTCTTTATTTTCATAATAAACATCTTGTAAGGGCAGCATTTAGACCTAATGGTTTACTCAGTATTGCTCGAATAGAAGAAACAGACGAGACTACCATTATTAATGTTGACTGGGTTGCTAAATATCCCGTTTCTCAACTTGAGAGCAAAAACAAAAGAGCACACTTTTCCTGGCTGTTGCTCGACGAAGACGTGAAAAGAAGCTTTGGGTCTATATATGAAGCCTGGATAAGTAAAAACACCCTTCAATGGATGTTTGATTTTTCACCACCAAATATGAAAAATTGGAAATTAAAAGTTCTAGGGGAAATTGAACATGTTCCTAACTTAGGGCAGGTTTTTGTTGTAAGGGAAGCAGTGGGTGTTCAGAATCCTAAAAAATTCCATGATAAAGAAATTAAAGTTTTTCATCCGGATTTTAAAAACAAGAGTAGCAAGGGTTTGCATGACAATTTTTTAAGGCAGTTTTCTGAGCGTATGGATAATAACCCGGAAATGGCTTTAAATATCCCACCTTCAAAAACAAAAAGAGCATATACTATTAATGATAATACTTTTAGTTTTAGCTTAAACCCTGGTGTTTCGATTAGTAAAAGTACCGATAAGACGTCTAAGAAACCATCGGCTAAGCCAGCTGAAGATGCTGAGGTCATTAATGATAAAGTGAGTGCCGGCAACAGCCTTGATCACGGTGATGCTCGTGAGCTAGAAAATAATACCAACGTTAATGACTTTCAAGGAAAGCCCGAGCCGGATGAGAAGAGTAAACTTGTTGAGATAAAGCCGACAGAAAAGTTTTTCATCTTTGAAGAAGTTATTAAAGACCTTAAGAAAAAATATTCTTACACAGTAGAAACTATGAAATGTTACAATTTAAATAACTCTTCAAACAATGAAAAAAAATTAGATACAATAAATGATGAACCTATCAGATGCCATATAGCAGTGGTGAAATATAAAGGTATTTATTTTACTATTGTAGATGTCGACACTGAAATAATAATTAAAAAACACTTTTTAAGTAATTTGTTAATTTCTTTTAGTGGAGACAGTGATGCCAGTTTGACGGATATATTAGAAGGTTGCTTCAAAAATGGTGTCAAGTGGGATAAGGCTATAATTAAACAGCATGCGGCTACATTTAGACTGAATCGACATCCAAATAAATATTATGGCGGTGACCCTGTTCCAGCAAAAGTTTACCACGCTTCCTGGGTAGCTAGTCTCGACCGTCGAATTCAGGATATGATGCCGCAGTTACAGACCTATGAAGATCAAGTTCAACAGGGTGAACAGACTGAGCTTTGATTAGGCCATCTTCTTATTGGAGATGGCGAGGAAGTGTAGTGTTGAGAGCTGTTGCAACATGATATGCGGATCCATTTATGGGCATAGTTAATAAAATTATCAAACTTTATTATCTTCTATTTTCACGTCTATGTCCTGGTGGGCTTAAAAAAATATCAAACTTTACGGCCAGGCTGATCAATTTTTGAGCGAAATTAGCCCTTTTTTTATCAAACTTTATTCGCTTCCGACACTTAGTTAAACTAATAAAAACGCTTTACAAGATGCGGCAATACGCCGCATCTTATGCGCAACCGTTGCGTTGCAGCATGTCGTTAGGGTGCTTATTATCGTGGCGGTCTTTCCCCCCTCCTGATTGGATAATATCGCCATGAAACCACCAAACGTCCTCGCAACTCGGCATTATGCTAGCCGGGTCGCTTGGTTGTTGCTCGCCTGCTCGCTTTTTATCTTTCCTTCTCTCTCTTATGCCGCCGCTGGGCCTCTTGATCTTACCCTTACGCTAACCGGTATCTCTTCTGTCGTGATCTTCGTGCTCGCCTATGCGTTGGTGATGAGTGAAGAGTTACTGCATATGCGCAAGTCCAAGCCGGTACTGGTCGCGGCTGGCCTTATTTGGGCGCTGGTCGCCTGGGTTTACGTACAAGCGGGGATGCCGGAAGAGGCAGAAGCCGCTTTCCGTGAAACGCTGCTTGAATACGCTGAGCTGCTGCTGTTCCTGCTGGTGGCGATGACTTATATCAACGCTATGGAAGAGCGCCGCGTGTTTGACGCGCTACGTTCCTGGCTGGTGCGCAAAGGTTTCAGCTATCGCAGCCTGTTCTGGATTACCGGGGTCATGGCATTCGGTATTTCGGCGATCGCCAACAATATGACTACCGCCATGCTGATGTGCGCTGTAGTTCTTAAAGTAGCCGAAGGCGATAAGAAGTTTATCGGCCTTTGCTGCGTCAACGTGGTGGTCGCTTCCAATGCGGGCGGCGCCTTCAGCCCGTTTGGCGATATCACTACGCTGATGGTATGGCAGGCGGGCCAAGTGCCGTTTGCCGGCTTCTTTGCGCTGCTGGTTCCGGCGATCATTAATTTCATGGTGCCTGCGGTGATCATGAATTTCTTCATCGTCAATCGTCAGCCTGCCTCGCTGAAAGAGAACGTGTGGCTTAAGCGCGGCGCACGGCGGATTATCGTGTTGTTTTTGATCACCGTGGCAATCTCGGTGCTGTGCCATTCGATCCTCTACTTACCGCCTGCGATGGGCATGATGTTTGGTTTAGGCCTTCTGCAGTTCTTCGGTTATTACCTGCGCCGCAGCCTGCCGCGCTCGCTTGAACGCAAGCGGGAGCGTTACTCGCGCCGGGGCGATTGGAAGAAGCTGGAACAGCTGGGTAGTGTGGTGCCGTTTGATATTTTCAGCCGTATTGCGCGTTCCGAGTGGGACACGCTGCTGTTCTTCTACGGGGTGGTGATGTGCGTGGGTGGCCTAGGCTTTATGGGTTACCTCAGCCTGCTTTCCGAAACGCTTTACGGTAGTTGGAACCCGGTGTGGGCTAACGTGGTGCTGGGGCTTATTTCGGCCGTTGTGGATAACATTCCGGTCATGTTCGCGGTGCTTTCCATGGCCCCGGATATGTCTGAGGGCAACTGGTTGTTGATTACGCTAACCGCTGGCGTGGGCGGCAGCTTGCTTTCGATGGGCTCTGCTGCGGGCGTTGCTTTGATGGGTCAGGCACGCGGTATTTATACCTTTGCCGTTCACCTACGCTGGGTGCCAGCCATTTTGTTAGGCTATGTTGCCAGCATCGCGGCGCATTTATGGATTAACGCCGCGTTGTTTTAAGCGCTATATAGCAAACTAAAACGCCCCGCATTGTTTATTCAATGCGGGGCGTTTCGTTAGCGGGCGTCAATAATGTCGTTAAACGCCAATCCTTATAAGTCGTGGCCCGTAATGACATGGCAAATGTCGGCAAAGCTTTTGGCCATTGGCACCGGGTTGATATCTTTACCCACCGCGCTCTGTATATCGCTTGCGGAGATAATGCCGCGAATTCTGAGTTCTTGGCTATCGTTGTACTCAGTGATCAAGAGATGTTGGTCGGTAAAGCTTTCCATCGATAGCACAAGGTCTTCAATCGTCAGTGACCCCAGCTGAGAAATAGGCATGGCGCTTAGCTTGTGCCACGGGGTCATAATCATTTCAGCGGTGACTTCTTCGCGGCTGAGGTTACGCTGTTGCATCGCAATATTAATACGGCGTGTACCAATCACCTCTTTGGAAGTAATAACGCCAATACAGTGTGCCTGCTGATCCATGACGAACAGCAACCGCACGCCGCCGTGACGCATCTTAAGGTGAGCGTCGTCTATCGGCGTATCGGCTTTAACGGATTGAGGCACTACCTGAGAAAAATCGGTAAGCACGGTCATCGCTGGGCTGGTGGGTGATAAACGCTTCGCCGCTGGCATGGCCAGTAGGGGAGCCGAGCTTAATTGGGTTAAGGGTTTAGGTGAAAAGGTTACTTGGTTCATCGGGGGGCCTTCTTGTGGAGTAAAAGTGAGCCGTGGCTATCTGGCTCACCGTGTTACACCACAGTTGCACGCAATTCTTACCACAACCTTAAGAGATGCATAAAACTCAGCTTAGGAAGCAAAGAAAATATTACGTCTCTTGTGGGCGCTGTAGAGCAATACGTACGCGCAACCCCCCGCTGGGCGCATCCTCAAGCTGAAGGGTACCGCCATGTCGTTTGACTAGCCGTTCGACGATAGAAAGGCCTAACCCAGACCCTGCGCTGGGACCTGCACGTTGAAAACGCTCCACCACTTTTTTGCGTTCATTGATCGGTATGCCGGGGCCCTCATCATCCACCATTAATTGAAAACCTCGTGGCGTTGCCGCCAGCGTGATAGTGATCGTACTTTGAATAGGCGAATGCTGAATCGCATTACCCACCAGGTTCTGTACCAGGGTTTCAATCGCGCCCGGCTCTTCCAAGGTTAACCACTCCGCCTGCTCATCGGCATTGAGCAGCAGCTGCTGTTCGCGTTCTGCGGCCAGCGGCGAAAGCTTGGCCAGGGTCTCCCGCGCTTCACTGAGTAGGTTGGCCGGGCGATATTCAGGCTGCGACTCCTCCTCGGGCTCCAGGCGCGCCAACGTCAATAGCTGGGTAACCAGGCGCGTGGCTCGGGCAACCCCACCGCGCAGGTGGTTGAGCGCTTCCTGGCGATCTTCGAGGTTATCCGCAGCCAGGGCATTTTGGGCGTGCAAATCAAGTACCGCCAAAGGGGTGCGCAGCTCGTGAGCGGCATCGGCAATAAAACGTTTCTCGCGCACGCGCATGAGCCGAAGGCGTTCCAAAAGTCGGTTCAGCGCCCCCGAGATGGTGTCTAACTCCTGGGGCAGCGGGCTAAGCGTTAAGGACTGCAAATTATGCGGATCGCGATTGCGTATCTGCTCCGCCATACGCGATAGCGGCGCCAGCCCCCAGCCAATCGACCACCATAGCAGCGCGGTAAGTAGTGGCAGGCCAATCAGGTCGGGCAACAGCGTTCTAAGCGCCACCGCCCTGATCAGTTCGCCGCGCACGTCTTCGCGCTCGCTGACCACCACACGGCTTGCGGAGTCCGGCACATCCAGTACATACACCCTCCAATCGTGCTCGCCCACGGTTAGCGTTGAGTAGCCGATGGGCTGTTGGGCAAGGGGCGCTTCAGGGGCCGTGGCGGAGCGCAGCAGCAGTTGCTCATTTTCCCACAGCTGAAAGGCCAGTTTGCTTTCGTAGCGGTGGCCCGCAAAGCGCTTGTCGGACTGACGGGCGCGCTGCAAGGCGCTTTCCAGACTGTTTAGTAGCACATTGCGGTCAGCATCCGGCAGTGGTGCCTGTAACAACCCTTCCAGCAAGCGTGCATTCTGCGCCAGGCTGGCATCGTAAAGTTCTTCTATTTCATGGGCGGCATAACGGTAGCTGACAAAGCCGATTACCAGCATGCTTAGGCCAAATACCAGTAGCGCCAGTCCTAGGGTGCGTTGGCGAATAGACGTCATACGTCATCCTTTGGCTTATCCATCACATAGCCAATGCCGCGCACCGTGCGAATGACGTCGGTAAACAGCTTGCGGCGTAAATGGTGGATATGCACCTCAATGGCGTTACTCTCAACATCCTCGTCCCAGCCGTAGACCAGGCGGGTCAAGGTATCGCGGGTAAACACCCGGCCAGGGTGGCTCATAAACTCTTGCAGCAGCGTCAACTCACGCCTCGATAGGCTGACGTCTTGGCCTTGATAACTGACGTTCAAGGTGTGCGGATCCAGGCGGATGCCTCGACAGTTCAATATGCTGCTGATCTGGCCCTGGCTGCGGCGCAGCAAGGCGCGGAGTCGGGCTTTCAGCTCCGCCACTTCGAAAGGTTTCGTTAAATAGTCATCGGCGCCTGCATCCAGCCCCGCGATGCGGTCGTCTACTGCATCGCGGGCTGTCAGGACCAAAATAGGAACTTGGCTACCGTGGCGCCTGACAGCGTTCAGCACCGCCATTCCATCCATACGCGGCAGGCCCAAATCCAGTATCACCGCGTCAAACGGTTCTCCCTCTGTTAGCGCATTCAGCGCGGTAGCTCCGTCGCTAAGGTGATCCACCGTGTAGTGCTCGGGTTTTAACGCTAAACGGATACCCGAGGCTAAACTGGGGTCGTCCTCAACCAGCAAAATGCGCATAGGGATCCTTATTATTCGAGTTCTGACATTAACTGGCGAATGTCGTCACGGCGGCCATTATCCGCCAATTCACGCCCCGCCCGGGGTGGCGCTACTAGTGCATTTTCCAATGCCTGACGCGCTTCTGTATCACGACCCTGCTCATGTAAATAGTCGCCCCAGAAATAGAGACTGTCGATCCCTTCGGGGTTAATCGCAAGGGCTCTTTGCAAATGCCATTCGGCTTTTTGTTCATCGCCAAAGCCGAGTGGCCAGCCGGGAACCTGATAATAGAGCGCACCCAGGCTGGTATAGGCCGAACCATCCAGCGCCAGCGGGTTCAGTTCCAGCGCGGTTTCAAGCTCCTTTTTAGCCTGTTTTACCAGCCCCAACGCGCCCAGCCCACCACTGGCACTTGCTTCTGTCGAGCGGATAATACCGGCCCAGATATGCAGTTCGGCGGCGTCCGGGTAGCGTTTGACGAGCTGTTCAGCCTGGTCGCCCAAGCGGCTGAAGGCTGCCGCCTGTTCACCCGGCGGCAGCGTATAGTTAATTTCCGCCCAACGCTGCTGTAGTTCGGTAAGCGATGCGGCGACAGTCGCGCTGTCGACCTCGCTGGCAAACCCCTGAAGGCTTATCAAGCCAATGGCGCTAGCCAGTAGCGTGGTACGCAGCGTTTTGAAAGCTAGCATAATCATGAGGAAGACTCCTTGGTGGCAACGAACCGGCGAATGACGGGCAGTTGGCGTAACAGGGCCCGGTCAACAGCGCCTGGCCATAGCATATTCAAGCGGGTAAAGAAGCGTTCTGGCAGGCCAATTTGTAGTTCCTCACGCTGCTGTTCCACGGCATTGATAATGGCCAGGGCAACGGCGTCAGGAGAGTCGATGGTATTGCCCAGCGCCTCATTGAGTGCCTCGGTTTGTGGCGAGTTCATCGCGGTGCGGGTGGCCCGTGGGGCGATATACATCACCCGCACACGGGTATCGGCCAGCTCTCGGCGCAGCGCTTGGCTAAAACCGCGCAGGGCGAATTTGGTGGCGCAGTAAGTGACTTGGCCTGGGTAGCCCAGCCGCCCGAGCGTCGAACCAATGGTGATAATCGTCGCTCGGGGGCCAGCCATTAGCTGGGGAAGCAGCGCGCGGGTCAGTTGCAGGGTGGCGGTCAGATTAATCGCCACCAGCTGTTCGATATCGCTGTCACTGGCAGTATCAAAAAATCCCTGCTGATTACTGCCAGCGGCATTAATCAACATATTGCAGCTTGCCTCTTGCGCAGCGCTGACTAAGCGGCTGCGATCACTCGCGTTGGTTAGATCAGCGCTAACGGCGGTGATGTGCTTGGGAAAACGGTCGACTAACGAAGCCAGCGCGTTTTGTTGGCGACCACTTACCAGTAGGTGCGCGCCCCGCTGCGCCAGCGCTTCGGCCAGGGCCATACCAATACCGCCGCTGGCGCCGGTGATTAAAATTCGCTGGCCCGGCCATCCGCCGGGCAGCCTGTTTTTTCTAGGCCAAGCCAGGCTAGGCAAGCGCATGACTAAGTTCCTCCACCGCGCGACCACCCTGACAGCGGGCTTCGATGCCTCTAAACATCGCCCCGTACAGGCGGTAGAACATATTGGCGCTATCAATCACCACGGCCAGATCGTCGGCACCTAGCTGATTGATCTGCTCTTCAAAAAAGGCCAAGTGACCAATATCCAGGCTGCCGTGGGAGGTGAGATAGCGCACGGCATTGTTGGGAAGCGAAAGGCTATCCTGTAAGCGTTCGGCGGCCTGGGTGGCAAGCGCGGTACTGGTACCTTCCAGCACCTGCACCATGCCGAAAAACGCCACCGGGTTGCCGTGTTCTACAGCGTCACGAATCCAGGCCACCATTAACCGAGTGGCGGGGTCTGGCAGGGCGGCAGCGGCGGCATCTGCATCCCCGCCCGCGGCGCGGATATCGTCCAGAATCCATTTTTCATGACCGTGCTCCTCTTCGATGTACTCCACCAGCGCCGTGCGTAACCAGTCGAGCCGGTCGGGCAGACGTGCGCCGCAGGCCATCATTAGTGGCACGGTGAAACGAACGTGATGATACGCCTGACCTAAAAAGGCGAGATACTCCTCTAGGGAAACATTGCCCGCCAGAGCGCGGGTCACGATGGGGGTGGTCAGCAACCAGTGACGAGCGTCTTGGGTAGCGTCTTGCAGCTGTTGGTAAGCGGTCATGGTGTTACTCCTTTGGGTGTATCGGTCACGACGGCCCTTAGCCAGTGGCCATAGGCGGCTAGCAGGGTGTCGCGGCGTAGGCGGCCGTTGGCCGTGAGTTGTTGGTTGTGGGGCGTAAAGGGGGCGGCGCGCTGCCACTCATGCACCTGGGCGTAATCGGGTAGCGTGCGATTGACTGCTTTGAGGGCAGCGTCTATTTGGGCATTGGTGGTATGGAGCGTAGCGGGCACGATCAGCGCGCGGTTAGCGGTCAGGGCCTCGCCATACACCATGGCTTGGGCAATGGCAGGCTGTGTGCAGAGCTCGCCCTCTACCCATTGCGGGTTGACGTTACGGCCATAGGCGGTAATAAAGACTTCCCGCTGGCGGCCATTGAGCACGATGGTGTCATCCTGCCATTGACCGGTATCCCCCGTGGCGTACCAGTCGCCGCAAGGCGCTTCGCCGATATAACCCAGCATCAAGGCGCCGCGAATATGCAGCTGGCCTTCGCGATCAATGCGGATCTGGGCGTGGCGCAGTGGGCTACCAACGCCGCAGCTTGGTTCTCCTGGGCGATTAAGACAGACCACCGAGGTGCCTTCGGATAAACCATAGCCTTCATAGACCGGCCATCCGCCACGCCGGGCCTGAGAGAGCAGTGTGTTGGCAACCTGCGCGCCGCCCACCGCCACAAAGCGCAGGCTATCGGGCGCCGTTGTGGACTCGCTGACCAACGCTTGAAGCAGTTGAGGCACCAAAATCATGCTGTTGGGTTGGTAGCGCTCAATGGCATCAAGGGCGAGCTGAGCGTTAAAACCGCTAGCCCCCTGCCAACCTAACGTGGCCATCCCCGGTAAAATGCTGCAGGCACCCAGCCATAGCGGTAAATAAAGCCCACCGATATTTTCGAGCAGCGTGGAGAGGGGCAACATGGCTAAGTGGCAGCGTATATCAAGCGGTGCCACAACTTCCGCCAGGCTTTCGGTAACGGTCAGCAGCGCCGCATTATCCAAACACACGCCCTTGGGGGTGCCGCTGGTGCCCGAGGTAAAGGTGATGCGCGTGGTGCCTGCGTGTAACGCAGGGAAATGATCAACCCGGCGCTGGGCAATGGCTGCGTCGTGGGTGGCTTGAAAACCGGAGGGCTCCCCGCCATGCCCAATCCAGCTATCCAGGCCCGCTTGCTGAACCACGTGGCGGCGCTGCTGTTCGCTGAAAAAACCGGGAATAGGCACGGCCACACACGCTTCGGCCATCAGGGCTAAATCCCATAGCGCCCACTCCAGCCCGTTATCCAGCGCTAGCGCAACACGTCGTGCGTTAACATCGCGTAAGCGCTGGCGTCGTTGGGCGACGTGGTGAATGACATCTGCATACGACAAAGTCTGTTCACCATCGCTAAGTGCGGTACGCTGTGGGGTTTGCTGGGCATGGTGGGCAAGCCGCGCCATTAGCGCATTAGGCAAGGCGAGCATGCAGTACCTCTTCACTATCTGTTTCTGTGGAGGCTGACTGAGCCTGGAGCGTGTGCATGGCGCTGCGAAGATCACCGGCCATCACCCAGGGGCGATGCTGGTAATAGCGCCCCCAGAGATGCGACTCTTCGCCTAGTCGATTAGGGTCGGCAGGGGTAATCGGTTGTGGTTCAAGCCCTAGGCGGCGCAGGCCGTTGGCGACTTCAGGCGTGGCCGTAAATAGCAGCCAAGCGATGCCTTCCGCCGCCAGTTGATGAGCGAGGTAGATAAACAGCTGCCGCTGTAAGCCAGGGCGCAGGCTGGCCAGATTGCCAATTTCGGCAATATCTCGACGGGCAAGTGACTGCTGAAACCCATGGTTAATAACCTGTTCGGCCTTGCCATCCAGGTAGCGCTCCAGAAAGAGTGGCCCGCTGCTGGCAAGGCGCAGCCCTACCGCCGCTTGCGGTTGCCCCGCCTGCCACAGCCCAAACAGGCGGGGCAGAAAATGCTGGATATAAGCACTGTGTTGCTGGGCGAAGCGTTGCTGAATCAGTTGCTGAAGCATCGCTTTTTCCTGCCAATTGAGGGCTTCGTGCCAATCCAGTGTTGCCAGCGCAGTGGGGAGTGAACGTAGGCGAGCCATCGGGTGATCTCCATCGTGTTTTCCGACACTCTGGGCGGGTTTACTTAACGAAAACTTAAGCAGGGATAAATATTTATCTCTGTGTTGACCGAGCAATGGAGAGGTAACGCATAGATGACCTCCTCGCAGGTAACGCCCCTTGAGACCGTGCAGTGTCCTCCCTCGCTACGTCGCGAGGCGCTGCTGCAGTTGGCGGCCGCTCATGATCCTGAGCAGCAAACCGCTCTGAGCGGGGCGGTAAAGACAACGTACGATCAGCCAGACGAACAGTGGGGCGGGTTATGGATAAGCCTTGACGCGGGACAGCTAAGGGGCGCTATCTGGGTGCAACCCTTGCCGATGAACATGGCCCAGCTGTGGTTACCCAAGGCCGAAGGCGCACATGCCCGCGCGCTGCTACATGCCGCCTATAGGTGGGTAAATAATCAGCCTATTCGCCTCTGCCATCTGACGCTTTCACCCCAGGCCGCTGAAACAGAAGCGCTGTTGCTAGAGCATGGCATGCAGCGCTTGGCCAACCTGGCGCATTTAACCGGTAGCAGTCACCGCCGTTTAGTAATGAAGGAAGCAAGGCCATTGTCACTGCAGCCATTTGGCGAGTTTTCGCAAACGCAACAGCTGGCCCTGTTGGCCGCCGTGGGGCACGATTCGCTGGATAGTCGCCCCTTGCGCGACGTACTCTCGGTGCAAGAGTTGTTGACCGGGTTCCATCAACAGGATCCCCAGGCGCCACAGCACTGGTACACCGTCAATTATCAAGATGCCGTGGCTGGTGTTTTGCTGCTGGCGCCACGCCCGTCGTTAGGCCGTTGGGAGCTTATGTTGATGGGGCTAGCGCCTGAATGGCGTGGGATTGGCTTGGGCCGCGCGCTATTGAATAGCGCTCTTGAGCTTGCCCAGCAGGCGGGTGTGCAAGAGGTGATGCTAGTGGTGGATGGCGTCAACCTGCCGGCCAAGCGGCTCTATCAAGAGGCTGGTTTTGTGCATTATGCACAGCAGCGTTTATTAGCGTGGAAAGGGGGTGGCGGAAGGAGTGAAGCACCTCAATAAGGCCTAAATAGCAGTCGTTGGTGGCATAGGCGCGCTTAGTAGCATTTTCTTGCGCTTTGCGTTGCCGTTATACTAGCCCCATACGCACGTCTTGGCGTCTCGTCGGTGCATCGTCGATTGTGGCGCTGCCGCGCACAGGGGTTAAGAACAAACGTTTGATGACAATACTCAAGAGGTGGTGAGAGTGAAAGCTAAGCTGATCATGAGCGGGCTGGTGGCCCTCGGCTTCATGGCGGGCACATCCAGTGTTTATGCCCAAGATGATGCCGCACGTGATGCGATTGCCGAGCGTTTAGCGCCGGTGGGTCAACTCTGTTTGCAAGGTCAAGACTGTGGAACCGCAGCCGCACCTGCAGGCGATAGCGCCAGCAGTGGCGGTGATATCGACGGTGAAGGTATTTACGGCAACGTGTGTAGCGCCTGCCACGAATCCGGCGCTGCGGGTGCACCCATCCGCGGTGATGAAGAGGCTTGGGCTGAACGTACCGAACAAGGTTTCGCCACGCTGTTAGATCACGCGATTAACGGTATTGGTGCCATGCCAGCGAAAGGCGGCAACGCTAGCCTCTCCGACGAAGAAGTCGAAGCAGCGGTTGCCTATATGGTTGAACCGGTAATGGAAGTACCAGAATTAGGCGGTGGTGATGACGCTGCTTCTGAAGAGGCAGCAACAGACGAGGGAGCGGCTGAAGAGACCGCCGCTGCTGAAGGTGATGCTGCGGCTGAAGAAGAGATGGCTGCTAACGACGACGCGGCGAGTGAAGAAGACGCTGCCGCATCCGAAGAAGCCAGTGGCGGTAGCGATTTAGACGGTGAAGCCCTCTACGCAAGCTCTGGCTGTGTGGCGTGCCACGATAATGGCGTTGCGGGTGCTCCCACCAAAGGCGACTCCGAAGCTTGGGCGGCGCGTTTAGAGAAAGGGGCTGATGAGCTTTACGCCAGCGCCATTAACGGCATTGGCGCTATGCCAGCCAAAGGCGGCAATCCCAACCTATCGGATGAAGAAGTGATGGCCGTTGTCGATTACTTAATGGCGGAAGCCCAGTAACGTTAAGCAGTAACGACAAACAGCAGCTTTATTCAGCTTGGTAACTTTATCCACAGGGCGTTTTAGTCACCGCCCTGTGGATTACTTTTATCTGCCTATCTTATCAATCACCCCAGCAGCGAGCGCAGCCCGGCAATGGCATCTTTACCCCGGGCCTGTTTTTTCTCTGGGTCTTCTTTATCTGCTCGGCCTTCCCACTCCAGGTCCTCGGCGGGCAGCTCTTCTAAAAAGCGGCTCGGCTGGCAGTCCATGAGTTCACCGTAGGCTTTACGCTGGCGGGCAAGCGTCAACGTCAGCGTACGCCGCGCCCGGGTAATACCCACATAGGCCAAACGACGCTCTTCCTCCACGGTGCCTACTTCAATGGCGTTGCGGTGGGGCAGCAGGTCTTCCTCTAGCCCCATCAAATAGACATGCGGGAACTCCAGCCCTTTGGAGGCGTGCATGGTAAGTAGCTGCACTCTATCCGAGTCATCCTCTTCCGCCTGCTGCTCCAGAATATCGCGCAGTACCAAGCGTGAAATAGCCGCTTGAACGCCGTCGGTTTCGGTATCGGTGGAATCGGTATTCTCTTCCGGGTCCCGGTTAAGCGACTTCTCTAGCTGGTCGATCAAAATCCACACGTTGGCCATGCGGCGCTCGGCCACGGTGGGCGCGCTGGCGTTTTGGTACAGCCAGGCTTCGTAATCCATATCCCGCAGCATGTCACGAATCGCGGCAATGGCATCGCCTTGATCCATGCGCTTACGCACGCCATCAATAAAGTGGGTAAAGCGGCTTAAGCGCTCTGTCGCTCGGGTCGGCAGTACTTGCTCCAACCCAAGCTCGTGGCAGGCGGCAAACAGCGATATCGAGCGCTCAGTGGCATAGTTGGCGAGTTTCTCTACCGTACCAGGGCCCACTTCACGGCGCGGTACGTTCACAATGCGCAAAAAGGCGTTGTCGTCCGCGGGGTTAATTAGCAGGCGCAGGTAAGCCATGGTGTCTTTGATCTCATTACGCGAGAAGAACGACGTACCACCGGAGAGCTTGTAAGGAATTTGGTAGTGCTGCAGCTTAAGCTCTAATAATCGTGCCTGGAAATTACCGCGATAAAGCACCGCAAAGTCCCGCCACTCGGCTTTTTCTTTAATGCGCCGGGTGAGCATTTCGCTGGCGACCCGCTCAGACTCCGCCTCTTCATGGCGATTCACGATCACCCGAATGGGCGCGCCGTCGCCCATATCAGACCACAGCGTCTTCTCATAAACGTGGGGGTTATTGGCGATCAGCGTATTGGCGGCGCGCAGTATCGTGGCGGTAGAGCGGTAGTTCTGCTCCAGCTTGATGACTTTCAGGCGCGGGAAATCCTCACCCAGGGTAATCAAGTTTTCAGGCCGTGCACCGCGCCAGGCGTAAATCGACTGATCATCGTCACCCACCACGGTAAAGGTGGAGCGCTCGGCCATGAGCAGTTTCACCAGCAGGTACTGGGAGACGTTGGTGTCCTGATACTCATCCACCAACATGTAGTGGATTTTGCGCCGCCAGCGCTCCAGCGCTTCAGGATCACGTTGCAGTAGTACCACCGGCAGCAGAATCAGGTCGTCAAAATCCACCGCGTTGTAAGCTTTCAGGTGGCGTACATAGGCTTCATACACCCGGGCGGCAAAGTGCTCATCGTCGTCGGCAGCAAACGAGAGGGCATCGCTGGGCAGTACCAAGTCGTTCTTCCAAGTGGAAATTTTGCTCTGCACGGCGTTGATCTGCTCGGCGTCCACTTGGGCATCTTTGTTCATCAAATCGCGTAGCAGCGCCTTGGCATCTTCCGGGTCAAACAACGAAAAACCGGGCTTGTAGCCGAGGGTTTTAAGCTCGCCGCGGATAATATTCAGCCCCAGGGTGTGAAAGGTGGAGACCGTGAGCCCATGGCCCTCTTTGCCGTGCAACATCTGGCCGACGCGCTCTTTCATCTCCCGGGCGGCTTTATTGGTGAAGGTCACCGCCGCGATTTTGCGCGCACTCATCCCGCACTCTTGCACCAAATAGGCAATTTTAGTGGTGATAACGCTGGTTTTACCGGACCCTGCGCCCGCCAACACCAAACAGGGGCCATCGATGTAGCGCACGGCTTCCTGCTGGCGCGGGTTGAGCCCTTTAATGCGACTTAGAATGCTCTTGGGCGTGGCAGGCGTCATGGCGTCGGTCATCCTCTACGAGAGTTGCTAGTCGGTTTCAAGTACGGTTTCAAGTACAATCAGCCGCTTGGCGAAGGCATAATAAACAGGCAGGTGGAGATGTTTGAAGTAGCGCTTTTTGAACCGCGCATGGCGCCCAATACGGGCAATATCATGCGCTTGGTTGCCAACAATGGCTGCCGGTTACACCTGATTGAGCCGCTTGGCTTCGACCTGGAAGAGAAAAAGCTGCGTCGCGCCGGGCTGGATTACCGTGATCTCGACAACGTCACTCGCCATGCGGATTTTAACGCCTTTCAGCAGGCCATGCAGGGGCGGCGCATCTGGGCGATTACCACCAAAGGCACGCGCACCTACAGCGATGCCGACTTTGCCCCGGGCGATGTGCTGCTATTTGGTTCTGAAACCGCTGGGCTTTCGGCCCAGGTACACGAAGCGCTAACCGCTGAGCACAAACTGCGCCTGCCTATGCAGCCCAACAACCGTAGCCTGAACCTCTCCAACGCCGTGGCTATTGTGAGCTACGAAGCGTGGCGCCAGCAAGGTTTCACTGGCGCGCTACCGGTCTAATCAGCGCGTAATCCCATAGCGGTCACGATAGGCCCTGATCGCTTCGGCGTAGGCGAGCATTTCGCCTCCAGCATGCTCTTCCAAGTAAGTGAGCACTTGCTCAAGAGTAACGATGCTGACCACCGGCATACCGTATTGAGCCTGTACTTCCTGAATCGCACTCTGTTCGCCCTGGCCGCGTTCCTGACGATCAAGCGCAATGATCACTCCAGCGGCGTGGGCATCGCTCTGCTCAATCAACGTCATCACTTCGCGAATCGCGGTGCCCGCGGTAATCACGTCATCAATAATTAAAATATCGCCGGAAAGCTCGGCACCCACGATATTGCCACCTTCACCGTGGGTTTTAGCCTCTTTGCGGTTGAAGGCGTAGGGCATATCAATATCATGATGGTCGGCCAGTGCCGCCGCTGTAACCGCTGCCAGCGGAATGCCCTTGTAAGCGGGGCCAAACAGCACATCGGCATTGATGCCGCTATCGACAATTGCTTGAGCGTAAAAACGCCCCAGCTTGGCCAACGCGCGCCCGGTCTGAAAAAGCCCGGCGTTAAAAAAGTAAGGACTGACACGGCCAGATTTAAGCGTAAACTCGCCAAACTTAAGCACGCCTTGCTCAATGGCAAAGGCAATGAAATCGCGCTGGTAGGGTTGTAGAGTGGTAGCCACGGCGTTCCTCACTAGGCGGTAGGTTTAAATCGGCACGAAAGCAACAATAAAAGTAGGGTAAATGGCAAGTTTTAGTCGCTGCCTTTACCCAAACGTCTAAACGTCGGGTATCATACAGCAGCGACGCAAAAGGGACGATTTATGAAAATTGCCAGCATCAATGTCAATGGTATTCGTGATGCCGTCGATCGTGGCTTCCTGGACTGGCTGGCTCAGCAGGATGTCGACGTAGTCTGCGTGCAGAACATCAAGGCAAAAAGTTTTGAACTGGGTGACCACATTCTGTATCCGGAAGGCTATGAAGGCTACTTCCTGGATGCCGAAGAGGATGGTTTCTCCGGTGTGGCACTCTATTGCCGCAAAATCCCCAAGGCGATTATGTATGGCCTAGGGTTTCCTCAGTGTGATCATGAAGGACGTTTTCTGCAGGCGGATTATGAACGCTTCAGTATTGTCTCTTTCCTGATGCCTGATGGAAGTGACCAAAAAGCCAAACAGGCGTTTATGGAGCAGTACCAGGAGTACCTGACGAAGATGTCTCGCAAACGTCGCGAATACATCCTCTGCGGCACTTGGCATGTTGCCCACAAAACCGTCGACTTGGCTAACTGGTCGGACAATCAACTGACCTCAGGCTTCCGCCCGGAAGAGCGCGCCTGGATGGATCAGGTGCTTGGCCCCACTGGGTTTATCGACACCTTCCGCGAAATTAACCGCGATGCAGGCGAGTACACCTGGTGGCCGAAGCTTGACCAAGACGTGCCCCGTGAACGCCAGGAAGGCTGGCGGATCGACTATCAATTAGTCGGCCCCAACTTCCGTCGCCACGTGGTCGACGCGTGGATTGATTACGATGCGACCTTCTCCGAGTTCGCACCGCTGATCATTGAGTACGACCTAGCGCTCTAAGCGCTAGGCAACGAACTTTTCCCGCGTCGCAGTCAGTAGGTAATAAGTGGTAATAAGCAACAAGCCGACCCTTGGGTCGGCTTGTTGCATTGTGGCGGGCGTTAATTTTTAGCCACGAATACCCAGCGCTTCGCGCTGATGGTCGCGCAGCGCATCGCCTGCCTTCTCGGCCAAATCAAGCATGCCGTTTAGCTCGGCGCGGTTGAATGCACCTGCTTCGGCGGTGCCCTGCACTTCGATTAACTCGCCGGTTTCGGTCATCACCACGTTTAGATCGGTATCGGCTTTGCTGTCTTCCGGGTAATCCAGATCCAGCACCGGCACGCCTTTATAAATACCCACGGAAATAGCACTGACCAACTGCTTGAAAGGGTCGGCTTTGATCTTTTTCTCGCGCTGTAGATAACGGATCGCATCGATCAGCGCCACGCAGCCACCGGTAATCGCTGCGGTGCGGGTACCGCCATCGGCCTGGATCACATCGCAATCCACGGTAATGGTGAACTCACCCAGCTTCTTTAAATTGACCGCGGCACGCAGGCTGCGGCCAATCAAACGCTGAATTTCCAGCGTGCGGCCGCCTTGCTTGCCGCGGGTCGCTTCACGGCCACTACGGGTGTGGGTCGCGCGGGGTAGCATGCCGTACTCAGCGGTGACCCAGCCCTGATTTTTGCCGCGCAGCCAGCGCGGCACACCGGCTTCTACGCTGGCATTACACAGCACTTTGGTATCGCCAAACTCCACCAGCACAGAGCCTTCCGCATGACGGGTGTAATCGCGGGTCAGGCGAATATCACGGAGCTGGTCGGCTTCGCGACCGCTGGGACGCACAACATCAGGACGCTTAGCGCTGCTCACAAATAGTACCTCTCAATAAACGCGTAACTAGTAAAAGCCCTCCATTGTACACGTCTGGGAGTGCGCTGATGGGCTAACGTCCAGCTCGCGCAATGAAGTCTATTGGTGACGTTAGTCGAGACGCCCTTCGTAAAGCTTTTTGAAAGCGGCATAGCGCGTCGTGTGCAGTGTTTGCATTGCTAATTCGGGTTCTAATATTTGCTCGCCTGGGGCGAGGCCATTGGCAACGCTGAGTACCTCACCATTGGCCTTGGCAGCCAAGGCCGCTACGGCTGCCCCAAGCAGTACGGGTTCAGGTGCATCGGATAGGATAACGCGGCATCCGGTACCGTCGGCATAGAGCTTGCGTAGCAGCGCCGAGCGGCCATGACCACCGCTTAAGTGCAGCGTATCAATGGCGTAACCATGTGCGTTAAGTCGCTCGATAATCGCACGTGTGCCGTACACCAGCGCGGTGGCGGCCGCCCAGTAGACCTTAATAAAGCTCTCTCGTGGCGTATCTAGCGTGAGCCCGGTGATCACGCCGCGAATTTCCGGGTCTGCTAGCGGTGAGCGGTTACCGATGAAATCGGGGCAGACGTGGGTATGCGGTGCAGGGTCGCCGTTTTCCAGTCGTTCAAGCAGCACCTCAGAGAGCTTGCCGTGAACATCGTCGCCAAATTCGCTGCCCGCGGCGAACATCGCCACTAAGTGATCCAGCAGCGCCCCGGTAATACTCTGCCCGCCTTCGTTGGCAACAAAACCGTCGCATAGCGCACCTGGATAGGGGCCCCAAACGCCGGGTACTTCTTGCCGAAGGGGTTGTGCCCCGATATGGCAGGTAGAAGTGCCGCCAATCACCGCAAGGCGTTTCTCGGGAGCATCAGCCAGACTTCTGCCTAGCGTGCCAAGTGCACCCGCATAGGCATCAATCATGCCCACGGCAAAGGTACACCGAGTCGTCAGTCCCAAGTCATCGGCGGCTTCTTCGGTCAACTGCCCAAGCGCTACGCCTATCGGAAGGGCTTGGTCGGGCAGGCGGGCGCGCTCGAGCACATCCTGCATACCGATTTGACCTAGAAAATCGTGATCCCAGCCATGCCCAGGCCGAGGATCAAACGTCCACTTGCAGGCGAGCATGCAGACCGAACGCTCAAAGGAACCCGTGCATTTAAAGCCCAGCCAGTCGCCAAGATCACCCGCATAGCCAATCTGGGCATAAAGCTCTGGGCGGTGACGCTTTAGCCACATCAGTTTGGGCATCTGCATCTCGGGCGACATGACACCACCCAAGTTGGCCATTGGTGCCGCATCGGTGGCTGTGCACTCAGCGGCTTCTGCGGTGGCACGGTGATCCATCCAGACAATGATATTCCATGCTTCATCACCGGGTGATAGCTTAAGCGGCTGATCTTGCTGATTTAACAGAACGAGCGAGCAGGTGGCGCTTACCGACATGCTGGTGATGGATTCGGGAGCTACACCGGCAGCCTGCCGGGCTCGCTGGGTCGCGCTGCATACCGCGCGCCAGATATCCGTGGAGCTTTGCTCCACGTGATGCTCGGCAGGACGATGCATCGCAATCGGGGTTTTCGCTTCGGCCAGCATTACGCCATCTAGCGTGAAAATGCCCGCCCGAGCGCTGCCAGTGCCGATATCAATGCCTAGAACATGTTCTTGATGACTCATGGAAAACCTTACTCAAGACTGTTTAATAAACGGCATACGCAGTGCCATTACAATAATTAGAAAAGCACCCCACACGGCGGTGGCCAGATGCTGGCTGGCGCCCATCAGGTTCATACCTGAGGCGATTACCTGCAGGCTCATCAAGCCCAGCACCAAAGGGAGTACGCGTCCAAAGCCGCCAAAGGGATTCGCCCCGGCCAGAAAACAGGCCAGCACGGTAATCAGCAGGTAACTCTCGCCGTGGCCGACACGTACGGAGTTAAAGCGAGCGAGCATCACCATACCTGCGAGGCCGGCGAGCAGACCGGAAATCGTGTAGACGGTAATCAGCACGCGCTTAACATTAATGCCCGAGTACTCAGTCGCGCGGGGATTGGAGCCGAGCATATAGATCGAGAACCCTGTACGGGTAAAGTGCATCACGTACATCAGCCCAGCAGCGGCGGCGAGAAAGATCAGCATGGGAATTGGCACGCCTAGAAAGCTTCCGCTACCGATAGTTTGAAATACCTCAGGCATACCTGAAATGCCGCCACCGCGGGTTAAAAACTCGCCCATACCCTGGAGAAAAATCATTGCACCTAGCGACACCAGAATGGGATGGGCGCCCACATAGGCAACGATGAAGCCAATGAGAAAGCCAGCGGCAGCACCCACCACAAGTCCAGCCATAATCGCCATCGGCACGCTGAGAATCCCCATGCCTGCCAGTAACCCCTGTACCAGCCAGGCGGTGGTGAGCCCAGCAATATTAGCGGTAAAGGTAACCGAGAGGTTGAGTCCGCCGGAAATAATCGGTACCAGCATTGCCAGTGACAGAAGTCCAAGCTCTGGCAACTGCATCGACATTGAGCTGAAATTTGTCGCGGAGAGGAATCCCGGGGCCAGCAGTGAGAAAAACGCGATGCTGATGATCAAAAGGGCCGTCATGGCCATCACTTCGATGCTATCACCACTCAGGCGTACGCCAGCACTGGATGGCATGTTTAGCGGCTTGTTCATACGTTTTGCGCCCTGGTTGAACGGGGCAACAGGTTGCCCAAATTACTGGTCGTGATCGCGATTAAAATAATCAACCCAACAATCATGCGGAAAGCGTAGGGCGTGACGCCCAGCAGGTTAAGGCCGTTTTGCACCACGGCGAGTAGCAGCACGCCCAGCACCGCACCCAGCACCGAGCCTCGCCCGCCGCCCAGCGTTGCGCCGCCCAGCACTACCGCAGCCAAAATGGGCAGTTCCTGGCCGATCAAGGCGTTAGGCACTACCTCTTGCACGGTATGCGCCTGCATAAGACCTGCCACGCCTGCACATAGCCCTAGCCAGCCGTAAGCGAAGGCGTGAATTTTCCACACATTCACGCCTGAACGGCGCGCGGCCTCGGAGCTCGAGCCAAAGCCATAAACCGCACGTCCGAAGCCTGTGCGAGCCAGAATGAACCAGGTGAGCATGACCATGACCGCCATGACGGCGACGGGAAAGTAGAGCGTGGCCGAACCGCGCTCGGCGGGTAGGTCTAGCAGAGGAATTGAGTAGTAGAGCCAGTCGGGAATATCGTAGATCGATACCCCGCCCGTGAAGTACATCAAGAGCCCGAAAAACAGGTTAAAGGTGCCGATGGTGACGATAATCGAGACAATACGAAAACGGTGAATCAGCAGCGCATTAAACAGCCCCAGCAGGGTGCCCACGAGCATTGAGAGGATGATGCCCAGCGGCCAGCTGCCGCCGCCCATCGTTTCGATGAGCAGTGTCATTACGACATACTGCACCACCGACGCCACCACCGCGAAGGAGATATCAATGCCCCCCGCGATGAGTACGACCACCAGCCCGACGGCAAATATGATATTGACCGACTGATTGTTAAGCAGGTCAAACAGGTTCTGAAGGCTTAAGAAACTGTCGGTGGTCAGCGCCAGCACTACCGAGAGCGCCAGAATAATGCTCAGCAGCACCCCTTCGGTGCCGAGTCGTGTGCGCGATAAAAGATTACGCATTGATGATCGCCTCCAGCGCTTCTTCCGTTGTTTCAGAGGGGACCACCTCGGTAACGATGCGCCCTTCGCGCAGAACCAGCGCGCGGTCAGTATTCATCCAGATTTCCCCCGCTTCGTCGGAGATCAAAATAATCGCTACGCCCTGGTCGGCAAGACCGCGGATGATGTCGAAAATACCCGCTTTAGCCCCCACATCGACGCCAATCGTTGGGCAGTCGAGAATGAGAACGTCAGGTTCGGTCGCCAGCCACTTGGCAAGCGCAATGCGCTGTTGGTTGCCACCAGAGAGCGATGAGACCGGCAGTTCGGCATCACTTACCTTGGTTTTAAGCCGCTCTATCCAGCGGGCGGTAAGCGCCTTAATGCGCAGGGGAGAGAGGAAAAAACGCGGTTTCTCAAGCGTCGGTAGCACCGTCACGGCGGTATTCATATTGATCGACTGATTTTGCACCAGGCCAAGATGGAGCCGGTCTTCCGAGAGGTAGGCGATCTTATGGCGCACCGCATCACGGTTAGAGCGTAGCTTGAGCGGCTGACCATCCTTATGAATCTCGCCCGATGTGGGCTTTGTCATACCAAAAATGGTGTGGGCAATTTCGGTACGCCCAGCGCCCAGCAAGCCGGTTAAACCAAGAATTTCCCCGCGATGTAAGGTAAAAGAGATATCTTCAAACTCGCCTGCACGACTCAGGTGCTTAAGCTCCAGTACCGGTTCACCCTGATGGGTTTTAGCCCGTGGGGTGAGCTCAAGCTCAAGGCCTGTCATCAGCGTGGAGAGTCGCGCTTGGGTCATTCCTTCGGTGGGAAAGGTACCCACCAATTGGCCGTTACGTAGCACGGTTACCCGCTGGCACACCTCCAGTACTTCTGACAAGCGGTGGCTGACCAGCACAATAGAAATGCCCTTTTCTGCCAGCGAGCGTGTAATGGCCAGCAGCGACTGCACCTCTTTGAAGGTGAGTGAAGCGGTGGGCTCATCCATAAAGATAATGCTGGCCCCTGCGCGCAACACCCGGCAAATCGCGACCAACTGACGATGGGCAATTGAAAGGTCTTCAACGCGAGCCGTGGGATCCAGTTTCAAACCAAATTGCTGAATAATCTCGCGCGATTGCTGCAGCGCTTTTTTATACGAAATCGGCCGCCATGGCTTTGCAACGTAGTCATCAAAGACGATATTTTCCGCAACAGTGAGGTGCGGAAAGAGCGCCAAATCCTGCCATATGACATGGATGCCTCGGCTGCGCGCCTCTAGCGGGCTAATGGTGGAGAGGGTTTCATTACCAAACGTAAACTCAATACCTGGCTCGGGCTTGTAAACGCCATTGATAATTTTAATGAGGGTACTTTTACCGCAGCCGTTTTCGCCCGCCAGGCACATGACTTCTCCGCGGCGAAGTTCGAATTCGACATCATCCAGCACCCGGCTTTGTCCGAATACCTTGCTAACATGACGCGCTCGAATCGCGATCTCGCTCATCGGCGGCTCCTCTCTAGACATGACGACTCACTTAACATAACTGCCGCGCTCATTGAGCGCGGCAGCATTTACACCAAACGAATAAGCGCGATCTTAAAGGCCGAGCTCTGCCAACTCATCCACGGTATCTTTATTGAGCTCCAGTGGCTGCGAGGCATAGATTGTGTGGCCGTCTAGAGTGATGTCGCCCAGCACTGGCAACTCAGCCCCATCGGTAATCTCTTCGCCGCTATAGAGCATCTCCCCGAGGGCGACGAACGCTTTACCTGCTTCCAGTGGGCTCCATTGGAAACCACCTGTGATAACCCCTTCATGTACCAAACGACGCCCCTGACCCGGTGAGAAAAGCCCCATGACGGCGACATCGCCCTCTAAGCCACGCTCTTTAACCGCACGTGCCTTGGCTGCCAAATGACATAATGCCCGCCAGGTCTTCATGAGCGCGCAGCAGGTCAAGTGTGGTATTACGGCTATCGTCGACGCTCTCAGCCACACCGAAACGTTCAGCCGCTTGGCTCAAGCCTGCGCAGTTTTCATCCAGCCAGTTCACGGCAGCATCTGCCCAGGCATTGTGTGCGGGCACGCTCAGTCCGCCCACATAAACAGCATAGGAGCCCTCGCATCCAGTAGTCTCAGCCAGCAGTTTGGCGTGCTCTTCGCCGAGCTGCTGCGCTGAAATCATTTCAAAGTCGTAATCGATATTCACTGACTCAGGGCTTTCGTGCGTCAGCACAATAATGCCCTGCTCACGCGCGCGCTCAAGCACCGGCTCCAGTACTTCACGGTCGTTGGGCACCACGCCGATGACATCAACACCGCGGCTGATCAGATCTTCAATCGCGCGTACCTGCAGGGCCGGGTCTGCGCTGGTGGGGCCCACCATATAGGCCTCGACACCCAGCTCTTCACCCATCTGCTCAATGCCCATCTCCATGGCATTGAACCAGGGGATGCCACCCACCTTCGCGACCACGGCGATAGTAGGAGACTCCTGAGCCATTGCGCTGGTGCTGCCGATAATGCCTGTTAGCGTAGCCGCGGTAAGAAGTGCTTTGTATTTCATTGTGATTTCCTGCTTGCTGTTGGCTAACCCAGTCAGTGGAATAGCGTGCATTGAAGCGCTTTAATAGTGCTGCTGTACGTTGCGCCATGGTCAAATGAAATGACGCAGACGCTTTGGAGCCTCACAATGCATAGGAATTTAATGCACAGAAACTTTACACAGTGCTGGATACGTTGAGTGGTACCTAAGCGATGCGTCATCGCTATCGTTATTGTCATTTAACCGAGCGTGCACAATCGGTTGTGCAATATGTAGGATTGATCTATTCCTTCATCACGTCAATGCTACTTTTATCTAATCGCAAGGAGCTGCCCCGTGGTTAGCGACTCTTCAGCCAAGCGGCTGACTATTTACGACTTAGCGAGGTTGGCAGAAACGTCGCCTAGTACCGTCAGTGCCGTGCTCAACGGCACTTGGCAGCGCCGTCGCATCAGCAAAAAACTGGCTAGCAAAATTCTTTCCCTCGCCCAAGCGGAAGGCTATTCAGCCAACATGCAGGCCCGTGCGCTGCGCCGGGAGCGTTCGGGGATTATTGGCATGATTCTGCCGCTCTACGACAATCGCTATTTCAGCTCGATTGCCCAACATTTCGAAGCCCAGGCGAGGCGCCGTGGGCTGTTTGCGATTGTCGCTTGTACCAACCGAGACCCGACCCAAGAGCGCGAGGCGGCGCGCATGATGCTCGCCTACCGGGTCGAATGTTTAGTCAGTACCGGGGCCACTGATCCCGACACGATTTCAGCGATGTGCGATGAGAGCGGAGTGGCGAGTATTAACCTGGATTTGCCCGGCGGTAAGGCCCCCTCGATTATTTCCAATAACCGAGAGGGCGCGCAAAAGCTGACCCACGCCATTCTCGATCAGCTAGCCAGCCAAGCGCCAAGTGACAACGCCATCCTGTTTATTGGTGGCCGTGCGGAGGATCACAATACCCGCGAGCGGATTGCTGGATTCACCCAGGCTCGCGCTGAACGCGGGCTTTCCACCTCGGAGGCAGACATCATTCCCTGCGACTATGCCGCCGATAAGGCCCAGGTCGCGCTAGAGGCGTATATACGCCACCGCGCTACGCTTCCCAGCGCGATGTTCGTCAACTCAACGATTTCGCTTGAGGGAATCGTGCGCTGGCTACAGCGGGGCGGCTATCAGCTTGACGATGTGATTGTTGGCTGCTTTGACTGGGACCCGCTGGCCGCTGCGTTTCACCCTCACCTGATCATGGCACGACAAAACGTGGGCGAGATGATCGACCGCGTCTTCGAGGTGATGGATACGCCATCGCCGGATGCCAGTCTGCTTATTGAGGTGCAGCCAGACATCATGGGTGTTTGATTTCCGTACTTTGGCTCAGTATTCAACGTATCGAATAAATAGACGCGTCAATTCAAACAAGAGTGTTAGCGAATGCTCTACACTTCTGACACGCTAATCTCTCTACAGGTTTTTCCATGACGCACAGCATGACCGCCTTCGCCCGCACCGAGCAGGCCGCCCCCTTTGGCACCTTGCAGGTCGAAATTCGCTCGGTGAATCAGCGCTACTTAGAGCCACATTTTCGCCTACATGAAAGCCTACGGGATTTAGAATCGGTGCTGCGCGAAGCACTGCGTACTCGCCTGGCCCGTGGCAAAGTGGAGTGCAGCGTGCGGTTCGAGAGTTCTGAAACTGCTCAAGCGCCGGCGGTGAACGTCCAGCGGTTAAAAGAGATTGCCGACGCCCTAGCCGCCATTCAGCAGCAGGTGCCCAGCGCCGTGCCGCCCACCACGCTCGCGCTTCTCAATCAGCCCGGCGTAATGGAAACCCAGCACCTGGATCAAGACTCCATCAAAGCCGCCGCCAAAGCGCTATTTGACCAAGCGCTGGATGAGCTAATTGACGCCCGCGCCCGTGAAGGCGACAAGCTGGCCGAAATGATTACCACCCGCCTGGCGGCGGCAAGTGAGCAGGTAGCCACAGTGCGCAGCCTGTTACCGCAGATTCTGGAGCGCCAACGCGCCCAGCTGTTGGAACGCCTGGAAGTCGCCAAAACCGAACTCGACCCCCAACGCCTGGAAGCCGAGCTGGTGCTGGTGGCCCAAAAAGCCGATGTGGATGAAGAGCTAGACCGCTTAACGGCGCATATCGAAGAAGTGAGCCACCAGCTCGCCCAAAAAGGCCCCAAAGGCCGCCGCCTGGATTTCCTGATGCAGGAGCTCAACCGGGAAGCTAATACGCTCTCATCAAAATCCGTGGTGGCAGAGACGACCCGCTGCGCGGTGGAGTTAAAGGTGCTGATTGAGCAGATGCGGGAGCAGATTCAGAATATTGAGTGAGGCTGCCTATAACATTGGCCATTACTGGTTGTGACAGTTGAGTGGGAGACCATGCTATTGCGTTGGCATGGGCATTTTACACTGCGGCAGAATGCAGTAATGAGCCTCGCTCAATTCGAGAGACGTTGTATCCTGAGTGGGGAAGGCTTGATAGCAACTGAATACTGTAGGCAGCTTATAAAGTCTACAGCGCTGCTAGTGACACGCCACCGATAGAGAACCCTTCTATGCCCACCCTACGCCACCTCACCTTAACGCTACTGCTCTCTGTGCTGTGTACATTACCACTCAGCGCCCAGGCAAACGACGCCACCTGGCAAGCACTCGAAGAGGGTGGCTTGGTGATTCTAATGCGCCATTCCCTGGCCCCTGGCATTGGCGACCCGCCGGGATTTGAGCGTGGCCGTTGCGAAACTCAGCGCAATCTTTCTGCGGCTGGGCGTGCTCAGGCTGAAGCTGCTGGCCGCGCGTTTCGTGAGCGGGATATTCCCATTGCGGCGGTGTACTCATCAAGCTGGTGCCGGGCGCTGGATACCGCTGAGTTGATGGCGCTGGGACCTATAACATCTACCCCTTGGTTGGATTCGTTCTTTCGCGGGCGCGGCGATCAGGCGTCAATTACTCAAACCGCCCAAGAGCAGATTGCCGCATGGCGGGGGCCGGGTAATTTGCTGCTGGTCACCCATCAGGTGAATATCACTGCGCTGATTGGCGGCGGCGTTAGCTCGGGTGAGATGATCGTGGTGCGTCCAACGGGTGATTCGTTTCAGGTAGTGGGGCGGTTAAGCATTAATAGCCAATAAATTCGCTTCTTATCCACAGGAGCCGTTATAAAGTACAAAAGCGATAAGTGTAGGAGACCTGAATGAAAGCCGTTGTTTTTGAGCAATTTTCCGCCCCACCACAGATCCAGGAACTGCCTGATCCTACCCCTGAGCCGCACGGCGTTGTGGTGAACGTCATGGCGACCGGCGTTTGCCGCAGCGATTGGCATGGTTGGGTGGGGCATGACACCGATATCCAGCTTCCCCATGTGCCGGGGCATGAGCTTTCCGGTGTGATTGAAGTCGTGGGCAAAGACGTAAAAAAGTGGCGCATTGGTGACCGTGTCACGGTTCCATTCGTGGGTGGGTGTGGTACTTGCCCTGAGTGCCACTCCGGCAATCATCAGGTGTGCGATAGCCAGTTTCAGCCCGGTTTTACCCATTGGGGCTCATTTGCCGAGTATGTGAGTATTCACTACGCTGATGTGAATTTGGTCGCGCTGCCAGAAACACTGGATTTTGCAACGGCGGCTAGCTTGGGTTGCCGTTTCGTCACTTCGTTTCGGGCAGTGGTGGATCAGGGCAAAACAGCGGCAGGCCAGTGGGTGGCCGTCCACGGCTGTGGTGGTGTAGGTCTATCGGCGGTGATGATTGCCAATGCGATTGGCGCTAACGTTGTCGCCGTCGATATTTCGGAAGAGGCGCTTAATCTGGCCCGTCAATTGGGCGCCACTGCCACGGTGAATGCCGCCAAGGTAGCCAATATGGTGGAAGCGGTTGCGGAGATAACCCGGGGAGGCGCTCACGTATCGCTGGATGCGCTGGGGCATCCAACGACCTGCTTTAACTCCATCAGCAATTTGCGTAAACGTGGCAAGCATGTGCAGGTCGGGCTGATGTTGGCTGAGAACAGCACACCGGCCATTCCCATGAGTAAAGTCATTGCCCACGAGCTTGAAATACTGGGCAGTCATGGCATGCAGGCGCATCGCTATGACGCCATGCTGGCGATGATACAGTCAGGAAAGCTGGCGCCTGAAAAGCTGATCGGCAAACGGATCACCCTTGAGCAGTCGATTGATGCGCTGATGAACATGGATAAGTTCGAAGGGGCGGGCGTAACAGTAGTGACCGAGTTTTGAGGAAAACGCTGAGACGTTTAATAACAATTTCCTTCAATGAAACGGGGCAAATTATTCGCTCCTCATCGGCGCGTTGAGGTTTTACGCTGGGCGTATTGATAAGGAGTCACTTATGCCATTAGACACTACTCAGTCAGCGCGTCGCGTTATCGCCCAACATTCGGCCCAGCGTGACGATATTGGTGATCTGATTACTCGGCGGCCGCTACCGGGGCCACAGCTTGAACAGCTCGATCCGTTTCTGTTTCTTAACCATCATGGCCCGCAGACCTATCCGGCCAATAACCGTGGGCTGCCGTTCGGCCCGCATCCGCATCGTGGGTTTGAAACAGTCACTTTTATTTTAGAGGGCTCACTGGCCCATGCGGATAGCGCTAAGCATCAAAGCGTGATCAACGCGGGCGGTGTGCAGTGGATGACCGCGGGTAGCGGCATCGTGCATGCGGAAATTTCGCCGCCTGAGTTTTTACGTGAGGGTGGCCCGCTGGAAATTCTGCAGCTATGGGTTAACCTGCCATCCCGCTTGAAAATGAGGGAGCCGCGCTATGTGGGGCTGCAACAGGCGGACATACCTGCCATTGCGCTGCCCGGCGGCGGTGAGCTGAACCTGATTGCAGGTGAGTGGCAGGGGCACGCTGGCCCTATCGAGACGCTCACCGGCGTGTTTATGTCGACGCTGAAATTGCCTGCCGGCGCCCATGAACAGCTGCCCGTTGCCCCTGGGCGGCAGGTGTTTCTTTACGTTGTGAATGGTGATGTCGAAGTGGGCGGTGAGCCGGTTCAGCCTCACCATCTGATCGAAGTAGACCGCGATGGCGATAGCGTTGTTATCGAAGCCAGCAGCGATGCGCGTCTGCTGTTTGGCCATGGCGAAGTGATTGATGAGCCGGTCTACTCCCACGGGCCGTTTGTGATGAATACCCGCGAAGAGATCGTTCAGGCGGTCGACGATTACCAGAACGGCAAATTTGGCGGCCTGGATGCTTAGGCTCTGTCTGAAAAGTCGGCGAGCGAAGGCCAGACAAGGCAAAAATCGGTGAAAAGACGGAGTTTACGTTGTGTAAATGAGTACTTTGAGACGATTTTTAACGCCGTATGGTCGAGCGCAGCCAGTTTTCAGGCTGAGCCTACTGTTTAAAGCGGCTCGCCGCGATAGTAGTGCCACAGAAACAGCGAACCCACGCTACGCCAGGGTGCCCAGTGTTCGACGAGCTGGCGCGCCTGTTTGGGCGTGGGTTTGTCGTCCATGCCTTTAAGGCGGCCTAGCGCTACCCGCAGGGCTAGATCATCCGCTGGGAAAATATCCGGGCGTTTGAGCGAGAACATCAGGTAGATCTCGGCGCTCCAGCGGCCAAAGCCACGCAGCTGAGTGATCGCGGTAATCACTTCCTCATCGCTCAGGTGCTCAAGCCCATCGGCGCTAAAGGTGCCCGCCAGTTCCGCTTCCGCGAGGCCTTTGGCGTACTCGATCTTACGCCAGGAGAGCCCCGCATCGCGCAGTGCTTGGCTTTCTACTTCCATGACCGCTTTGGCGTGCAGCTCGGGCAGCAGCGTATTGACGCGGCCCATAATGGCGCGAGCCGCTTCGGTGGAGAGCTGCTGGCTAACGATAGTACTGAAAAACGTCGCAAAGCCTTGGTCGCGCTGGCGTGGGCCAGGAGGCCCGACCAATGGGTAGGCGCGGGCAATATCTGGGTCGGCTTGAGCTAACGCTTGCATGGCTTGTTCAATGGTGTCGGGCGTCATCATTGCCTCACGCGTTTAGTAAAAGCCTCACACTAGCAAAGCGAGCGTAGAAGTGGGAAACCGCGGCGCTTATCTTCTTTGCCCGCTAACTTTTTGAGCGCGGCGTGTTTCTACTTTCGTCTAATCCTGCGATCATTTAACGCTAACCGAGATGCCACCAGTGCGATATCCCAAGGAGAAAAACATGCAGGATACGACAGCATCGTCGTCTCAAGGGCTGGCGCGTAACCCGCGCTTGGCTGAATTTGTGTTGGCGCTGGGTGGCTTTGGTATCGGCACCAGCGAGTTTGTCATCATGGGCTTGATGAACCGCGTGGCGGGCGATTTAGCCGTGACCGTGCCCCAGGTGGGCTATGCAATTAGTAGCTACGCCCTGGGCGTGGTGGTCGGCGCACCGCTGATTTCCGCGCTGGCTGCACGGGCGCCCAGAAGGCTGCTGTTGATCGTGCTGATGCTGGTATTTGCCGTGGGCAATATTGCCAGTGCCATGGCGCCGGGGTTTTGGTCATTTGTGGGCCTGCGTTTTCTGGCTGGCTTACCGCATGGGGCTTATTTTGGCATCGCGGCGCTGGTGGCGGCGGGGGCGGTGCCGGTCGACCAGCGGGCGCGGGCTATCTCCCGGGTGATGATGGGCTTAACGGTGGCGATTCTGATTGGGGCGCCGCTGGGCACCTGGACAGGAAATCTGTTTGGCTGGCAAATCGCGTTTGTGGGGGTCGGGGGCATTGCGCTGCTCACCGCCCTGTTAATCAGGTTTTATGTGCCGGTTCAGCCGGTGGATACCTTTGCGAGCCCGCTACGCGAGCTCTCCGCATTATTAAAACAGCGTGTATTAGTCGCATTAGCCCTCGCCTGCATTGGCTGTGGCGGCATGTTTGCGATTTTTAGTTACGTGATGCCGACGTTGACCCAGCAGGCGGGCATGAGCGAAGCGCTGGGGCCGCTGGTGCTGGTGATTTTTGGTCTGGGTTCCATTGCCGGTAATTTAATCGGCGGGCGCATGGCGGATAAAAACCTGATGCGCGCTATTCCGCTCATCTTAGTGTGGTGTGCGGTGGTTCAGGGGCTGTTCTACTTTGCAGCCAATAACACCTGGACAGGGTTGCTGTTTGTCGGGTTGGTGGGCACCAGCATGGCGCTGGCACCGTCTTTACAAACCCGCTTGATGGATGTGGCGGAAGATGCACAAACCATGGCGGCCTCACTCAATCATGCGGCCTTTAATGGGGCTAACGCTTTAGGGGCGTGGCTAGCGGGCCTGGCGATCAGTGCGGGATTTAGCTGGTCGAGCACCGGGTTGGTGGGCGCTGGATTGGCATTGTGCGGCTTAGTGATTTTTGCGGCTGGGCGCTGGCTGGAAAAGCGCACCTATGGGGCCGTGGCCCAGCGTGTCTAGCGTTGGCTAATTGTGCATAAACTTTGCATAGTTATCGAACAGTGATAATTAATATGGCAAAGACGGCGAATCCTCTCTAAGGTGAAAAAGCAGCAACCCATAAGGAGATGAGTATGCACACTCAAGTATTTAAAACGACACGTTCAGTGACTCTAGGCGCAGTGGTAGCGTTGACTATCGGCTTGGCAGGCTGTGGTACCTCTACCGGCGAGCGGACTGCTAGTGGTGCTGGCGTAGGTGCGGCCGTGGGCGCTGGTGCAGCGGCAGCTACAGGCGGTAGTATGACGCAAGGCGCTGTCATTGGCGGTGGTATTGGCGCCGCCACCGGTGCAGCTACGGATGAAGACGATATCAACCTCGAATAAGGGCGGTTGATACGTTAGCGACACAGACGAAATCCGCGCATGCCCATATGAAAGTGATCGGCATGCGCGGCGTTGTAATCCGGCCCTAATATGTTGCCGAAGGTCTTGCAGGCACCATCCCGCGCGGCGCGTAAAAACTCCCCCGTTGCACCTTCATCATCCCAGTCGTTAATCAGCGTAATACGCTGGCCATTCTCAAACTGAAACCCCACCACATCCAGCGCTTCGGCGGTGGCGTGTTCGCTGCGTCTGCCCGTTTCGCGGCCATACACGTTACGACAAGCAAAGCTGCCTACATGGTTAACCTGACTCACCCGGCTGCCTATAATTTCCTCGGCGGCAGGCTGTAACGCGTGGCGTTCATACATCACCCACGCCAGTGCCATGGGGCAGGACGCCACGAAGCTCCGATTAAATGCCACATCGCTTGATTGCATGCGCACGACATTGGAAAGCGGGCAGCTTGCCGTGGGGGTGTAATCGGCCAGCGGCGTGTAGCGCAGCTCGCCTTCGGGCACCGTATCTAACGCCGCTAAACAGCCGGCGCGGTCATCGGCCAAGCGGCTTAGCTTCAGTTGAGTGACCGGTGTGATGGGGTCGTCAATGTGTAGCGGAGCCCAGGGCGCCCAGTGGCGGGGAATCTCAATAATGCCTTTTTGCAGGGCTACACCCAGTGCAATCAGGCCTAAAATAAATAGCGTACTGCGCATGCTTACCTCCCTGTATGTCGCTGCCAACGCTACAGTCGCAGCGATGGGTGTGCGATACTGCGCAGCCTTACTGCTCTGCTGCAGTCGCTTTACTGTTCTTTGCTACTTATTTTCGCTACTTATTTTGCCAACTGAGGGGAACGCGCTTCATGTCCCAAGGTACGCTTTTTATCGTTTCTGCTCCGTCGGGTGCTGGCAAGACTAGCTTGGTGCGCGAGCTAATTGAAAGCCTGGATGGGATTCAGGTGTCGGTCTCGCATACCACACGTGCCAAGCGCGAGGGTGAAGTGGATGGCGTGAATTATCATTTTATCGATGTGGCTGAGTTTGAAGCGATGATCGCGCGCGGCGAGTTCTTTGAGTATGCCAACGTCTTTGATAATTACTACGGTACTTCGCGGAAGGCGGTCGAGGTATTACTGGCAGCTGGGCAGGATGTTATTCTGGAGATCGATTGGCAGGGCGCCCAGCAAGTGCGTGAGCAAATGCCTGATGCGGTGTCGATTTTTATACTTCCCCCTTCACGCGAAGAGTTAGAGCGGCGCCTTGCTAGCCGTGGCACCGATGAGCATGCGGTGATTGCCCGGCGTATGCGCGATGCAATAAGCGAAATGTCCCATTACCACGAATATGATTACTTGGTAGTGAATGATGACTTCACGACGGCGCTGCAAGAGTTACAATCATTAGTCATCAGCCGACGTTTAAGCCGCCCGGTAATGTGTGAGCGCCATGCGCCACTGTTAGCTGCACTCTTGTCACAGGCGCCTGCGGTCGAGTAATCTATCAGGTTCTACTACTTTCTATTGCGTTGCACTATTTTTGTCGCACCATTTTTTTCACTGGGTCGGCGCCGTTCTCTACGGTGTCGGCCCGGTTCCGTCATAACAGGAAGGCTCCCATGGCTCGCGTAACCGTTGAAGATTGTCTTGAAAATGTTGAAAACCGTTTCAAGCTGGTGATGATTTCCACCCAGCGCGCTCGTCAGCTGGCGCGTGGCTCCCGCGATGCGCTGCTGCCATGGGAAAATGACAAGCCCACGGTCATGGCGCTGCGTGAAATTGCCGCAGGCCTGGTGGATCACACGGTATTGGACGAGCCAGTTGAAGCCGCTGTGCGTCCGCGCCCAGCCATGGCGCCTACTCATATCGACGACTAACGTTGCAACGAACCGATAGAGGCGCGGTAGATGTTCACCATTGATGACCTGGCCGATCGACTCGGCGGCTATTTACCCCCGGATGAAATCCAGCAGGTCAAACGTGCCTTTTATTATGCTGAGCAGGCCCACGACGGCCAGCGGCGGCGTTCCGGCGAGCCTTACGTTACCCATCCGCTGGCGGTAGCGAATATTCTTGCCAATATGCACATGGACCATCAAAGCCTGATGGCCGCCATGCTGCATGACGTTATCGAAGATACCGGCGTTTCCAAAAAGGCCCTGGAGGCTCAGTTTGGCAAACCGGTAGCAGAACTGGTCGATGGGGTATCCAAACTTACCCAAATCACCTTTGAAGACAAAGCCGTCGCCCAGGCGGAAAATTTCCAGAAGATGGTGCTGGCGATGTCGCGGGATATCCGCGTTATCATCGTTAAGCTGGCCGACCGGCTGCATAACATGCGCACCCTGGGCGCCTTGCGCCCTGATAAAAAGCGCCGCATTGCCCGCGAAACCCTGGAAATTTATGCCCGCATTGCCGGGCGGTTGGGCATCAACACGATTCGTGTTGAGCTTGAGGATCTCTCTTTTCAAGCGATTCACCCGATGCGCGCCGAACGCATTAAGCGTGCGGTGGCTAAAGCGCGTGGGCATCGGCGCAGCGCGATGCGTGAAATCCAGTCATCGCTGCAAAAAAGCCTGGATGAAGATGGCCTGAACGGCACAGTGATTGGCCGGCAAAAACATCTACTGTCGATCTACAAGAAGATGCGCGACCAGCGTAAGCCCTTCGCCGAAATTATGGATGTGTTTGGATTTCGCATCATTACCGAAGATGTGGCCAGCTGTTACCGAATTTTAGGCGTGGTGCATAACCTCTATAAGCCGGTACCGGGGCGCTTTAAAGACTATATTGCGATTCCCAAAGCGAACGGCTACCAGAGCCTGCATACCACCTTGTTTGGTTCTCGCGGTATGCCTATTGAGGTACAGATACGTACCCGTGAGATGGAAGCGATGGCCAATAACGGTATTGCCGCTCACTGGCTTTACAAGGCAGGGCAAACGTCGCACCCGATTGCCGAAGGCAGCCACGCTCGTGCTCGCGCCTGGGTGAAAGGTTTGCTGGAGATGCAGCGCCACGCTGGCGATTCGCTAGAGTTTATCGAACACGTTAAAAACGACCTGTTCCCTGATGATATCTACGTGTTTACCCCCAAAGGCGACATCATGGAGCTGCCGCAAGGCGCGACCGTGATCGACTTCGCTTATACCGTACACACGGATATTGGCAATAACTGTATTGCTTGCCGGATTGACCGTCACTTGGCACCGCTCTCGACACGCTTAGAGAGCGGCCAGACGTTGGAAATTATTACCGCCCCTGGTGCGCGCCCGAACCTTGCCTGGCTTAGCTTTGTGACCACCGCCAAGGCGCGCTCGGCTATCCGCCATGCGCTGAAATACCAGCAGCAGACCGAAGCTGTCATGCTGGGTCGGCGCTTGCTCAATAAAGCCCTGGCGCCGTTTGATACCAGCCTGGAAGAGCTGGATGAAAGCGCCATTAAACGCGCCTTTAAAGAGTTGGATGTCTCTTCAGAAGAGTCTCTATTGGAATCGCTGGGGCTAGGCAATCGTATGACGCACGTGGTGGCTCGGCGCCTAGTGGATGCCGCCCACGGTGATGATACTTATGAGCATCCCGCGGGAATTGAAGGCAGCAAAGCCGTGGTGATCAGCGGTAGTGAAGGCATGGTGACTAACTTTGCGCGCTGCTGCCACCCGCTACCGGGCGACCCTGTGGTGGGCCACCTTTCTACCGGCAAAGGCTTGGTCGTTCACCGCGCCGAATGTAAAAACGTTGCGGATAAAAACGACCCCGATAAGCTCTTCGCGCTGGAATGGTCGGACACGATTGATGAAGACTTCCCGGTGGCACTGCGTATTGAAATTGAGAGCCGCCGAGGGCTGGTGGCAGAACTGGCCGGACTGGTCACCGATGCCGATGCCAATATCGAGCGTATCGGCATTGAAGAGCGCGATGCCCGGCTTTCCACCGTTAATTTGACGCTGTCAGTGAAAGGACGCGTGCATCTGGCACGCATTATTAAACGCATCCGAAATCTACCCAACGTTAGCAAAATTACCCGACTCGCCAACTAATACGCCTATAACAGCATGCTGATGGTATATCGGTAGTGTTTACTATTGGCTGAGTGGGCAGGGCACTAATTAGAACGACTTATTACCCACTGAAGGAGCGAGACATCGCATGAGCAATAAGGCTGTTATCAACACCAGCAAAGCACCCGCTGCTATTGGCCCGTACTCCCAGGCTATTAAAGCGGGGAACACGGTGTATCTCTCGGGCCAGATTCCGCTAGACCCTACCACCATGACGATTGTCTCTGAGGATTTTGAAGCTCAGGCACGTCAGGTCTTCACCAACCTGCAAGCAGTGTGTGAAGAAGCGGCAGGTTCGCTGAGCGATATCGTTAAGCTGAATCTCTATTTGGTCGACTTGGATAACTTTGCGATTGTTAACCAAGTCATGGAAGAGTTCTTCACCGCGCCTTTCCCCGCCCGAGCCGCTGTTGGCGTGAAAGCGCTGCCCAAAGGCAGTCAGGTGGAAGCGGAAGCGGTGATGGTGATTGGCGATTAACCTAATCGGTTAGACCTGGTTCACCTCTAGGAAGCCGCCCTCTTTGAGCACCTGTGAATAGCCTTCGCGGTAGCTGGGGAAGCGGAACTGATAACCAGTGCTCAAGATGCGCTGGTTATCGCAACGCTTGCTGGTCCGACGGCGCAAAGGGGACTGCATGGTCTCGGTGGCCTCTACTTTAAGCTGAGTCGCCAACCACGTCATCACGTTATGCATGGTGACCGGCTCGCAGTCGCTGCCCAGGTAGATATCGGCCAGCGTTTCACCGCTCTCTTGATAGCGAATCAGGTGGGCGATAATGCCGGTGCAGTCGTCGCGGTGAATGCGATTAGAATAGATCACTGGGGTGATTGCCGCCACGCGGCCTTCAGCGACCTGATGAATCAGCCGGTCACGACCTGGGCCGTAAATGCCTGAGAAGCGAATGACTGTGCCAGGGAGCGAATGATTGATCAGCGCCTGTTCGGCTTCGCACATCAATGTGCCAGAGAAGCTGCTGGGGTCAGTGGGGCTCTCTTCATTGACTACTTCGCCTTCCTGCTGGCCATGTACGCTGGTTGAAGAGACGAAAAACACCCGGCGTGGTGGCGTCTTGTGCTGCTCCATCACACTCAGAACGCGCTTTAACCCTTCTGGGTAGGCGGTTTGATAGGCACTTTCTTCGAAACGGTCAGCGCTGACGGTATAAACCACATAGTCGGCGTGAGGAAGACTTTTGGCATCGGCATCTTCGAGGTCGTTTAAATCCAGCTTCAGCGGTTTAATGCCGGTGCCTTTTAAGGCCTCGACGTTGCGCCGCATCCCAATCACTTGGTGCCCTTCCTCAAGCAACTCGCGCCCAAGGTTGATCCCAATATCGCCACAGCCGATAATCAGTACGGTTAGCTTCACCGTGCTCACTCCTCTTGATTAATATTCCCTATTAGATGCAAAGTCTCTACCAACGTTGACATTGAACTGTGTCATTGTCGGGTGAGAAAACCGTCGGCAGAGCTTGCTTGTCCTTTACCATCCCGCTGACTGCTATGATGCTAGGTTTTTCGTACAACACTATTTTCGTACAAACACTGTTTTCGTACATACCCTAGTCACAAGCTGCTACGAGAGGATGCCACTGGCACCGCTATGACTTTAACAGAACTTCGCTACATCGTAACCCTCGCCCAGGAGCGCCATTTTGGACGCGCGGCAGAACGCTGCCACGTTTCACAGCCCACACTCTCCGTGGCGGTGAAAAAGCTGGAGGAGGAGCTTGAAACGCCGCTATTTGAGCGCTCTAAGTCCACCGTACAAGTTACCCCGCTGGGTGAAAAGATCGTTGCTCAGGCGCAGCGTGTGCTGGAACAGAGCACGCTGATTTTCGAGCTGGCCAGTAGCGGCAAAGACCAGTTGGCCAACCCGCTGCGCATTGGCGCGATTTATACGATCGGGCCCTACCTGTTTCCTCATCTGGTCCCTGCGCTGGCAAATGCGGCCCCGCAGATGCCGCTGTATATTGAAGAAGGCATGACTGGCACGCTGCGCGCCAAACTCAGAAGCGGTGAGCTGGATGTCATCATTGTGGCACTGCCGTTTACAGAAACCGATGTAGTGACAAAGGCCATCTACGAGGAAGACTTTGAGGTATTGATGCCCGCCAATCACCCTTGGGTGTCGCGCGAAGCGATCAATAAAGAGGATTTACTCGAAGAGCGCCTGCTATTGCTCGGTGAAGGTCACTGCTTCCGCGATCAGATTCTGGAAGCCTGCCCGGCGATTACCCAAAAGCTCAACAGTCCTAACAACACGCTGATTGCGGAAGGGGGCTCGCTGGAAACCATTCGCCATATGGTCGCTTCCCGGCTGGGGATTACCGTTCTACCGCAGTCGGCGTTGGGCACTAATCAGTATGAAAACGCCCTACTGGTCAGTCGGCCGTTTGTGGCGCCAGCACCGTCGCGCACCGTGGCGATTGCCTGGCGAGCGAGCTTTCCACGCCCTAAAGCCATTGAGGCGCTGATTCAGGCGATCAGCCACTGCCAGCAGCCTACTCAGGCCGTGAAAAGCGCCCCATGAGCGATCTCTCCGCGCCCATCACCGCGCTGAAAGGCGTGGGCGAAGCGTTGTCGCTGAAGCTTGGCCGGCTGGGGATTGAGCGGGTCAGCGATCTACTGTTTCACCTGCCGCTGCGCTATCAGGACCGTACGCGGCTGACGCCGATTGGCCTGCTGCGGGCAGGGCAGGAGGCGGTGATCGAAGGCGAAGTGACCGCCTGCGATGTGGTTAAAGGTCGCCGCCGCAGCCTGTTGGTACGCCTGCGTGATGCCAGCGGCATTCTGAGCCTGCGCTTTTTTCACTTTTCGCCTGCCCAGCAGCAACAGCTACGCCCTGGTGCGACGGTACGCGCCTTCGGTGAAGCGCGGGCCGGGGCAACCGGTTTAGAGATCTATCACCCCGAATACCGCCTCAGTGGTGGCAGTGAAACGCCGGTCGATGAGTATTTCACACCCATTTACCCCACCACGGAAGGCTTGAACCAACCCCGGCTGCGCGCTCTGGCTCAACAGGCGCTTGGGCTTCTCGACAGTGCCCCCGAGGCCTTGCCCGATGTCATTCCCGATACGCTGCTTCAGCGCTTTCAGCTGCCGGGCTTGCACGCCAGCCTGCACCTGTTACATCAGCCACCGCCCGATGTGAACATCGAGCAACTCACCAGCGGCCAGCACCCGGCCACGCGGCGTTTAGCGCTGGAAGAGCTGCTTGCTCACCAGCTTAGCCTGCGCGAGGTTCGCTTGCGTATTCAGGCCGATGGCGCGCCCACGCTGCCCTCTGGGCGCAGCCTGCAGGCGCGCTTTTTGGCCCAATTACCGTTTGCGCTAACCGGCGCCCAGCGCCGCGTGCTGGAAGAGATCAGCCACGATTTAAGCCGCCCGGCGCCAATGCTACGGCTGATTCAGGGTGATGTGGGTTCGGGAAAAACCGTGGTCGCCGCCATGGCCGCGCTGAGCGCTTTGGCGGGCAATTGTCAGGCGGCGATTATGGCGCCGACTGAAATCCTCGCCGAGCAGCACTACCGCTCGTTTAAAGCCTGGTTTGAGCCGCTGGGTATTGAAGTGGCGTGGCTGGCGGGCAAGCTTAAAGGCAAAGCGCGGCTGGATGCCAAGGCAGCGATTGCCGATGGCCGTGCGCGTATGGTGGTGGGCACCCATGCGCTGTTTCAGGACGACGTGCACTTTGAATGCTTGGGGCTGGCGATTATTGATGAGCAGCACCGCTTTGGCGTGCACCAGCGCCTGGCATTGCGCGAGAAAGGCGAAGCGGGCGGGCTTACCCCGCACCAATTGATTATGACTGCTACGCCGATCCCCCGCACTTTGGCCATGAGCGCCTACGCGGATCTGGATGTGTCGGTGATCGACGAGCTGCCTCCCGGCCGTACGCCGGTGAAAACCGTGGTGGTGCCCGATGAGCGCCGCCCCGAAGTGGTTGAGCGCATTCGACTGGCCTGCAGCGAGGGTCGTCAGGCCTATTGGGTCTGTACGCTGATTGATGAGTCCGACGTGCTGCAGTGTCAGGCCGCCGAAGTTACCCGTGATGAGCTAACGGAGGCGCTGCCTGAGTTGGCGGTGGGCTTGGTGCATGGACGGATGAAATCAAGCGAGAAAGCCGAGGTGATGACTGCCTTCAAAGCGGGGGAGCTGGATCTGCTGGTGGCTACCACGGTCATTGAGGTGGGGGTGGATGTGCCCAACGCCAGCCTGATGGTTATCGAAAACCCCGAGCGTCTGGGGCTTTCGCAGCTTCACCAGTTGCGCGGCCGGGTAGGCCGCGGCAGCACGGAAAGCTTCTGTGTGCTGCTCTATCATCCGCCGCTGTCGAAAAGCTCCCGCCAGCGCTTGGCAGTGATGCGCGAAACTACTGACGGCTTCCGCATCGCCGAGAAAGACCTGGAAATCCGCGGCCCCGGCGAAGTACTCGGCACCCGCCAAACCGGCTTGGCACAGATGAAAATTGCCGACCTGGAACGCGATGCCGACCTTCTGGAACGAGTGAGCACCATGGCCCAAACGCTACAGGGCAATCCTGAGATTACCGCCGTGCTGGTACGCCGTTGGTTAGGCGAAGCCGCAGGGCGCTATGGGCAGGTTTAAGCCGCTGTACTGCTGGCGGTGGGCGCTTCGCTTCCCACTAATCGATTTGCCGCCTCGCCTAGCGGGGCGAGCTGCTCTGTAATAAGACGGAGCTGGCTCTGAATAGGGCGATAAAGGGCGACGGCTTTTTCATCCGTAATAGCGGTATTCTGCCCTTCTAATTGGGCTAACAGTTTGGCGGTTTGATCCGTTAGCGCCTCTATCGGCTGGCGTTTATTCAGCTGTTCTGCGATCTGACCCAACAGCTCTCCAATGCGTTTTGCTACCGGTACCAAAGTGGCGTCGTCTTCATCATCTGCCAACTGATGGCGGTGGGCGCCTAGTGCTGAAAGGTGGCTAAGCAGAGTGTTGGAGAGCACCAGAAAGCGCAGGCCATTGTCTGCGTCCAGTTTACGGTAGTGCCCTGGCTCGTGGAGCATATTGGTGAGTAGCGTGGAGAGTGCCGCGTCAGCGTTATGAGCATTGCGCCGGGCTAGGCGATAGGCCAAGTCATCCTGCTTACCTTCCTCGTACTGATGGATAATCTCTTCCAGGTAGCGGCGGTGGTTATTCAGCGCATTGGCGGCCTCGCGGTAAAGCCTGCGCCCCTGCCAGTCGGGCAAAATAAAAAACACCGCTAAGCCCGCGATCAGCGAGCCAATCAAGGTATCAAACAGGCGGGGCAAGATCAGGTCAAAACCATCCCCTACCTGGTTGAAGCTGCACAGCACCAGTAGCGTGATGGAGGCAGTGGCAATCACGTAGTGTTTTTCGCGGTTGGCGAAGAACGACACCCCAGCGGCCACGGCGATCATGCTCTGCACCAGCGGGTGCGGGAAAAGGCTGATCGACGCCCAGCCCACCAACAGCCCCAGGACCGTGCCCATAATCCGCTGTGATAAGAAGCGTCGCGTGGTAGCGAAGTTGGGTCGGCAGACAAACAGGGTGGTGAGCAGAATCCAGAAACCCTGTTCGGGGTCGATCCATTGCAGAATCCCGTAGCCCGTCATTAACGCAATCGAGAGCCGCACGGCGTGACGAAAGGTGGGCGAGCCAAGGGTAAAGTTGAGGCGCACCCGCTTCCATGCTTCCAGCACACTGGACGGTGAGCGGTCATAAAGCGAGCTGTCGCGCCGTTCATCGCTGACACCAGGATTGTGGGCACTGGCGAGCTGGTTTTCCAACGTGGCTAGGTTATCTGCCAGCGCACTTAGTGGATAAAGTAGCGGACGCCACTCGGGCTTACCTCGGTCGCGTAAGTTCTCAATCGAAGCGTGTAAATCGGCCAGCGCCTCTTCACTCTGCTGATGGTCAAACGGCCGGTTGAGTAGCAGCGATTTGGCTAGCTGGCGACAGGAGCGCCCCTGCTGATCCAGCAGCCTTTGGCAGCGAAACAGCACATCATGATGGAAGAACGCTTTGCTGAGCGCGCTGTACGGGTAGTGAGTGGAGCTGGCGCGTTCATGAATGTCCTGAGCGATAAAGTAGATACGCAGGTAGCGGTTAAGCTTGCGGTCTCCGCGCTGGCCTTCAAGCCGTCTAAAAATCATCTCTTTGGCTTGATTCAGGGCATCGACCACTTTGCCGTTCTGGCGTGCCAGTGCTACCCGGCGCGCCTCCACGTCTACGCCCCGCACCGGCTCGAATAGCGCCGACTTCAGAATCAGAAACTCGCCCAGCGCCTTGTACACTCGCGCCATGCTCTGCTTCACCGGTTGGCGCGAAAATAGCGCGCACCATACGATCGAAATTAACCCGTACCAGACCGCCCCCGCCAACAGCAGCAGTTGGCGCGTGGCCACATCTTCATCAACGCCGCCGTGCTGCTCAATATTGATCATCGAGTAAATCGACAGGATTAACGTGCCGGAGGCTATCGTGGCGTAACGCTGCCCGATAGCGCCCAGCATGATCAGGGTAAACGTTGAAATGCCCAGGCCCACCACGAACAGCCACGGCCAGGGAAACAGCCACTGGACAATAAAAGACGCCGAGGTAAAGCACACCAGCGTCACCATCAGGGCTTGAAAGCGACCTTGCCAGCTGTCGTCAGTTTCAGACAATGCACAGGCGATGATGCCCAGAAAGAGGGGAATCACCAGAGCCACATTGCCCATTAAGCCGCTAAACAGCAGCGCACCGCTGAAGGCTATAAACACGCGCAGGCTGTAGGCGAATTTATCCAGCGTCCAAAGGCGCCGCAGCGGCAAAGAAATGGGCATAGGGTCTCTTAGGATGTTGTTTAGACTTTAGTATAAGTTGCTAGTATAGAGGGTGGCCGGGGCGTTTGTCGCTACCGGTTCAATCAACGTTTAGCGACATGCGCTTATTCTGCTGCTTGCCATACCTTAAATTGCTATACGTTGAAATTCAGCTGTCCTACTCACGTACTGGGTTGGTATAAGATATTGCTGTCATTGTTGCTTCGCGCGGCTTGCCTGATGCTGATGGTAGCCACATTTTGATCGGTAGTCGTTGTGATAGGAACATCCATGAATAATCAGCAGCCTGCCGTTTTACGCTCGACGCGTGCATTGTCGTTGGTAAATTTTTCGCTGGCCGATGTGCGCGATGGCCTCGGTCCGTTTTTAGGCATTTACCTTGTGGCGCTGGGATGGTCGCCCGCTGAAATCGGCTTCGTGATGACCATTGCCGGGTTTGCTAGCCTGATAGCGACAACGCCCGCCGGTATGTTAGCAGATGCTACACGCTATAAACGTTTGTTGGTGGTGGGCTGTGCGGTATTGGTAGCCACCGTCAATCTGGTCCTATTGTTCTGGCCACAAACCTGGTTTATTGCGTTTTCACAGATTGCCACGGGTATCGCCGCGGCGGCCATTGGCCCCGCTATGCTCAGCTTAACCCTAGGCTTAGTGGGCCAGACGGGGCTTGCTCATCAGTTGGGGCAAAACCAGGCCTATAACCATGGCGGCAATGCCACCGCTGCCGTGTTAGCAGCCTTGGCAGGCTATTTTTACGGCGTTGAGGCGGTGTTTTATTTGATGGCTTTTATGGC
>NZ_PJBT01000010.1:0-45979 GCF_002836035.1 Halomonas sp. MES3-P3E | reverse complement strand
TAACGGCAATAACTTCCATGAACGGGTAATTCTGTTTAAAGAGGTGATAAATGGTCTCATCCACATTGGCCTCTTCGTTATAGCAGGGCAACAGCACAGATACTTTCGGGGCATTTTCATCCCACGTGAAGGTGGTGGGCCAGGGCTGCTTGCGCTCCCAATGAACGTAGAAGTAGATGCCCCCGCATATCCATATGGTTGCCATCAGGCTGGGATAGCCGAGGGTAAAGATGGCTAGGTGGTCGAGTATGTTCATTGGATGGCCCTGAATCGACGTCCGATGGAAAATACCGGTCTCATCACATTGATATCAGGATGGTTTTGATGAAAATCATCCGGGTAGTAGCCAATGTTTTTAATACCTTCTTCGCGCAGTATGCGTACCCACTGGGCTATCTCTGCACTGGGAATGGGGGTTTGGGTGTTCCAATCTTGAGCTTGTAGCTCGAACACCAGTTGGTCAGCGCTCACCTGTTCCAGTGAACGCTGGGCTAGGCTTCTCAGCCACTGGTTGGGGTTCTCGGCTTTTTCCATATAGGGCATGGCCATCACGGCAACGAAGTCGTAAGCCGAGGCGAAATTCTGCATGTCTTGGGCAAACCAACGCTTGCTGCGCGGCTCCATCACCGTGACGGCATACAGGTTGCGAGAGGTCGTGAATACCTTGTTGTCGGACTGGCGATAGTAGTTAGCTGCTTTCTCCAGCTCTAGCGTGAAGTCGGTCAGGTGTTCTCCCTTAAAGCGGGCCCAGGTGGCCATCAAGTTTTCGTCGTTACGAATGGCGTTAATATCGCGGGGTAACGACGCCCGCTCATAGGCGTCCAATGCCTCGGGGTTGGCATCTTCAAAGTCGGTAAAGAAGGCATCATCGTGGAATAGCAGACCGTCAAACTTGGTTAGGCGGCCAAGGTCTAGGTAGATCTCACGAATGGTGTTGCGGTTCTCGATCACATAGGGCGAGAGTCGGCGGTAGTGGTCTGGAGACTCATTACCGGTTCTTACATCTGTGACGTATTGATAACCATCCCCCAGATCAAACGATAGTACCGGCATCCATGCATACACCTTCACATTGGCGCGTTTCTTTAACTGCCAAGCAACCCGGTTGAAAAGGTCGGCTCTTACCGGTAAGTGGCGGTTGGGAAAGTAGAGTTCATCGGCCACACCGTCGCCATCCGGGTCAGAATAGGCCTGAAGGTAAACGGTGCTGACGCCGTAACGTGAAATACGTTCAATTAATCGGTCCAGATTTTGTTCTTGCTGGATGGGGTCCGGGTCATACACGTAATCCAAGTCAACGTGCACAATGCGTTGCTCTTCTGTCTCCCATAAGCGGTTAGAAAGAATCTCCTCAATTGTTTCCAGGGTGGTTTCCTGGTCAATCAGGAAGCGGTTCATGCTGCGCATGGAATCGTTAAGCCGGTTGGGCTCACCGAGTAGGCTGAAGGTGTACTTCATGCCATATTCGGAGGCGATATTGAGCGTCGCTTCACTGTAGGCGCCGTAGGGCCATACCATCACGCGCGGACCCTTGCCTATTTTTTCTTGGAATTGCTGCTGCGTCCGTGCCATATCATTGCGTATGCGTTCGATGTAGTCCGCTTCGCTTTCATAACCATTGCCCGCGTTCCAAATGCTAGTCACCGCAGCTGCTTGCTCATTGCCCATCGGGTTACCGACAGCGCCGTAGTGAAGGTTGTAAGTGTGGGAGGCAATTTCTACCAGTGGTGATTCATCTAGGGTTTTAACTTGTTCCCAGGATAGAAAGCGTTCGCGGGGGAGGTTGATTTTGCCGTAGGGCACTTGTCCGCCTGCTGGCACATCCAGCCAACTGCCTACCACTGCCTGCACCGCAGGGAAGTCGTATAGCTTGAGCAGCGGGAAAACAATATCGTAAAAGCTGCGATAACCGTCATCGAACGTCAGCAGTACCGCTTTTTCAGGCAGGGGTTGCCTGCCCGCTTTGGCATCGATGATCTGCTGTAAACTCACTGGTTGATAGCCGCCTAAGGCAATCAGGTTGAAGTGTTCGACTAGTCGGCCACGTGTAATCGTCTGTGAATAAATATCTAGATCGGGCGTGACCGTGGAGTCCACGACATCGTGGTAGCTGATCATCACATAATCATCCGCTGAGCGTGCGGCTTGAGCCTGCTGAATATTGACGATAACAAGCAGAACCGCGCTCATCATAATGACGCGCCAGAGTGTCATAGGAATCTCCATACAAAACCGGCTGAAATAACGTTGTCGTATTCAGGAACGCCGTCGTAGACGGCTCTTTCGCGGGCGATGCCGTATTCAAAGTTCACGTTGGGGGCTAACTCCCAGCTATGTTGGTAACCAATTGACCAGGTGTTTTCGCTGTCGAAGTCTTCTTGCCAGTAGCGGCCTGAACCTAGGGAAACGGTTTGGATAAAGGACTGCCGGTAATCGATCGGGATCTCATAATTAACTGACAGGACGCCTGCTAAACTGGCATCGCGCTCTGGATTGTAATAGCTGGCTTCAACGTCATCGTTGCGTGATGCAGAAGCTTGAACCCCGCCATTAACCTGCCAACGGTCCAGGTGGTAGAGCGTTTGATTCCAGTAACCGTAAACAGACTGCCGAAGGTTGCTATCTTCAAAGTCCGTGGCCATGACGCCGAGCGCACCTGCGCCGCGCTCATCTTTTCGATAGGCCACTTCAGCCCGGTAGCGGTCGGCATTGATACCGTCCCGCAGCGCCCGCAGCGGTGTATCAGTGGTGTTGATTTCGACACCCAGCGTCGTGGTGATGTGATCCGTTGGGGCGTACTGCAGTTCGGCAAGCGCCAGGAAGTCCTCGTTAAGCTGAGACCCATGGCCTGCCGCCAGCGTTACCGTGGCGGGGTGCAGGTTCCATTCGTAACCCGCCACGTTGTAAGAAGCATAAAGATCCTCATCTTCAAACTCCCCATACTGGCCAATGCGCTGAGCAAAAGGGCGGGAACCGTTGTCATTACGAGGTCCTTCCAAAAGTACTTCATAGCGCCACTCACGAGATGCCTGCGTGCCGCTACCTTGGCCTTTGCTACGCTCGACGGTGGAGCTTAGTTGCGGTGCACGCTGTTCTCGCCACTCGCGGGCCATATCGTCCCGTGATGCGCTTGGTCGTGCGGTTGCAATTTCTGTTGCTATCTCGCTGGTCGTGCCTTTCCATTGGCCACGCTGTAACCGCGAAAGCAAGACACCATGTTCGGCGACTTCTTGCTGATCAGGAGGCAATAAGGACATCGCTTGCTGATAAGACTCCTCGGCTTTTCGTGGCCAGCCTCTGGAGCGTTCGATATCGCCTTTGATGATCCATAAGTAAGGGTCAGCTGGCGCTTGAGCCTGATACGCGGCAAGGCGTTCGCTGGCCTCAGCTTCACGGCCGCGCCAGGCATCAAGTAGCACTTCTAACAGTAATACTTTCTGGTAGTTGGGGTTTTCGATACGAACGGTTTGAGTGAAGTCCAAGCGTTGCTCGGGCTCACTGGCACGCCACTGTTCTAGCAACTTATCCGCATCACGAAAGCGCTGGGCGTCGGTATAGCTGTAGAACAACCCTTCATTAAGCGGGTCGTCAGGGTTTGTGGCCTGCTTGGGAGATTGCCGAATCAGGTTTTCATAAAGCGTGATGGCCTCTTCTGGGCGGCCCATCCCATTAAGCGCATGGGCTCTGGCACGAGCAACGTAGCTGGGTAGCTGGCCGTGTTGATTCTCTAGTCTCACCGCCAGCGCTTCAGCTTCAGAGAAGCGCCTTAATTCAGCTAGAGCCACTACCTTGTCGTATTCGGCAATGGTAATGAGTTCCTGGGGGGCATCCGGTGCGCTCAGAACAATATTCAGCTGTTCTAGGCCGCTGCGGGTTCTTGAGGGTTGGTCAGTGTGAATACCCAGGCGTATATCGGTTACCCCTTCATAATAAGTAAGCCATAGGCGGTCACTATCGCTGAAAACCTCGGGGTTCGTTTCCATAATACGGCGTGCTGCAGAGCTAGCACCCAAGCCTACCGCCAGCCGATAAAGGGCATTTAGTTCACTCGTGTTACTGGGGTCTTCCGCTATCAACGATTGGCGGGCATCCAGTTCTTGTGTGGCATTGGCGGTTCTTGCTGCTAAATAGCCCCTTGCCTCAAGGCCCGCCGTCGTTATACCCGCTACTTGGTTGTATTGCTGTAGAGAGATATCCGCCAAGGTATAATTTTCCATATCCGTATGGACTAACGCCTGCCCTAGCCATCCCTGAGCGTTGGAAGGGTCACGGTAGGTGAGCGCTCGAAACAGTTCCAGCGCCTGATCGTAATCACCTGCACTGCGTGCCGCCCCTGCTAGGTTGGCGAGTTCTGAATCGCTGTAATTTTCTGTTAGACACCAATCGCAAACGGCGAGTGCTTCCTGGTGGCGCCCGGCTCGCACCAGTAGTGCTACCAAATCTTCACGAACACGAATATCGCGTGTTTGGTAATAAAGCGTTTTTAAGCCGTCGATTGATGTTTCCAGAGCTCCCTGGCGTGCTTGGATAACGAATGCTTCGCGTTGCGCATCGGTCGTCGTTTGCCCATATGCTACACCCGACGTTAAGCAGGCGAGCAGGCAAATCGGCAGTAGGGAGCTAGGACGATTTTGCATGGTGATACTCCTACCCAGAAAGCTAATGACCACAGATTTGTAATCAAATGTATATTTCTAGTGTATAGGAGTATCTTTAAGTAAATATTGGAATAAAACGTGAACTTGAAGAGGGATATCATCAGGAAAACAGCTGAGAAAAACCATTACACCCCTATGAGATCGGCCCTTGTGGGGGTGATTAAAGAGGTTGATATCTTTCTCTAAAAGATTTTTTTGGTTCTTAAAATAGTGCCAGTCACTTTTAGGCTATCTTGTGTTGATGAGTTTTCCGACAGCTTATTCATCAGAAAATTCTATTTTATTTACACAATGTTACAAATCTAGAGGGAGCTGTGATAATGGCTATTTCTCATCAGGGAGCTTGTCTCTGCGGCGCTGTTAGCGTCACTCTTACCACCAAAAGCAACCATGTCGGCGTTTGTCACTGCTCGATGTGTCGAAAGTGGGGAGGTGGCCCGATGTTTGCCGTTGACTTTGCAGAGGATGTGGATTTTAAAGGCGCAGAGCATATAGCAACGTTCAGTTCATCAGATTGGGCTGAGCGTGGTTTTTGTCGGCAGTGTGGTACGCACTTGTTTTATCGGTTAAAGCAGAATGGGCACTACGCGCTTCCCGTTGGCCTTCTGGATAGCACTGATGCGTGGAAAATAACCGAGCAGATATTTATAGAGCAAAAACCTGCTTACTACTCTTTGGCGGAAAAAACCAAGCAGCTAACCGGTAAAGAAGCATTTGCGCAGTACGACGAGCAATAATCTTGGTTGAGGCAGTAACATTTGATGAATAAGGCACTTTTATTGAGCCTCTTTGTTCTCCCGTGCTGCCTCTAGCTGCTCAATCATCCGGAGCGCTGCATTGGAGAGCGTTCGATTGGTATGTACTAAATACCCCAGCGGGCGATGGATAGGGGCAGTATCGACGTTAAGCTCTACTAGCTCACTATCGACCATCTTTTCCGGCAGCAGGCTCCAGCCTAAGCCAACGCTGCACATCATCTTGAGTGTTTCTAAATAGTTGGTTGTCATACTGACCGGCAGTTTTAACCCTGCTTTAGTGAAGCGCTGCGCAATCAACGAACCGGTAAACGTTTTGGCCCCTGGCATCACACAATTAAAATGACACAGCGCGGAAAGCGATAACGCTTCTTGGTGAGTGTGAATGTGAGTGTGAGCTTGGGGTTTGGCATGAGAGGCGAGTGGATGGTCAATAGCACAGGTAAAACAGAGCCGATCACGCCACAGTTCAATAACCTGCAGCTGCTCGTGAGGGTGGGGCGCCAGTGTTACCACCGCCATTTCCAGTGTGCCATCCAGTACGCCTTGGTAAGCCTGCTCTGAATCCAAAAAATGAAGATCGAGCTCTACTTCTGGGTGGCGTTGGGTGTACTGCTTTAATAGTGGCGGTAAGCGGTGTAGGCCAATATGGTGGCTGGTGGCCAGGGTGAGCTTGCCGCCTACCTGGCCGGAGAGATTGGCGAGCGCCCGCCGGCTATCCTCAACGCTAAAAAGTATGCGCTGTGCTTGTGGCAGTAGCACGCTACCCGCCTCGGTTAAGGCGATGCGTCGACCAATTCGGTCAAATAGCCTTGTGCCCACCTGGGACTCCAGAGTGGCGATACGTTTGCTAACGGCGGGCTGAGTAAGGTGAAGCTGCTCGGCTGCGCGTGAGAAACTTTGCGTATCGGCCACCGCCACAAAAGCTTGTAAGCTTTGGGTATCCATTTACTTATCCTTAACGTATTCCATATTGGAATCTAAAGTATGAATAACATGAATTGCTTTTATGCGCGAGCCGCGTAACACTCGCTGCATTACTGGTGCGAAGACGCCAGCACAACTAACTAGCAAGAAATGGGCATCGCCCGGGAGAGCCACATGTCAGGCCAAACGCTTTACGACAAACTTTGGAATCAGCACTTGGTGAAACAGCGCGATGACGGCACCGCGTTAATCTACATTGATCGCCAATTGCTTCATGAAGTGACTTCGCCCCAGGCGTTTGAAGGACTTCGCCTGGCAAACCGTAAGCCGTGGCGCCTGGATGCCAACTTGGCAACACCAGACCATAACGTGCCCACTACGATTAAAGAGCGCGCTGAAGGCAACAGCGGTATCAAAGATCCGGTATCGCTGATTCAGGTACAGACCCTGGACGACAACTGCCTTGAGTACGGCATTGAAGAGTTTAAAATCAACGACCCGCGTCAGGGCATTGTCCACGTAGTCGGCCCCGAGCAGGGTGCAACGCTGCCGGGTATGACCGTGGTGTGCGGCGACTCCCACACGGCTACCCACGGTGCCTTTGGTGCGTTGGCCCACGGTATCGGTACCTCGGAAGTCGAGCACGTAATGGCAACCCAGTGCTTGCTGGCGCAAAAAATGAAGAACATGCAGGTACGTGTGGACGGTGAGCTTGGCCTTGGCGTTACCGCAAAAGACGTCGTGCTGGCGATTATCGGCCAGATTGGTACCGCTGGTGGTACCGGCTACGCCATTGAGTTTGCCGGCAGTGCAATTGCTTCGCTTTCGATGGAAGGACGCATGACCGTTTGCAACATGGCCATCGAAGCGGGCGCTCGGGTGGGGTTGATTGCAGTCGACGAGACCACCATTGATTACCTGGGCAAGCGCCCCTTTGCGCCTACCGCAGAGCAGTGGGAAGCTGCCGTGGCAGACTGGCGCAATCTTGTCTCCGACGACGATGCGCAGTTCGATAAAGTGGTTACTTTGCAGGCTGATGAGATCGAACCACAGGTGAGTTGGGGGACTAGCCCTGAAATGGTCACCGGTATTTCGGGTCAAGTGCCCGACCCGCTAGCTGCACTGGATGAAACTGTGCAGCGCAGCCACACTCGCGCACTGGAATATATGGGCCTTCACGCCAACCAGAAAATCACCGATATCAAGTTGGATAAAATCTTTATCGGCTCCTGCACAAACTCGCGTATCGAAGATTTGCGTGAAGCCGCCAAAGTCGCCAAGGGCAAAAAGGTGGCTGACTCCATCAAGCTCGCCATGGTGGTGCCGGGTTCTGGCTTGGTGAAGCGCCAAGCAGAAGCCGAAGGGTTGGATAAAATCTTCATTGAGGCTGGTTTTGAGTGGCGTGAGCCAGGCTGCTCCATGTGTTTGGCCATGAACGCGGATAAGCTGGGGGCCGGTGAACACTGTGCCTCTACTTCTAACCGCAACTTTGAAGGTCGTCAGGGCTACGGTGGCCGTACGCACTTGGTCAGCCCGGCCATGGCAGCGGCAGCGGCGATCGCCGGTCACTTTGTTGATGTTCGCAGCTTACCCGCCAACGACGCCACTCACGCTCAGGAGGCCTAAGCCATGAAAAAATTTGAACGTTTGGAAGGTGTAGTAGCGCCTCTTGATCGTGCCAATGTCGACACCGATTTGATTATCCCCAAGCAGTTTTTGAAGTCGATCAAGCGTACCGGCTTCGGCGTTAATCTGTTTGACGAACTGCGCTATTTGGATGAAGGCCAGCCGGGTCAGGACTGCTCGCAGCGCCCGCTGAACCCAGATTTCGTCTTGAATCAGCCGCGTTTTAAAGGTGCTGAAGTATTGCTGGCGCGGCGCAATTTTGGCTGCGGCAGCTCTCGTGAGCACGCGCCTTGGGCGCTGGAAGATTTTGGTTTCAAAGTGGTGATTGCGCCTAGCTTTGCCGATATTTTCTACAACAACTCGTTCAAGAACGGCATTCTGCTAATCACTTTCCCAGAAGACGTAGTAGATCGCCTGTTTGCCGAAGTGGACGCCAATGAAGGCTACCAGTTGGATGTCGACCTGGAGCATCAGCGCGTCATTACCCCCAGCGGCGAGATTTTAGAGTTTGAAGTGGATGAGTTCCGCAAACACTGCTTGTTGGAAGGGTTGGACGATATTGGCTTGACGCTAAAAGACGAAGACGCCATTCGCGCCTTTGAGCAGAAACATAAAGCCGCGCGCCCGTGGTTATTCCGGCAGTCTGCGTAAGTATTTTTGAGATCTCGCAATGCGTGGGCAAGGGCAGGTCGACGCGAGGGTCTTTCGCCAAGGATGGCGAAAGTAGCGCCTAGGGATGGGTTTACAGCGCCCTCGCAGAGGCCTGCCGTTGACCCTAAGTTATTTAGTTGTAAGTGCTAAGGATTCAGCATGACTCATAAGGTTTTATTGTTACCGGGCGACGGTATTGGCCCCGAGATTGCGGCCCAGGCGGCACGCTTGTTAGAAGCTTGCCAAGAAGCGGGTTTGGATATTGAAGTGGAAGAGGGCTTAGTGGGTGGCTCTGCCTACGATGTCCACGGTGAGCCGCTGCCCGCGGAAACTCTGGAAAAAGCCAAAGCGGCCAGCGCTATTTTGCTGGGTGCGGTGGGTGGCCCCAAGTGGGATAAAATCGAAGATCTTTCCAAGCGTCCTGAAAAAGGGCTGTTGGGCCTGCGTAAAAACCTGGGTTTATTCGGTAATTTGCGCCCAGCCATGCTTTATCCGCAGCTCGCCAGCGCCTCCAGCCTCAAGCCTGAGTTGGTCGCCGGGCTGGATATTATGATCGTTCGCGAGCTGACAGGCGGGATCTACTTCGGCCAACCTCGTGGCATTGAAGTCCGTAATGGCGAGCGCGTAGGTTTTAACACCTATATTTATTCTGAAAGCGAAATTGAACGCATTGGTCGCGTTGCGTTTGAAATGGCTCAGAAGCGTGGCAAGAAGCTTTGTTCTGTCGATAAAGCTAACGTGCTGGAAGTCACCATTCTATGGCGGGAAGTGATGGAGCGTTTGGCGCCGGAGTATCCGGACGTAGAGCTTACCCACATGTATGTGGATAACGCCGCTATGCAGCTAGTACGTGCACCGAAGCAATTTGACGTGGTGGTCACCGGTAATATGTTTGGCGATATTCTCTCTGATGCCGCCGCTATGCTCACCGGTTCTATCGGCATGCTGCCTTCCGCATCGCTCAACGAAAGTGGGCAGGGCATGTATGAGCCTTGCCACGGCAGCGCGCCGGATATCGCTGGTCAGAATGTAGCTAATCCCTTAGCGATGATGCTCTCCGTCGCCATGATGTTGCGCTACTCACTGAATGAAAATGCCCTGGCGGAGCGTATTGAAGCCGCCGTCGGCAGCGTGCTGGATGACGGCCTGCGCACGGCGGATATCGCGTCAGAAGGTATGCAAACCATTGGCACAGACGCTATGGGTGATGCGGTATTGGCGGCGTTTGCCAAGCAGTAAAGTAATGGCAGTGTGACTGCGTTAAGGGCGCCTGGGGCAGGCCGTAGAGGGGGTCATTTGCCAAGGATGGCAAATGTAGCGCCCAGGGATGGGTTCACAGCGCCCCCTCCTAGGACTGTCGCAGGGGTAGCCCTTAACCTATCTCCTGGTTTCAAAATCAGCGTAAAGAAGTGTGTATAATATAGAGACTCATTTTTTGCAGGAGGACTTCATATGTTGAAAGTCGGTTTCGTGGGATGGCGAGGTATGGTGGGCTCTGTACTTATGCAGCGCATGCTGGACGATGGTGATTTTAACGGCATTGAGCCGGTGTTCTTCACCACCTCCCAGGTTGGCCAGCCCGGCCCCGATATCGGTGTAGATGTGCCTCCGCTTAAAGATGCCTTCGATATTGAAGCTCTCAAAGCGCTGGATGTTATCGTCACCTGCCAGGGTGGTGACTACACCAAGCCGGTCTACAAAGACCTGCGCAGTGCAGGCTGGAAAGGCTACTGGATTGATGCCGCTAGCACCCTGCGTATGGAAGATGAAGCGACGATCGTGCTGGATCCGGTTAACCGCAAGGTTATTGATGACCAGCTAGCCAAAGGCGCCAAAACATTTGTTGGCGGGAACTGTACTGTAAGCCTGATGTTGATGGGCTTGGGCGGTTTGTTTGAAGCCGATATGGTTGAATGGATGACCTCCATGACCTATCAGGCGGCTTCTGGTTCAGGCGCTAAGCACATGCGCGAGCTGCTCAACCAAATGGGGCAGTTACACGACAGTGTTGGTGAAGAGCTGAAGGACACCTCCAGTGCGATTCTGGATATTGATCGCAAGGTAACCGCCGCAATGCGCGGTGGCGATTTCCCGATCGATAACTTCGCCGCACCATTGGCAGGTAGCCTGCTACCGTGGATCGATAGCAAGCTGGAAAGCGGTCAGAGTCGTGAAGAGTGGAAGGCCAGTGTTGAGACCAATAAAATTCTTGGGCTCGGCAACAATCCGATCCCCATTGATGGCCTTTGTGTTCGTATCGGCGCAATGCGCTCGCACAGCCAGGCATTCACCATCAAGCTGAAGCACGATGTGCCGTTGGATGAGATCGAAGATCGCATTGCCAAGCACAACGAATGGGTCAAGCTGATCCCGAACGATAAGGATGCGACCATTGCTGGCCTAACACCTGCCGTTGCCACTGGTACGCTACAGGTGCCGGTTGGCCGCCTGCGTAAGCTGCAAATGGGGGGTGAATACCTCTCCGCATTCAGCGTCGGTGACCAGCTGCTGTGGGGCGCAGCAGAGCCCCTTAAGCGTATGTTGAAGATTCTGCGCGAACAGTAATTATTCGCTGTTATACGCTAGTCGAAAACGGGAAGCTGTTTGCAGCTTCCCGTTTTTTTGCGCTGCTAATAATTACGGTAGTGGGAAATACGGCTTTATTTCGTTAAGTTATGATAAAAAAGACGTAATACAATAAGCTTGCATCCATGGTAAAAAAGTAAGTAGGCGATCAGGGATCATTCATGAAAAAGACACTGACATGGATTACATGGCTCTCATTGAGTGCAGTGAGTCCTTTTGCACTAGCCGTTGGGCTGGGGCAGGCGAGTGTCGGCTCGTATCTGAATGCGCCTCTAAATGCTTCCATTCCATTGCTGGAAAGCAGTGACTACACCCTTGACGATATCCGAGTCAGCGTTGCCGAACCGGCAGATTTTGCCGCGGCGGGCCTTGAATGGACGCCTCTAGCCGCAAGTGTTCGTGCCCAGATTGTAGAGCAGCAAGGGCAACGACAAGTGCGTTTAAGCTCCGGTCAAACGATGCAGGAGCCTTGGCTTGACCTGCTGCTGGCGGTTGAGTTTCCGGGCGGCCAGCAATTTCGTGACATCACCTTGCTGTTTGATCCCCAGGGCTATTCCCAACAAGGGCAGGCGCAAAGCGCTGCTCCCAACGCTGCGCCAACACCGAGTAACGCAGCGACTCCTCCGGTGGCTGAAGCCAGATCAGCGGCGCCACCCGTGGTAAGCGAACGTGGAGATGGCAGCAGCGCGTATGTCGGTAGCGGCGATACGCTATGGGGCGTCGCAGAGCGCGTTAAACCCCCTCAAGCCAGCGTTCAGCAGATGATGGTGGCGCTACTGGAAGCCAATCCAGACGTCTTTCCTAGCGGCAATATAAATGATATGCGTGCAGGCCAAACGCTGAGTGTCCCTGATGCTGAGCGAATTTTGGCGCGCTCCCATCTTGATGCTGACGCTGCTATCAAAGCGATGAATGAAGCCTGGCGCGCTCGCCGCAACGGCTCATTGGAGGCAGTGCCGATACCTGACGTTGAAGCAGATACAGTTTCAAACCTCGCTATAGCCGTGACCCAAACCCTTGAGGCTACTGGTGCAACTGGGCCCGACAGCGCGCTTGCCGCGGGTGGCGCTGAAACAAATGAGCGAGAAGCAAGCGAGCCCGCAGTAAACGACCCAACTGCGCTGGAAGAGGCTGCCGACGAGCCCGAGGCGTTGACGCGGGCAGAATTAACCGAGCAGCTGCGGCTAAGCCAAGCGACGCTTCAGCAGGTAATGGAAGAGCGCGCGTTAATGCGTGCCGAGCTTAATGCGCTGCGTAGCGAAGTGGCCTCGCTAACTCAGGCGTTGAGCGATGCGTTGGCTGCTCAAGAGCAGTCACCAGAACCACACATTGCCAGCATGGACGAGATGGGCAGCCCGGGAGTGGCTGCCTTGGTTGAGCGTTATCAGTGGCCGCTCGCGTTAGCTGCCATCGCGCTGCTTCTGGGAGTGTTGGTGTGGCTGCGCAAGCGACGTGAAGAGACCTGGGAAGATGTCCCGCTTGCTGAGCCAGTAGCAAAGCCAACAGTCACGCCTGGTGCTGCACCTAAAGCGGCCTCTAAGACAGCGCCGATGTCTGAGGCTGTTCCTATTGCGTACCCAATCCAGGCGAATGATGACGACGTGGAAGAGCCACATCAACAAAGCGAGCCACAGGTCGCCATCGAAGACGAACCCGAGATTTCTTACACCAGCGCAGCGTCAACGGCGAACTCCGATCAGTGGTTAATTGATGAGCAAGCGCAAACGCCCGAGCAAGATGACACGCTTCGCTATGAAAACAGTTATGAAACAAATTATGAAAATAGCTATGAGAATAGTTATGAAAAAAGCCAGGCATCCGGGTTGGCTGAGCAGGGGCGTCAGCGTCGCTTAGGTCTGCATGTTGCCCCCGATAACGGTTCTGATCACTTGTCATTAGCGCCGCCACTAAGCCCAGCGCCCATGCGTTTGTTGCTGGCTTCTCTCAGTGCTGACTTAAAATCGGCTGAGCCAGCGGCACCTGTTGATCATGTACAGCCAACCGAACGCGCCCCCAAAGGGTCTGAGGATGCCGAGCACCGCTTCATCGATTACCACCCGCCCACTTTAATGAACACGCCAAGTAGCCAAGAAGCCCTGCGTACCGAAACCCCAATGCAGCCTACGGTAGAGTTCGCCAGTCAGCCTGACGCCGAACCTGTTTCGCCTGCGAAACAACCTCGTCGGCCGATTGAAGAGGAGTGGGAAATTGAAGAGGTAGCATTCAAGCCGCGAGGCCTGGATAATAGCGAACCTTCAAAATCTTCAAAATGATGTGGCTTGATGACGCTGTTCTATCACTTCGATGAGAAAATTCCGCTTACGGGTCGTTTGGCAATGGGTATCGAGTACGACGGTACCCATTACTGTGGCTTTCAGCGCCTTAAGCACGCCGCATCTGTTCAGGCTTCGCTAGAGGCAGCGCTGGCCAAGGTGGCCAATGAACCTATTAGGGTGCACGCCAGTGGGCGCACCGATTCTGGGGTGCACGCCACTCGGCAAATTGTCCATTTTGATCCGCCAGTAGGGCGCTCCGAAAAAGCCTGGATTTTTGGTGCCAACACCCAGTTACCTCGCGACATAGCCGTGCGCTGGGTGAAACCAGTGGGCGACGACTTTCATTCACGCCTGTGCGCCCTGGGGCGCCGCTACCGATACGTCTTGCTGAACCAGATTAGCCGCCCCGTACTGGAGCGCGCCAATGTGACCTGGTGCCGAGATCCGTTAGACGCCGATGCCATGCATCGAGCCGCTCAGGCGCTGGTAGGGGAGCACGATTTTTCGAGCTTCCGTGCCGCTGGCTGTCAATCAAAAACCCCCTGGCGGCATATGCACTTTGTCGACGTAAAGCGCTACGGCCAGCTAGTCATGATTGATATTCAAGGAAATGCGTTCCTGCACCATATGATCCGCAATATTGCCGGTGCGCTGGTGAGCGTTGGCCGCGGTGCTCAAAAAGAAGCCTATATTGGTGAACTTTTAGCGCTTCAAAACCGTCGCAAAGGCGATGTCACGGCGCCCGCCTGCGGGCTGCATTTTGTTGATTCGGTATACGATGAGCGCTTTGATTTGCCTAAGGAGCCTTTAGGGCCGCAATTACTCGCATTTACCGGCGAGTGGACAGGTGAGCGTGAGCTTCCCGATACGCCACGGGTTGCCTATCGTCGAAACCGGTCATTAAGCAACCGGGCCAATAGTCCTGAACAGGAGGCGTCTTCATGAGTGATATGCCCCGAACCCGAACACGCATTAAATTCTGTGGTTTTACCCGCGGCGAGGATATTGATCGTGCCGTGGCGCTAGGGGTGGATGCCTTAGGCTTTGTGATGTGGCCGAACAGTGCCCGTAGTGTGGATGTCGAACAACTGGCGGTGCTTTCAGCGCGCGTGCCGGCATTTGTGACCCGCGTAGGGCTGTTTGTAGATCAGGATGATGAGCTGATTGAGCGCTGTCTGCCCTATTTAGATATGCTCCAGTTTCATGGCAGCGAAACGCCTGACGCCTGCCAGCGCTTTTCGCTGCCCTGGATGAAAGCGCTACGCATGCGCGATGAAATAGATTTAGCGTATGAAGCTGAACGCTATCATGGAGCTCAGGCGCTGCTGTTAGATGCTTACCGGCCCGGAGTGCCGGGGGGCACAGGGGAGACCTTTGATTGGTCGAGAATCCCCGCAAATCTAGCAAAACCTGTTATCCTCGCCGGTGGGTTGAGTGCTGATAATATCGCTGACGCTGTGCGCCAAGTAGCGCCTTATGCAGTGGATGTCTCCGGTGGTATTGAAGCCTCCCACGGCTGTAAAGATGCCGATAAGATGGCGTCTTTCGTTCGTCATGTGGCATTAGCCGACGCCTGTTAGCGCTCTTTGCGCACGTTTAGATAGACGCAGTTCATGTATGTTGCCTATGGGTATTTTATCGAGCTACGTTGTTAAGTTGATTCATTTATTGGTTGCCTGTTCTGGCGATCTTGTGAGGTGTCTCTGTGACCGCTTCTGAAACCGTTTCTAACACTGTGCTGAAAACAAAGTTCAGTGACCTGACCCGAATGCCGGATGCCCGTGGTCATTTTGGCCCCTACGGCGGTCGGTTTGTGTCAGAAACCCTCAGCTTTGCTTTGGAAGAGCTGGAAAAAACATATTTCAGCTTACGTGATGACCCCGACTTCCAAGCTGAGTTTGACTATGATCTTGCCCACTATGTGGGGCGCCCGTCGCCGCTTTATCATGCCAAACGCTGGTCGGAAAGCCTTGGTGGCGCACAGATTTGGTTGAAGCGGGAAGACCTGAATCACACCGGCGCTCATAAGGTCAACAACACCATCGGCCAGGCGCTACTGGCAAAGAAAACCGGTAAGCCACGCATTATTGCTGAAACGGGGGCGGGTCAGCATGGCGTTGCCTCGGCCACTGTTGCTGCTCGCCTTGGCCTTGAATGCGATATTTATATGGGGGCGGAAGACGTCCAACGCCAGAAACTAAACGTCTATCGTATGCGCTTACTGGGCGCACGGGTGATTCCGGTAGAGTCCGGTACGCGTACGCTTAAAGATGCCATGAACGAAGCGCTGCGTGACTGGGTCACCAACGTTGATAACACTTTCTATATCATCGGTACCGTGGCTGGCCCACACCCTTATCCGCTGCTCGTACGTGATTTTAACGCGGTCGTGGGCCGTGAAGCGCGTCGCCAGTCGTTGGAGCAGATCGGCCGTTTGCCAGATGCGCTGATTGCCTGTGTTGGGGGCGGCTCGAATGCCCTGGGGCTGTTCTATCCGTTCGTTGAAGATGATGACGTTGCTATGTACGGCGTAGAAGCCGGTGGCGATGGGGTTGAAACGGGCCGCCACGCGGCACCGCTGGCGTCCAACGCCCCGCGCGGTGTGCTGCACGGTAACCGCACCTATTTAATGTCCGATGAAGCTGGTCAGGTGTCAGACACTCACTCTATTTCAGCTGGCCTGGATTACCCGGGCGTAGGCCCGGAGCACGCCCTGTGGAAGGATGTTGGCCGTGTTAAATATGTGGTGGCTAACGACAACGAAGTGCTGGAAGCGTTTCGTGAGTTGACGCATATGGAAGGCATTATGCCCGCTCTTGAGTCGGCGCATGCGCTGGCCCATGCCAAGGTATTGGCACCTACCATGCGTCCGGACCAACATATCGTGGTCAACCTTTCTGGGCGTGGCGACAAAGACATCATGACCGTTGCTAAGATTGATGGCATCGAATTTTAAGGTCAGCTTTTTTAAGGGCGAGCATGAACCGTATTGATCAGCGTTTCAGTGAACTTAAACAGCAGGGCCGCAAGGCTCTGATCCCTTACATCACCGCAGGGGACCCAGCACCGCAGTATACGGTGGGCTTTATGCACGCACTGGTAGACGCCGGTGCCGATGTCATTGAGCTTGGCGTGCCTTTTTCCGACCCAATGGCCGATGGCCCAGTGATTCAGAAAGCCTGTGAACGTGCGTTAAAGCAGGGCACCCGACTGGTTGACCTGATGCAAATGGTCAAAGAGTTTCGCCAAACCGACACCACGACGCCGGTCGTGTTAATGGGATATTTAAATCCTATTGAGCGTATTGGTTACGAGAACTTTGCTGACCAAGCTGCCAGTGTCGGCGTCGACGGCGTGTTGATTGTCGATATGCCGCCGGAAGAAGCCGATGAAATTGGCCCATTGCTGAAATCTCGTGATTTAGCGGCGATTTTTCTCGTTGCGCCTACCACTTCTAACGAGCGTGCCGCTACAATATGCGCCCATGGCGAGGGCTACTTATACTATGTTTCGCTGAAAGGCGTGACAGGCGCCGCCACCCTGAATGCCGAAGACGTAGCCGAGCACTTGGCTCCACTGCGGGGGATGACCGATTTGCCGCTTTGCGTTGGTTTTGGCATTCGTGATGGCGTTACGGCCGCGGAAGTGGCTAAAGTCGCCGATGGTGTAATTGTCGGTAGTGCCTTGGTTAACCGTATCGCCGAAAGCTTGGATGCGCCGGAAACCATTGCGGGCCAGTTGAAAAGTGTATTAGCAGAAATGCGTACGGCGATGGATGCCTAAAGCTAAATGCTTTATCGCCTATACTTAACAGTTTGACGACACTCATCAAGCCTGGTTTTGCCAGGCGTTGACGTATAACGGAAGCCTTTTTGATATGAGCTGGTTAGACAAGATCGTACCCTCCATGGGTCGTATCCAGCGTAAAGACCGTCGCGCTAGCGTTCCCGACGGCCTCTGGCGTAAATGTCCCAAGTGCGAAGCGGTTCTCTATCTTCCTGAGTTAGAGAAACACAATAGCGTCTGCCCCAAGTGCGATCACCACCTGCGCTTGACGGCACGTAAACGCTTGGACTGGTTCTTGGATAAAGCAGGACGCGAAGAGATCGCGGCGGAAATCGAACCCAATGATCGATTGAAGTTTCGCGACTCTAAAAAATACAAAGACCGCCTGACTGCAGCGCAAAAAGATACCGGTGAGAAAGATGCACTGGTGGCCATGCGCGGTGAGCTGGACGGTTTGCCGGTAGTAGCGGTTGCCTTTGAGTTCACCTTTATGGGCGGCTCAATGGGGGCGGTGGTAGGCGAGAAGTTTGTGCGCGCCGCTACGCTCGCACTGGAAGAGAATATTCCACTGGTGTGTTTTGCAGCTTCGGGCGGTGCGCGTATGCAGGAAGCGCTCTTCTCGTTGATGCAGATGGCCAAAACTTCTGCGGCGCTTGAGAAGCTCAAGCAGGCGGGAGTGCCGTATATTTCAGTGCTTACTGATCCTGTCTTTGGCGGCGTTTCAGCCTCGTTGGCTATGCTTGGTGATTTAAATATTGCCGAACCCAATGCATTGATTGGCTTCGCTGGCCCACGGGTCATCGAACAAACGGTGCGTGAAACTCTACCAGAAGGGTTCCAGCGCAGTGAGTTTCTGCTTGAGCATGGCACTGTCGATATGATCGTTCATCGTCATGAAATGCGTGCCCGCGTGGGCAGTGTGCTGCGTAAACTGACTCATCACGATGCTACGCCAGTTAGTTCGTTGTCGACGGATGATGCGGACGTTTCAGAACCTATCGTCGAAGAGGCAGCGTTAGCGGACACTGCTGACGTCACTTATGAAAGCATTGAGCCAGCTAAGAAGGACACTTCCTCTACCGCTAAGAGTGACGACCATACACGCAATGCCTGATTCTTTGCAGCCAGACTCTTTGTCGCCCTTGTCTTTAAACCAATGGCTTCAACATTTGGAAACGTTGCACCCGGTCGGAATCGATATGGGCCTGGAGCGAGTTTCCAAAGTGGCAAAGCGTATGAGGCTGCTTTCAAGCCCGATTGCTCCCCGCGTTATTACCGTGGCGGGAACGAATGGCAAGGGCTCAACCCTTGCCATGATCGAGAGCATTGCCCGTGCCCACGGTTGGCGGGTGGGTACCTATACGTCACCCCACTTATTGCGCTACAACGAACGCGTCAAAATCGACGGTCAGGAAGCTGAAGATCAACTGCTCGTAGAAGGTTTTGAGCACGTTGAGCGAGCACGCTTGCAGGATGATGAAATCAGCCTGACCTATTTTGAGGCGGGCACACTGTGTGGGCTGTGGTGCTTGGCCAACGCAGAACTTGATCTTGCGGTACTTGAAGTAGGTCTTGGCGGTCGGCTTGATGCGGTCAATATCATTGATGCAGATGTAGCCATCGTCACCACGATTGCTCAGGATCATGCTAACTTTTTAGGCACCGATCTGGCTCAGATTGGGCGCGAAAAAGCCGGTATCTTCCGTGCTGGTAAGCCAGCCATCTTAGGCAGTCAAGCGCTACCTGTAAGCGTTTCCGAATGCGCGCAGTCGTTAGCAGTGCCTAAGTTTGCATTAGGGCAGCAGTTTACCCACCAAACCATGGGTGAAGAGTATTCCAATTGGCGCTGGCAGGGGCAGCAAGCGGATGGCACAAGCATCGTCGTTGACGCGCTTCCTGACCCTGGGCTACCTATCGATAATGCGGCGACTGCATTACAAGCGCTCGTACTTGCCGGAATGGCGTTGGTGCCCGCTCATGTAAAAGTAGGGCTCGCAACGGTGCAACTGGCTGGGCGGCTACAATGGATTGGTCCATGGTGCCTGGATGTTGGGCATAATCCGCATGCCGCCGAGTACGTCGCTCGCCACTTACCGTCACCGCCCGAAGGGGGCCAGCAGTGGGGCCTTATCGGCATGTTGAATGATAAGGATATTGACGGTGTCATACAGGCATTATCAGCCCGCATCAGCGATTGGGTATGCGTGTCGCTGACAGGCGAACGAGGTTGCCTGGCAAGTGAGTTGTCGCAACGTATTATAGCTCAGGGAGGGCGGGTGCACTTTTGCGCAGAGTCGCCGCACGCTGGCGCCGATTGGCTCGCTAAGGTGTTAACGCCCAATGATCGTGTCTTGGCCACCGGGTCGTTCTTTACTGTAGCGGCACTGCTAGCTCGGCCACTGCCAACAGGCGCCGCGTCGCTTGATGGAGACGGAAATGAAATACGGTAAAACTGAACGCATTAGCGGTATTGTAATTTTGCTCGCGTTGCTGGCGATCTTTGTGCCGTGGCTAATGAGTGACCCCGCACCCCGAGAAGAGCGTCCCCAGCCGAGCTTTGTCATTGAGCAGCCGGTAGAGGTGGAGCGCCGTAATGTACCCGCGCCAGAAAGGCCCTCAACCATTGATGAGCCTGCATTATCTTCAGTACCCAGTGAAGAGAGTGATGACGGCTCTATTCCTATTGATGCCAACCCGCGAGCGCCGCAAACCGATCAAATCGCTGCTTCAAACCCGTCGCCTTCTAGTACTGAAGCGGCAGGCTCCAATGAGCCCGACGAGGCGCCGACTGTTCCTGATAGTGACCCCATCGCTGATTTAATTGCCTCGAACAGTGGCAGTGGTCAAAGCAGCGCTGGAAGCGAGTCACAAAGCTCATCACAAAGTTCTTCACAAAGCGCTTCTAGTCCTTCTTCCACCGCTCAAGGGGAGTGGGCGGTGCAAGTGGGCAGTTTTGGTGAACCAGCGAATGCCCAGCGACTTAGTGCACAACTGTCAGAAGAGGGGTTTAGCGTTTATCAACGTGAGCGTGATAACAATATGACCACTGTATTTGTTGGCCCTTATGCCACCTCCGAAGACGGTGAATCCGCCATGTCCTCGATCAAAGAACGCGCCAATGTTCAGGGCCTTCTTGTTCGAGTAAGAGACTAAACCATGGCGTTAACATGGATTGATGCGGTGTTCTTGGCCGTGCTGGCGTTATCGATGCTAGCCGGTTTCGTAAGAGGGTTTGTACGCGAAGCATTAGGATTGGCCGCCTGGGTCGTCGCGTTAATGGTGGCTCGGGTGCTTGCCGAACCGGTGGCGGAACTGATGAGCGGGTTTATTGAAAGCTTTGATGCCCGCCTTGTGCTCGCTTTCGTGCTGGTAATTTTTGCCGTCATTTTACTGTGTGGCATTGTGATTCGTTTAGTGCATGCCGCGGTTGAGTGGGTGGGCATGGGGCTTTTGAACCGCGTGGCGGGGGCCGCTTTCGGTGTCGCCCGCGGGGCGGTTGTTTTGCTTGTGGCGACGGTGCTGATTACGCTCACCCCGTTATCTGAGCTACAGGCGTGGCAACAGGCGGAGCTGCGCCCGACCTTTATCCAACTGCGCGATTGGGCGGTGAGTCAGTTAAACCAGTGGGATCGCGAGCTGCCTGATGCGCCGTCGTCACTACGAGACATTTCTCTGCCTGCGTTGCGCCTGCCGGGTGCAGCGGAACGTGAAGTTATCCCGACAGGTGATTGACCTGTTACTGAAGTCGATTCTACGAACGTACGGGCTTGCTTAGGTAAGTGACTTAGGTAAGCCATGGCATTAAGCGAGGTAACGTGAATGTGCGGTATAGTGGGCCTTCTAGGCAAACAGGCGGTAAATCAGGGAATCTACGATGCCCTGACCGTACTTCAGCATCGTGGCCAGGACGCTGCTGGCATGATGACATGGAGCGAGGGACGCTTCTTACTGCGCAAGAGTAACGGACTGGTTCGTGACGTATTCCACACCCGCCACATGGCTCGCCTGAAAGGCAACCTGGGCATTGGTCATGTACGTTATCCGACGGCAGGCTCTTCAAGTGAAGCAGAGTCGCAGCCGTTTTATGTCAACTCGCCTTATGGTATTGCGCTGGCGCACAACGGCAACCTGACCAACTCCGAGCAGTTGAAACAGGAGCTATTCTCGACCGATTTACGCCACATCAATACCAGTTCCGATTCTGAAGTGCTGCTCAACGTATTTGCCCATGAGCTGGGCAAGCAAGGCTTACATCTGGAAGCGGAAGATATCTTTGATGCCGTGCGTCGCGTTCACCGTCGCTGTAAAGGTGGCTATGCCGCCGTGGCGATTATCAATGGCTTTGGCATGGTGGCGTTCCGCGACCCCTTCGGTATTCGCCCGGTGGTCTTCGGTACCCGCGAAGAGGAAAACGGTCAAGCGGTCATGATCGCCTCCGAATCCGTTGCGTTGGACGTCGGTGGCTTTGAGCTTGAGCGTGATCTGTCGCCTGGTGAAGCTATTTTTGTCGATATCGAAGGCAATATTCATACTCAAGTCTGTGCTGATCGTCCGCTGCTTCGCTCGTGCATTTTTGAACACGTTTATTTAGCGCGCCCAGACTCGTTGCTAGACGGTGCCTATGTTTACGGTACCCGGATGCAGATGGGCCGTAAGCTGGGGGATCGAATCCTCAATGAATGGCCGGATCACGATATTGATGTGGTCATTCCTATTCCCGATACGTCGCGCACCTCTGCCCTCGAAATGGCACAGCACCTTGGGGTGACCTATCGCGAAGGGTTTATGAAGAACCGCTACATTGGCCGTACCTTTATTATGCCGGGGCAGACTCAGCGGAAGAAATCGGTACGTCAAAAGCTCAACGCTATCGACGTTGAGTTTAAAGGCAAGAACGTGCTGCTGGTGGATGACTCCATCGTGCGCGGCACGACCTGTAAGCAGATCATCCAGATGGCGCGTGATGCCGGTGCCCGTAAGGTCTATTTTGCCTCGGCGGCGCCGCCGGTTCGCTTCCCCAATGTGTATGGCATCGATATGCCCGCCGCGTCTGAGCTGATTGCCCATGGCCGTAGCGAAGAGGAGGTCGGTGATTTAATTGGGGCTGACCGCATCTTCTATCAAAACCTGGAAGATCTAAAAGCGGCGTGTCGTGAAGTGAATCCTGAAATGGAAGAGTTCGATTGCTCGGTGTTTGACGGCAACTACGTCACCGGCGATATCGACGACGCTTATTTGGCCGCGCTTGAAGCTAGCCGTAATGATTCTGCCAAGGATCAGAGCGCTGGCGATCACGCTCTTGTCGATATGCACAATCAAGACGATGACCTGGACGATTAGGAGTGAAGCCTTATGCATGATGACAATCATCAGGAAGACGGTCACCAGGATGAATGGTCATTAGAGACACTGGCGATCCGGGCAGGCCATCAGCGCACCTTTGAGCAGGAGCACTCGGAGCCTATTTTTCCGACCTCGAGCTTTGTTTATGAAAGCGCTGCAGAAGCGGCGCGTAAGTTCGGTGGCCAAGAGCCTGGTAACGTTTATTCGCGCTTTACCAACCCGACAGTGCATACCTTTGAGCGTCGCCTAGCGGCGCTTGAAGGCGGCGAGCGCTGTGTTGCCACCAGTTCGGGCATGTCGGCCATTCTGTCGACAGCGTTGGCATTGCTTTCCGCAGGGGATGAAATTGTGGCCTCCCGGTCGCTATTTGGCTCAACGGTTAGCCTGTTCGATAAGTATTTAGGCAAGTTTGGTATTACCACGCGTTATGTCGAGCTTTCCAATGCCGCTGCATGGGAAGCGGCGATCACGCCCAAAACGCGTCTATTGTTTGCCGAAACGCCCTCGAACCCGCTGTCTGAAATTGCCGATATTCCGGCCCTGGCCGCGTTGGCCAAACGTCACGACGCGCTGCTGGCAATTGATAACTGCTTCCTCACACCGGCCCTCCAGCAGCCGTTGGCGCTAGGTGCTGACCTAGTCATCCATTCGGCGACTAAGTATTTGGATGGGCAGGGCCGTGCCATTGGCGGGGCAGTAGTGGGGAGCCATGCGCTGCTTGAAGAAGTGTTCGGTGTGGTACGTACCTGCGGCCCGTGCTTGAGCCCTTTCAATGCCTGGATATTCACCAAAGGGTTGGAAACACTATCACTGCGTATGAAAGCGCATTGTGAAAATGCCTTGATCCTTGCCCGTTGGTTAGATGCACATCCGGCAGTGAACCGCGTGTTCTATAGCGGCCTGGAGGATCATCCACAGCACGCCTTGGCCAAACAGCAGCAAAAGGGGTTCGGCGCCGTATTGGGCTTTGAAGTGAAGGGCGGTCAGGAAGGCGCGTGGCAGGTAATTGATGCGACTCGCATGCTTTCGATAACGGGTAATTTAGGTGATGTTAAAACCACGATTACCCACCCGGCCACCACTACCCATGGGCGTCTTTCTGATGACCAAAAGGCCGCTGCCGGTATCGCCCCTGGCTTGATCCGAGTCGCGGTAGGGTTAGAAAGCCAGGAAGACATTCAGCGTGATTTAGCCCGTGGGTTGGATGCCCTGGCTGCGAGTTAACTAGCCGCTTGATAAGCAAAACCGGCCCAGCAGTAGGCCGGTTTTTTTCTGCGCCAATCTCAATCAGCACGCTATCTTCAAACAGTGGTTTTTACGAATGATGTGTTCTGCTTTTTTCAGCGGTTCCTAACGCGGTTACACGATATGCTTGCGTTGTTAACGTATTCGCTAACGGGTAGCGACGAATAAGGGAAAACAATGATGTGGAGTAATAGTCGCAGCGGGTGGGGGTTGATCAGTATTCTGTTTCACTGGCTAAGCGCGCTGGCTATTACCGGTCTGTTTGCGCTGGGCTGGTGGATGACGGACCTTGGCTATTATGACCCCTGGTACAATCAGGGCCCATGGGTACATCGCTCGATTGGTATGTTGCTACTATTTGCCACCTTGGCGCGATTAGTATGGCGTTTTGCTCAGCCAACCCCTACGGCAGAAGGCGGCCGCCTAGAGGTTATTGCTGCCCATGTGGGGCATATCGCTCTTTATGTGCTTGTATTGCTGGTCATGGTGAGCGGCTACTTAATTTCTACCGCTGACGGGAGCGGTATCAGTGTCTTTGGTTGGTTTGAGGTGCCTGCACTGGTATATGACTTCCCCAACCAGGCAAGCTTGGCAGGTAACGTACATTGGTATAGCGCTCTGGCATTGATGATTATATCGGCAGGTCACGCGCTTGCCGCGTTTAAGCATCACTGGCTAGACCGGCACTCAACATTGGTACGTATGCTAAACCCAGCGCATAGCCGAGCTAGCGATCATAGTGCAACAAAGTCATCACGTTAGCCGTTTACACTTTTTCTAAACATCGCGCGTAAGATAATTGACTTTCCGCGGTGCCTATTAAGTAAAGCAAGGAGCAATTCAATATGTTCAAGAAAACAGCATTTGCATCCGCGATTGCCGCTGTAGCGCTGGTACCATTGAGCCAAGCACAGGCAGCTGATTACCAAATCGATACCGAAGGCCAGCACGCCTTTATTCAATTCAAAATTTCTCACTTGGGCTTCTCTTACATTCTAGGTAGCTTTGAAGAGTTTGAGGGCCAGTTCGCTTACGATCCTGAAGACCTTGAAGCATCTTCAGCAGAAATCGAAGTCCAAGTGGATAGCCTGACCAGCAACCATGCTGAGCGTGACCGTCATATCCTGAGCGGCGACTTCCTGAATGCCAGTGAATTTCCGACAGCGACCTTTACCTCCACAGGCTTTGAGTCAACGGGTGATAATGAAGGCGTGTTGACCGGTGATTTGACCCTGCACGGCGAAACTCAAGAGATTGAAATGCCGGTTACCCTGATGGGTGAAGGCGATGACCCGTGGGGCAACTACCGCGCTGGTTTTGAAGGCAGCACTACGCTGACCTTGGGCGATTACGGTATTAATATGAGTGACTTCCCTGAATCTATGCATGAACTTGAGCTATATGTGACGTTTGAAGGTATTCGTCAGTAAGAACTTACTGAGCTAAGTACGCCACTGCCCTTTAAGGGCGGTGGCGTTTTACGTTACAACCGATAAATAATTATCCATCACCTAAGGAGAGAGTGCTTGGCTGCTGTCATGCAACAAAAAGAGTTGGCGATAACCCTATGGCGCCAAACGTGGCCTATGGCCATTGGGGTGTTGGCGCTATTGGGTTTTCAACTTGTTGATAGCGCATTTATTGCTCGTTTGGGTACTGCGCCGTTGGCCGCGCAATCATTTACCTTTCCGTTGTCGTTTCTGATTATCGGCATTCAGGTAGGGATGGGTATTGCGATTGCCGCGCTTATTTCGCGGGCATTGGGGGCGGGTGAAGAAGCCCGGGCGAGACGCTTAAGCAGTTTGGTGCTTATGGCGGGTGGCGGCGTCATCGGCCTCTTGGCGATCGCATTATGGATATTTTATGTGCCTATCTTTCGACTGCTGGGCGCGGATGAAACGACGCTTTCCTATATCCGCATTTATTGGGCACCTCAGCTGCTATCCGCATGGTTGGGGGCACTGCTTTATTTCAGCTACAGCGTTTTTCGTGCCCACGGTGACACCCGTCTACCAGGCAAAATGATGGTGCTGAGTAGTCTTGTGAACCTTGTTCTCGATCCACTGCTAATCTTTGGTATTGGTGATTGGGAAGGCTGGGGTCTACCTGGCGCAGCCTGGGCAACCGCGATTGCTTTTTCAGTAGGTCTATTGGTGACCACGCGTAAATTACTTAAACGCCAGTGGGCCGCTCAGCAGGGACTGTGGCAAGAGGCCAAACAGTCGTGGCGGCCATTTACGGGTATTGCCGCACCGGCCATGGTCAGCCAGCTGATGCCACCCTTGGCTGCGATGCTGGCAATCTCTGTTGTGGCGGGCCTGGGTGAAAGCGAAGTGGCCGCCTGGGGCTTGGCAAGCCGTTTGGAGACACTCTCACTGATGGTCATTCTGGCCATGACCATGTCGCTGCCGCCGTGGTTAGGGCGTTGCTACGGGGCTGGTGATTGGGGGCAGATACAGCAGCTGATGACGTTAGCCATTAAGGTCGCGCTATTTTGGCAACTGGGTCTCGGCATAGTGTTGGCACTGGGAGCGCCCTGGCTAGCGATGGCGTTGGCAGGCAACCCGGATGTGAAAAGCGAGCTGACGCTGCTGATTCGTTTTCTCTTGCCTAGCTATGCGGCACTAGGTGTTTGCATGCTAGTCGTCTCGGCAGGTAATGCGTTAGGTTGGCCATTACGAGCCATGCTGTTATCCAGTGCGCGGCTGTTTATTTGTTATTTGCCTTGCCTATGGTTGGGCTCGCAGTTCTTCGGTTGGTGGGGGCTGGCGGCGGGTGCGGCCGTGGGGAATCTGCTGGCAGGCTTTATGGCATGGCTCGTTATGCGGCGTATGTTATCCCGCCCGCATCGGCAGGCGGGATTCATCCATTAACGCTTGCGTGCTGCTTCCTGATAGGAAAAATACATAAACAGTAGTGCCATACCCAAGTAGCCCATGACAAACTCTGGCGCTGCATTGAAAGAGAGTTTAGGGGCGTGCATTAGTCCGAAAAACGAAAAGCCCGCCGCAATTGCCGCGAAGGCGGCTGCACGCCTAAACTGATGATCAATCACCGAGACCGTCATAGCGCCCAGTAGGATCGCCATAAACATGGCCCCTTGGCCCATTACTACGATGGCACTTGAGATATCGGTCACTACCTCGCCAGCCCCGCGATTAAAGCGCGTCATCACGTAGTTAGCAAAGTAGGGCAGCATGGCCAGCGCCACGGCAGGGTAGTAGCGCGTGTCGTTGGCTTGAAAGGCGGTCGCAATCATCGACATGCCAACAAAGACTAGAATGGGCGCTACTACAGAAACGGGAATAATTGCTGCCAGCGCAGCAATGAGACCGAACATGGTGGCTAAGGCATATACAGCGCCATTCAGCAGGCTGTATCCCCGGCCCGCGCCCATCCATTTAGCGCCTACCGTTGCGATATAAACCGTAGTTGGAAAGACGCCGCCAAATAGCGCGCCAATCATGGTGCCTGCGCCATCTACTGCCTGGCATTCGCGCACATCGTATTTGTCGCCTGCCGCCTCCATTGCTTCCACGTTGTTCATGGTTTCAATAGCGTTATACAGTGTAATGGGCAGCACCACGGTCAGCACTGCAAGCATGCTGGTCAGCAGTAGCCCCAGCCCCTCAAACCAGGCCAGATTGGGAAGTAATGGATAAAAGCCTAGGTGGGTAAAGGCATCGCTAAACCGTTCGGTGCCAGCGTCGCCAATCAAGTAGGCCATGGCGGTACCGACAATAATGGCAAATAGCGAGGTTGGAAGCTTAAAGGGCATGCTGACGCGGGCCACTAAGCCAACAATAATAATCGCTAACACCAGCAGGCCGATAATCGGCATTTCGAGTGTTTTAAACAGCATTTCTCCGGCAATAAACGTCAGTGCAACGCCGGCCACTGCGCCAAGCATAGCGGCTCTTGGTAAGTGGTATTGCACCCAGCGACCAATGACGCTAATCGCGGCTTCAATGGCACCGCTTATAAAGCAGGCGGCAACAGCCACTTTCCAAGCCATTTCCGCATCGCCGGTGAGCTGTTTGGCGGGTAGCAATACGCCGAACAGGAATACGAACATCACCGGCGTCGAGATACCGTAAGAGAGCGCTGTCACATCCGCCCGGTTCTCTTTGCGTGCCAGCCTTGCCGCGCTCCATGCATAGTAGAAGTTGCCTACCATCACCGCTACCGCTGCGCCGGGCAGCACTTGCCCATAGACAATGGAGGCAGGAAACCCCATGCCCAGCATAGTGATGGCGATAATGACAAAGTTGGCGATGTTGTTTTGGAAGAGAGCGAAGAATGCGTCAGTGTCTTCTTTTTTGTACCACGGATAGTGAGTGCTGGCAGCCGCCATGTTATGCCTCTTGATTATGGTGTGTTGTATACAAGGCTATACTGAGTGTGCCGAAGTGTTGACTAATCGGTCAAATGCCTAATACATGAAAACGCCCAGGCGTTGCCTGGGCGTTTGTTACTGCGTTGCTGCTTGGCGATTAGTCGTTAACAGCGGCAATCGCTTTGGCCAAGTAGGGGAGATTCTCGTGGGAGAAGCCCGCTACGTTGGCGCGACCCGAGCGCACCATGTAGATACCAAACTCGTCACGCAGGCGATCGACCTGTTCCGGCGTTAAGCCGGTGTAGGAGAACATGCCACGCTGCTCAGCAACGCAGGCGTACTTCTCGTCCAGTCCGTAGGGCTTCAGTGCTTCCACAAAGTCGCGGCGCAGGGTATTGATGCGATCACGCATTTCGGTGAGTTCTTCACGCCACATCTCGGTCAGTTCGGCGTCGTGGAGAATTTCGCTGACGATAGAGCCGCCGTGAGCGGGCGGGTTCGAGTAGTTCTCACGGGCAACGATGGCGACTTGAGAGCGGATGTTGTCCATCTGCTCGTTATTTTTGGCCACCATGATCAAGCAACCGGTACGCTCGCAGTAAATACCAAAGTTTTTAGAGCATGAGCTGGTGATGATCGCTTCATCAAGGTTCTCTGCCAGCAGGCGCACGCCATAAGCATCTTCATCCAGACCTTCGCCAAAGCCTTGATAGGCGAAATCGATCAGCGGAAGCAGCTTGCGTTCACGCACGATTTCCAGCACTTCCTGCCACTGGTCATGGGAAAGATCAAAACCGGTAGGGTTATGGCAGCAGGCGTGTAGCACCACCACATCACCTTCAGGAATGCTTTTCAGCGCTGACCGCATGCCGTCAAAGTCGAGACGGTTGTCGGGGTCAACGTAAGGGTACTTGTGCAGCTCAATACCAGCTGCCGTAAAAATGCCGTGGTGGTTCGGCCATGTCGGGTCACTTACCCAGATACCCTTACCCGGCAGCTGTGTGGCAATAAAATCTGCAGCCAAGCGCAGCGCGCCGGTACCGCCTGGTGATTGGGTGGCGCTGGCACGATTGGCTTTTAAGACGGATGAATCAGCGCCAAAAACCATGGGCAGCACGACTTCGCCATAGCTAGGCGCGCCGTGAGAACCGATATAGGTTTTTGTCGTTTCGTTTTTGAGCAGGCGAGCTTCTGCTTCCTTAACAGCGCGCATTACCGGCGTATTGCCTTGGGTATCACGGTAAACACCGACACCTAAATCCACTTTTTGCGGGTTGGTATCTTTTTTGAAAGCTTCGATCAGCCCGAGAATGGCGTCTCCTGGGACTCGCTCAATATGCTCAAACATTTATTCGGCTACCTCGTCGGTTCTGGCGGCAAGAATGAAGTCATTTAGATGCAGGCCTTTAATAGCATGAGACCACCACGTGACGGTGGCTTTGCCCCACTCTGTGGTAATAACGGGGTGGTGGCCAGCCTGCTCTGCAATATCACCAACGCGTTGGGTGAATGCCAATGCGCTGGCGAAGTCGCGAAATGTAAAACTCCGTGACAGCTTCATGATGCCATCGTGCTCGACAATCTGCCACTGGCTGAGGCTTTTTAGCCGCTCTTGGGCTTCTCCTAAGCTTAGCGGCTGAGCATTTTTACCGCAGGGTTCGCAGGTAGATTCAGCGAGCGTTGCCATCTTTTTGCTCCTCTAGCGGGGTATTTCTTACTAGCGTAGAAGGCAAACGCAGTCGCGACCAATATCCTTGGCGTTATACAGCGCTTGGTCGGCCCGTTCGATCAAACTCGTAAGAGGCTCGCCACAACGAAATTCGGCAATTCCGATGCTTAGTGTTACCTGGCCAGCACCCATGCCGAAGTCGTACACACTGAAGGCATGGCGTATTCGGTCGGCAAGTGTATGGCAATGCTGCAGCGATGTGAGCGGCAGCACGACCATAAACTCTTCTCCGCCCAGGCGGGCGATCATGTCTTCACAGCGCAGTAGTGACTGCGCTTGTGTCGCCAACTGTTTGAGCACGTCATCACCGTGCAAATGGCCCCAGCGGTCGTTAAGGCGTTTAAAATGATCGATATCGATCATCATGATGGAGAGCGGCGTGCCATGGCGGGTGCTAAGTGAGGCTATATTAGTTAAATGCACCATCAATTTGCGCCGATTGGGTAACTCTGTGAGCGGGTCTGTATCGCATAGCTTGCGAAGCCGCTGCTCCTCGGAGACCTGGTCGCTAATGTCCATCATTATGCCGTTCCACTGCACTCCATCCACGACCGTCTTTGGTCGTGCGCTCACCGCAATCCAGTGTGGTTTTTCTTTCGGGAACGGTAGTAAGAAGCGGGTCGTCAGCGGCAGCATCCAGCGTGCTGAGCGTTCGATCGCTGACATGATTTTGGGGTGATCATTGCCCGTTAATTGCTCAACCAACTCACCAGCATTTTGTGCGAGCAGATCTCGGTCAATATATTTGAGAGCCACGCCGCCACCCTCTATATAGGGAAAGCGCATATGACCGTTACGAGCGCGGTGTAATTGAAAGATGACGCCAGGAATCTGGGGTATCAAGTGGTCAGCGCTGATTCGCTGGGGTGCGTCTATATCATTCACGGGCATGCGTGAATCTCCAAGCATATGCCAATTTAATTTTGGTCGTGAAGATTAGCGCTATTTGCGTAATCAGTATGTAAGTAATTGCAGACAATATGGTTAAAATCTATATCTTTTAAGAATATGTATATTATTTTATATAATACAAAATATTGAATTATAAGCAATAGTCGATGCGTTATTGGCATTTAGTGATAAAATTAATTACTTTTTTGCATATTAAAAAACTTTTTTATTCCTGAGGTGGTTTCTTGAAAGAAGCACAAGAGCAAATGTCTCGCTCGTATGGCTTTGTCAGTTTAGTGGGGGCAGGGCCCGGCGATCCAGAGTTATTAACGCTGAAAGCTTACAAGCGCCTACAGGCCGCTGAAGTCGTGCTGTATGACCGTCTAGTCAGCGATGAAATTGTTGCGTTTATACCCGCGCAAGCACAGCGCTTTTATGTCGGGAAAGCGCGCTCGCAGCACAGCGTTCCTCAAGATGGCATTAATCAGGCGCTAGTAAAATGGGCGCAGCAAGGTAAGCGCGTTGTTCGTCTTAAAGGTGGCGATCCGTTTATTTTTGGCCGCGGAGGTGAAGAGCTTGAGGCTCTGGTGGCGGCGCACATTAGTGTGGAAGTTATACCGGGAGTAACCGCGGCGTCGGGCTGTGCGGCGTATGCGGGAATACCGCTGACCCATCGCGATCATGCTCAGTCGGTGCGCTTTGTGACCGGTCATTTGCAGCAAGGCGAATGTGATCTTGATTGGGATGCGCTCGCGCGGCCAGGGCAGACGTTGGTGTTTTATATGGGGTTGGGTAGCGTGAACGTCATTAGTCAGGCGTTGATCAAGCACGGATTAGCGCCAGAAACACCGCTTGCCTTGATTGAGCAAGGAACAACGCGCCAACAGCTAACTCATATTGGATGTTTGTCAGCGTTGCCAGCTACTTTCTTGGCGGGTCACATTAAACCGCCTACGCTGCTAATAGTGGGAAGTGTGGTGTCGCTGCATACGACGCTCAATTGGTTTGATGTGCACAATGGACAAGCATCAGGCTTCCATGAGGGGAAACACCCTTCTGCAAATTAACGTGATTCATCATCGAGGGTGGTGGTAACGTTACAGCAACATTTATATACGATTGTTACTAACAAACTGGCTAGATACAGTGAGCTGTGTATGCTGAAAGGAAGATCATCCACGGCTAGCGCATTACAAATGCAATTGATTACCGTTAGCTGGGCCAACGTTAGCTTAGACCAAAGAGGAACGCATAATGTCGGAAACAAATAATACGGATCACCCGTCACCGGCCAACAAGCCGGAGCCAGCTAAAAAGACAGGGCCGGCTAAAAAGGCGGATATGAAAACTCTCTTTCAAGATAACCGAGTAAAAGCGATTGCAGGGATCGCTGCTATTGCGGTTGTCTGGGCGATCATGGCGCAGTCTAATGCAGGCTCTCGCCAGGATCGCGTCGATAGCTTAGAAGAGCAGCTCGCTAGCGTTGAGCAAGAAAATAGCCAAATGAGCCAGCGCATTAGCGAAATAGAGGAAGCTGAAACCAATTTAGCCGCGCTGCAAGAAGAAATGGCTTCTCTTGAGGCTCAGCAGCAAGAGGCCAGTTCGTCGCTTGAGAGTGCCCGAACTAATGTCAGCGATGTGCAGTCGCGGTTAGAAGAACTTGAATCCGAGCGAAATGCGCTAGAAGAAGAAATCGCCTCTCTTAATGAGCAGATAGAGAGCGCTGACAGTGAGATGAGCGCGCTGCGTGAAGAGCGCGACGAGATCATCAGCACTCGCGATGAGGCGGAAAGTACTCTCCAGCAAGTTGAAGAAGCGCGTTCTAGCGCTGAAGAAGCTCGTCAGGAGGCTGAAGCCGCCCGTCAAGAAGCCGAGGAGCAGCGCCAACAAGCGGTTGAAGAGCTGGGCAGCATGGAAGAGGAGCTGTCAGGGCTAGAAGAGCAGATTAGCCAGTCAAATGAACAGCTAAGCGGTTTAGAAGAGGAAATCTCAACTGCCCAAAGCGAGCTTGATGAACTAAAAAGCGAGCGTGATTCCATCACTAGCGAACGCGATGAGCTGCAAAATGAAGTGGATTCGCTAACGGCGCTTCGCGAAGAGGAAGAGCAGAGCTTGAGCGACGTGCGCACCGAGCTCGATGACGTCATGGTCGCTTTAGAGATGGGCCGTGAGGAAGTGTCGAGCGTTGAGAATGATATTGAAGAGCGTGAGAGCCAACTAGAGCGCTTAGAGAGTCAGCTTGGTGAATGGCGCGATGAGCTTTCCACACTAGACAGCCGTTTGGCCGACGCTGAGGAGTCTGCTGGTGAAGCCACTTCTTCTTCCCAGAGCAGCGGTTCAGAAAGTGGCTCGTCAGAAAGCGGTTCGTCTGAAGACAGCTCTTCAGACGACGGCGCTTCAGACGATGGCTCTTCAAATAGTGGTTCTTCAAATGACAGCTCTGCACAAGAGAATTCGTCAGAAGAAGCGTCTAGCAATGGCGATGAGAGCGCCAACGATAGCGATGGTGGTAGTGAGGAAGCACAGCAAAACGCTGCTGGCTAATAGTGAAAAGCGGTAACGCTGTAGACTAGCAACACGAGAGCGGATGTCGGGCAACCGGCATCCGCTTTTTGTTTGCTGGTTTATGATTGAGCCCCCGAGGAGTATCATTCACTCAACGTTAATTAAGTGCCTAAATGAGGAGTGCCATTGAATGGATGGGGTTAAACATATTATTGCAGTGGCATCGGGTAAAGGTGGCGTGGGTAAATCCACGGTCACCGTTAACTTGGCGTTAGCCTTGTCTGCGCAAGGATATCGTGTGGGTGTTCTTGATGCAGATATTTACGGCCCCAGTCAGGCTCAGATGCTGGGTGTTAAAGAGGGTGTACGCCCTCAAGCGGCTGCCAACGATAAATTTCTGCCGCTGGAAGCGCATGGCCTTCAAGCCATGTCGATGGCGTTTATGGTTAACACTCGCGAGCCAATGGTGTGGCGTGGTCCTATGGTGGTGGGGGCGTTTCAACAGATGCTGACGCAAACCCAATGGGACAATCTCGACTTTCTGTTGATCGACATGCCGCCGGGCACTGGCGATATCCAACTGACGCTGGCGCAGAAAGTGCCGGTGGCAGGCGCTGTGATCGTCACAACGCCGCAAGATATTGCGCTTTTAGATGCCCGCAAGGGGATCGAGATGTTCCGCAAGGTTAACGTGCCGGTACTGGGCGTAGTGGAAAATATGAGCCTTTACCACTGTGAAAACTGTGGCCATGAAGCGGCTATTTTTGGTACTGGTGGCGGAGATAACATCGCTCAAGAATACGATACCCAAGTGCTTGGACGGCTACCACTCACGCTCTCCATCCGTGAACTGACGGATTCAGGGCGCCCGAGTGTCATATCTGAACCTGAGGGGACGGTGAGCCAGACCTTTGCTGTTATCGCCCAAAAAGTAGCCGAAGCGGTTAATGCCAATCAAGGCGATGGACCCACTATTTCCTTTAGCGAGTGATGAAGTAACACATGAGTATCAAATCTGATAACTGGATTCGTCGCATGGCCAAAAGCGACGCGATGATTGAGCCTTTTGAAGCCGAACAGGTGCGCTATGTGAACGACCAGCGCGTTATTTCCTACGGTACTTCAAGCTATGGCTATGACGTGCGTTGTGCTGATGAATTCAAAGTCTTCACCAATATTCACTCAGCGATTGTGGATCCGAAGGCGTTTGATGAAAAAAGCTTCGTCGATATTAAGGGCGATGTGTGCATTATTCCGCCGAACTCATTTGCACTGGCGCGCACGGTTGAGTACTTCCGTATCCCGCGTAATGTGCTGACGATCTGCCTGGGTAAATCCACCTACGCGCGCTGCGGTATTATTGTTAACGTAACGCCGCTGGAGCCTGAGTGGGAAGGCCACGTTACCTTAGAGTTCTCTAACACCACCAATCTGCCCGCGAAAATCTATGCCCATGAGGGCGTCGCGCAGATGCTGTTCTTGGAGTCTGATGAGGTTTGCGAAACGTCATATAAAGATCGGGGCGGAAAATATATGGGCCAGCGCGGGGTTACGCTACCGCGTACCTAGTCCTGCGAAATGCATTGCCAAAAAAAGCGCCTTACGGTTTTGCCGTAAGGCGCTTTTTGCTGCTTGCTGTGACGATATCAGTCTAGCCTTACGACTCTTCGTCAAACTCCTCATCAAGCTCTTCAGCCGCATCGGCGTGGGAGAGGCGCATCCCGTGTTCTGGTAGTAGGTGGCCATCCATTTTGGCACCTTCTGGACTGAACTGGAGCCTGCCTTCTAAAAACCACTGCACGGCAATGGGATAAAGCAGGTGCTCGCGAGAGCGCACCTTCTCTTGCAGTGTTTCCACCGTATCGTCAGCGCTGACCTGAAGCTCGGCCTGGAGTACTACGGGGCCCCCGTCCAGCTCTTCGGTGACGAAATGAACGCTACAACCATGACTTGTAACGCCGTCTGCCAGGGCGCGGGCATGGGTGTTTAAGCCTTGGTAAGAAGGGAGCAACGAAGGATGAATGTTTAGCATACGGCCCAAAAAGCGTTGTACAAAGCGAGGTGTCAATATACGCATGAAGCCCGCCAGAACGATAAGGTCCGGCTCATGGCGCTCAATGACCTTGATCAGGGCGCCGTCGTAGGCTTCACGGCTATCATATTCGCGATGGGGCAGTGCCACCGCTTCAATACCTGCTTCGTGGGCACGTTTTAAACCATAGGCATCAGCGATATTGGAGATGACGGCAACAATTTCGCCACCTCCTAAACGGTCGTGGGATTGGGCATCAATTAACGCCTGCAGGTTGCTGCCATTGCCTGAAACCAGCACCACGATGCGACGCGCGCCTAGTGGGTCTGGGACCACATCTCTAATGGTATCGCTTTGATAATCCGTATTGGTCATGCCGAGAGGTTCTCCAAAATAACGGCTTCCTCTTGGCGCTCAACGATCTGTCCTAGGCGGTAAACAGTTTCGCCTTCGGCTTCCAAGTGAGCTGTTGCCTGCTCAGCTTGCTGTTGGGAGACCACGACAACCATGCCAATACCGCAATTAAGCACACGATGCATTTCGGTTTCATTGACATTGCCCTGGGCCTGGAGCCAATCGAACACGGCAGGGCGCTCCCAGCTGGCAATATCAATATGCGCCGCGAGATTATCAGGCAGTACGCGGGGAATATTTTCAAGCAGCCCGCCACCGGTAATATGCGATAGGGCATGTACCGCAATATCGCTGCCGCGCATTAAAGAGAGCAGAGATTTTACATAGATGCGAGTAGGCGCCATTAGCGCATCACCGAGAGACTTGCCGTCAATGTCTGTGTCTAGCGAAGCGTTGCTGACGTCGAGTATTTTACGAATCAGCGAGTAACCGTTGGAGTGAGGTCCTGATGATGCCAGCCCCAGAATCACGTCGCCTTCGGCCACTTTACTACCATCTAAGATGTCTGCTTTTTCAACAACACCGACGCAAAAGCCAGCTAAATCGTAATCGCTGCCTTTGTACATGCCCGGCATTTCCGCGGTTTCGCCGCCTACTAGAGCGCATCCAGCCAGCTCGCAGCCAGCACCAATACCGGTGACAACATCAGCGGCAATATCCACATCGAGCTTGCCCGTGGCATAGTAGTCAAGAAACAGTAGCGGTTCGGCACCCGCCACGATCAAATCGTTGACACACATAGCGACTAAATCAATACCAATCGTGTCGTGTTTGCCAAGATCCATCGCTAGGCGCAGTTTCGTGCCGACGCCATCGGTTCCCGAGACTAAAACGGGTTGCCGATAGCCTGCTGGAATTTCACATAGCGCGCCAAAACCACCCAGCCCGCCCATGACTTCTGGGCGTGTGGTGCGTTTGGCAACGTGTTTGATGCGGTCAACCAGGGCATTACCGGCATCAATATCGACGCCTGCGTCCTTATAGCTGAGGGAAGGAGTAGCCGAAGAAGAGGAGGTCTCGGTCATGACAGATCCTGTGAAGCAATTAGCGGTGCTGGTAGTGCTGGCGACAAAGCCAGTGCTGGGCTTAACTTGAGCGGATTGTAACACTCAGCGGCTCAGGTCGCACCGCTGTGACACATGATGAAAAGCATACGAGCAGCTTTTGTTCATATGCGGCATAGTAGTGGTAAGTAAAAATAGTAGTGTTTAATGAAAATGTTGGTTTAAAGCCACGTTTGAGAGGGAACTATGCGGAATTCTTGGTGGGGTGTCCTGTTTTTAGTGGTGATCGGCGGTTTGATTTATTTGTTAGATGCAGTACTGATGCCTTTTATTGCTGGGATGATTCTCGCTTATCTAGCCGATCCGTTAGCAAACCAGTTCCAGCGTTGGGGGATGAACCGCCCATTAGCAGTCAGTAGTGTGTTTTTGGTGTTACTCCTCATTCTAGTGGTGAGTTTGCTCATATTGATTCCGCTGATTGTCCAGCAGCTTAAACAATTGGGAGAGGCCATCCCGAGTATCTTCAACTGGGTGGAAAATATCCTTGCCCCACAGGTGCAGGAGTGGACTGGCTACGATGTGACGGCGGAATTAACCAATGTCCGCGAAACACTCGCTGAAAACTGGCGGGATGCCGGTGGCTATTTAGCCCAGGCCTTAGGCCAAATTGGCCGCTCAGGGATGGCATTCGTTTCTTGGATTACCTATGTGGCCTTGATCCCTGTCGTTACTTTCTATTTGCTTTTGGACTGGAACCGTTTGCTCGATAATATTGCCAATTTGATTCCGCGTCAGTGGGCAGATGATACCTTTCGCTTAGCGCGCCGCTGCGATGAAGTGCTTTCATCATTTTTGCGCGGGCAGTTGCTCGTTATGCTGTGTTTAGGAATTATTTATTCGGTAGGTTTGACGTTGATGGGCCTAAATTTTGGCCTACTCATCGGCTTTGTGTCGGGGCTAGTAAGCATCGTGCCGTTTTTGGGCTTTATCGTTGGGTTAGTAATCGCTCTAGTTGTCGCGCTTTTCCAGTATGCTACTTGGTGGGCCTTGGTCGGCGTCATTTTGGTGTTCAGTATCGGCCAAGTGGCTGAGAGTGTGATTCTACAGCCTAAGTTACTAGGTGATAAAATTGGCCTGCATCCGGTCGCCGTCATATTTGCGGTGCTGGCGGGGGGGAATCTATTTGGACTGACAGGGGTGTTGTTAGCACTGCCCGTCGCGGCGGTCATTCTAGTGCTACTTAAAGAGGTTAAGGTTCGTTACCAACATAGTGAGTTGTACGACGATAAAAACATCGACAAAGAGTCAACGATAATTGAATCCAGTTCTTCATATCATGATGAGTTAGGTCGTGATAAGCAGGGTCGTAACGATTTTGGGGAATCACCATGAGCCGAATACCGGCACAGCTTCCACTGGGGATCGGGCTGCGGGATGACACTACTTTCGATAACTATTATGCGTCGCGGGCAAACGCACCGCTGGTTGAGCATATTACCCAGCAGTTAACCCCCACGGGAGAGCAGTTTCTTTATCTCTGGGGTGCTCCTGGTGTTGGCCGTAGTCATTTGCTTCAAGCCGCCTGTCACGCCGCATCGGATGCTGACAAGCGCACGCTTTATTTGCCACTAAGTGATTTAGGCCATTTTCCGCCATTAATGCTGGAAGATATCGAGCGCCTGGACCTTGTCGCCATTGATGACCTGGAGTGTGTGATTGGTCGTAAACGTTGGGAAGAGGCGCTATTTCACGCCTTTAATCGGCTGCGTGATGCAGGTAAAAAGCTGGTGATTACGGCAAGCGCCTCCCCACGCCAATTAAATGTGGTGCTGCCCGATTTGGCTTCGCGCTTGACTTGGGGAGTGACTTTTCACGTACATCCTTTAGAGGATGATGAAGAGCGCTTGGCAGCTTTAAAACTGCGCGCCAGCGTGAGAGGAATGCAGCTACCCGATGACGTCGGGCGCTATATTTTGCATCGTGGCCCGCGCGAGCTGGGCGAGCTTTGCCGCGCGGTGGAAACGCTGGATAAAGCGTCTTTATCGGCCAAGCGAAAACTAACCATTCCGTTTGTGAAATCTGCACTTAATTGGTGAAATGAGATAGTTGGTGAAAATGAGATGGTTGGTGACGCGAGAGATTGGTGAAACGTAGATGAAAATTGATGGCGCAGTAACTAAAACGCCACCGCTGGCAAGGCCAGCGGTGGCGTTATCGATTACTTAAACCTTGTTGGTTTAGGCAGTTTTCGTCATTTTGCTAGCAGCAGTTTGCGCCTGCTTGACGTTATCTTCAGTGATTTTCTGGCTTTTCTGGATAAAGTCCTGCTGTAGCGATACCACTTTATCGGCATCGCCTTTAGCGCGCTCGGCTAAGTCTTTAGCAACTTTCTGCTGACTTTCCATGTAGCTACGCAGGCCTTCAGCATCCTTGACATCCATCATCTGGCGCATCTGTGCAACGCCTGTGTCGAAATAGGCTTTGCTGGCATCCATTTGAGCATTGACCATTTTTTCGCTGTAATCAATGCTCAATGCCATATAGGCGCGTACCGGTGCCATAAACATATTGTCGAACTGCTGAGTCATTTCGTTAGTATTTAAAGTGCGCATCGTCATACCCTCCAGGGTTCAGTCTTGCCAAAAGCAGCTATCCTGAGGTTGGCGCTGCTTATTAATGAATTAGCTTTTTAAGCTATCTTGCGGTGCAGCATAGCAAGTCTGTTTGTGCAGTGCAACATTTTCGTTTAATGCTTTGTAATAGCGGTGGTTAACACCCATAACGAACGATACAGCGACGCTGTGCTCAAAGCCTGAGCAGCCCGCATTTTCAAAGGAGGACGAGCAATGGCAACACGTATGGAACGCGACAGCATGGGTGAGTTAGCAGTGCCGGAGGATGCGCTTTACGGTGCGCAGACGCAGCGGGCGATTAATAACTTTCCTGTTTCTCATTCGCCCATGCCCCCGGCCTTTATCCACGCGGTCGCCCGTATCAAACTAGCGGCCGCGCGCGCCAACCAAACGTTAGGAGGGCTTGATAGCGCACGTGGCGAAGCTATCCAAAAAGCGGCTCGTGACGTATTAACCGGCAAGTATGATCAGCATTTCCCCATTGATGTTTTTCAAACCGGTTCAGGTACTTCCACCAATATGAACGTCAACGAGGTGTTGGCGACCTTAGCAAGCCGTGAAGGCGTTGAGGTAACCCCGAACGATCACGTTAATATGGGGCAATCAAGTAATGATGTGATTCCGACGGCGATCCATCTTTCGGCGGCCATTGCCGTTCACGAATCGCTGCGCCCAGCCCTCGTTCATCTGCGCGATACGATTGATCAGCGCGCGAGCGAACTAAGCCATGTGGTAAAAACCGGCCGTACGCATCTTATGGACGCTATGCCGCTGCGTATGGATCAAGAGCTGGGCGCCTGGTCGAGCCAGATTAATCAGGCCATTGAGCGTTTTGACAGCGCAATGAAGCGACTCTGCAGATTAGCGCAAGGCGGAACCGCTGTGGGTACCGGTGTTAACGCGCCAACCGGTTTTGCTGAGCAGGTTGCTCAAGAGCTGAGTGAACAGACCGGGTTAATGTTCACACCCAATGACAGCTTTTTTGCCAGCCTCTCGTCACAAGATGCGGCGGTAGAGCTCTCAGGGCAATTGAAAGGGCTCGCTTGCGTGATCATGAAAATTGCCAATGATTTGCGCTGGATGAACTCTGGCCCATTGGCAGGGTTGGGGGAAATTGAACTTGAGGCATTGCAGCCCGGTAGCTCCATTATGCCAGGCAAAGTGAATCCGGTGATTCCAGAATCAGCCGCTCAGGCTGCCGCGCAAGTAATCGGTTTAGACACCGCCATTACGGTTGCCGGACAAAGCGGTAACTTTCAATTGAACGTGATGTTGCCGCTGGTGGCTTCCAATCTACTGACCTCCATTAGCCTGATGAGCAATACCGCCCGACTGCTGGCAGATCGAGCGATTGCTACCTTTAAAGTGCGCGAGGAGAATGTAAAAGGTCCGCTAGCGAAGAACCCTATTTTGGTAACGGCATTAAATGGCGTGATTGGTTATAACGCTGCCGCGGCAATTGCTAAAGAGGCTTATCAAGGCGGGAGGGCGATTATTGATGTCGCTGAGGAGAGGACCGACCTGGATCGCGAAACGTTAGAGCGGTTGCTAGACCCGGCCGTGCTTACCCAGGGAGGCATCCCTGAGTAAGCAATTCATATAGCCAGCGATCAGGTCTCTTGTTTTTCCGTTTTACCTTCTTGGATGGTTTCGCTGGCTTCACTTCGCTCTTCCGTACTGGCCTCTGGGGTTTCTGCTTCATTTTTGCGCGAAGGGCGATAGCAAAACGTTGCCAACATAGGAAAATGATCAGAACCGAAGTATTTAAGCCGCTGCATGCCCACCAGCGTGAAGTGTTCGGTCACAAAAATATGGTCCAGTGGCCAGCGCAATATCGGGTATTTGGCGTGGAAGGTGCTGAACAACCCGCGCCCGCGGCGTGGGTCGAGCATGCCGCCAATACGGCAAAAAAGGCGTGTGGTGCGTGACCATGCCACATCGTTTAGATCTCCAGCGACGAGTGTCGGTTGGGGGTCTTCATGAATACGTTTGCCTACCAACAACAGCTCTGCATCGCGCCAAAGGGATTTTTCACTCTCGCTAGGTGCTGGCGGGCGAGGGTGCAGGGCAAATAGGCGAATAGAGTCACCGTTAGCCAGCGTTACTCTGGTATGAATAGACGGGATGTCATCTTGAATCAGCCATTCAACGGAGGTGTCGGTAAGCTCAAGATGAGAATAGAGGTGCATGCCATAAAGATTGTCTAGCGGGATTTTAACGCTATTGGGCCATTGCTCAGCTAACGCGGGATCCAATTGGTCTTGCCACCATTGGTCAGACTCTAGCGTTAATACGATGTCAGGCTGGTGCTGTTTGATCATATCGATTAACGGTTGAACTTGCCGATTAGGCGTCAGCACGTTAGCAATCAGCAGGGTAATGGTTTTATCTTCGTCGTTACTTTTTGCTGTTTTAACCTGTATAGGCCATAGGCGAGTAAAAGGCATAATGTAGTAGCCTTGGATCAGAAAAGTGATGCCTGACGCAAGTAGTGCTACCCATTGCCATGGGCCAGCCTCGACCAGTATTGCCGTTGCAATGAAGGTGACTAACGCTAGGCTAATAATCTGTAGGCGTGGAAACTCAAAACTGCGAACCCACCACCAATGTAATTCTATGCGCGCCATCAGTGTCGCTATTAATAACACGATGGCTATGCTTCCTAGCAAAATACCCAGCATGGTCTATCACCCTTAATGAATATCAAGAATATTAAAATACCCAGCCTAGCGGTATAAGGATTATAAAGATAGAAATGCGCTATAAATGACGATCTATATCCCGTTGAGCGGCTCAGGGTGCATTCGCTCGTGGTGTAAAATAGCTTGCAATTCAGTGATGAAAGCGTAAAATACGCATCCGTTGCTTAGCTAGCGCCATCTGTTTCAGCGCGCAATAGGACCATAGCTCAGTTGGTTAGAGCGCCACGTTGACATCGTGGAGGTCGGCGGTTCAAATCCGCCTGGTCCTACCATTCGCTAGCCAGCCCCAATTTCTAGGACCATAGCTCAGTTGGTTAGAGCGCCACGTTGACATCGTGGAGGTCGGCGGTTCAAATCCGCCTGGTCCTACCAGCTGTTATCAAAACACCCCGGCATTTATTGCTCGGGGTGTTTTCGTATGGGCGTTGTTAGCGTTTTATGAAGCCGCTAGCGTTCAATTAAGTCGGGAAGCTCTGTCTGACGTATAAAAGTGGCGACTAGGGCTTCAATGCCTGCTTGGTCTTGTGAGGTAAAGCGCGCATGGAGAGGGCTGTCCAGATCAAGAACCCCCCAAAGGGTGCCGTTGACTACAATGGGCACTACCAACTCGGAGCGTGAGTTGGCGTCGCAGGCAATATGGTCAGCCACCGCATGCACATCGTCGACTCGCTGAGTGATTTGCTGGCGTGCAGCGGCACCGCATACGCCTTTGCTGAATGGGATCGGGTGGCAGGCAGGCTGCCCTTGGAACGGGCCCAGGCCCAAGACGTCAGGCTGGCGCTGGAGATAAAAGCCGACCCAGTTAAGGTCGCTAAGCTGCTGCTGAATAAAAGCACACGTTTGGGCGCTGTTGGTGAGCCAGTCGCGCGTATCAAGCAGCGCTTCGAGCTGGCGATTAAGAAGTGGGTAGTCAACGCTGTTTTGCATGAAGCCTCTCTTGCTACTAACGCAACAGGCCGGCACTTTTTGCATAGGAGATACCTATGCGTGCCGGCCTGATGTCATCTATTGATTACTAATTCGCGGTTTTACTCGGTCCAGCCAGGTACCGCAGCACCTTTAAATAGCTCTTCCGCTTTTTCAATCACTTCATCACGCTGATAGGCGTCGACCAGTTGGCGAATCTCTTCGCGCTCTTCGTCACCGCCACGTACGGCGATCAAGTTAACATACGGAGATTCAGGGCCTTCTTTAATCAAGGCGTCATCCAGGCTCAGGCCAGCAGGCTGCGCGAAGGTATTATTGATGAACGCCATATCGACATCAGGCAGTACGCGAGGAAGCTGGGCCGCCTCAATTTCGCGGAAACGGAAGTCACGGGGGTTTTCAGCGATATCAATAGGTGTTGATTCCAGAAACTCTGGGTCGTTAAGGGTGATCAGCCCTTCGTTGTGCATCAGGATCAACGCGCGGCCCTCATTAGAAGGATCGTTGGGCAGCGCGATTTGCGCACCGTCAGGTAGATCGTCGATGCTGTCGTATTTTTCTGAGTAAGCGCCGATTGGGTAAACGAAGGTATAACCCGCAATTGCCAGGTCATAGCCGCGATCTTCTACCATCGACTGCAAGTAGAGCTCGTGCTGGTAGGCGTTGGCATCCAGGCTGCCGTCGGCCAGAGCAGCATTGGGCGTGACGTAATCAGTGAACTCAATGATTTCGACATCCAGATCATACTCTTCTTTGGCAATGCGCGCTGCCACTTCCATTACTTCCGTTTCAGGGCCGGCAACGGTACCCATCTTGATGCTGCGCGTTTCAGCGTTAGCGACGTTAACCGCAAGGGCTAAGGCGGTAAGACTACCAATAATGAGTTTTTGCATGAGGTCTCTCCAGTAACGTTGTACGTAATGGTTCAATGATGCGGTAATAAGAAGCAGTTGTCTAATGCGTTTTGGTTATATTGGATTATTCCGTTGGGCGCTTTTATTTACGATCACTCTTGCGCACCAAGTAGTCACCCAGGCTTTGGAAGCCTTGCACCATAACAACCAGAATCACTACCGTAATCAGCATGATGGTGGGGTTGAAGCGGTTGTAGCCGTAGCGAATGCCCAAGTCGCCTAGGCCGCCGCCGCCGACGGCACCCGCCATGGCGGAGTAACTGACCAGCGTGACGGCGGTAATCGTTAAGCCAGTCATGATTCCGCCACGGGCTTCTGGGATCAGTACTTTGCAAATGATCTGCCACGGCGTTGCCCCCATGGCTTGGGCGGCTTCAATTAATCCTGGCGAAATCTCATTCAGCGCTGCTTCTACCAGCCGAGCAACAAACGGAATGGCAGCAATAGTAAGCGGCACTGACGCGGCGTTAATACCAATTGAGGTACCTACCAACATGCGCGTAAAAGGGATGATGGCCACCATCAAAATAATGAACGGAATAGAGCGGCCAATGTTGGTAATAATGCTCAGCAATTGATTGAGCACCGGCTTCGCCAATATTTGGCGTGGGCGAGTGACATACAGCATCACGCCAAGCGGTAGGCCCACTAGGGTAGAAATAAGCCCTGAGACGGCCACCATATAAAGGGTATCCAGCGTGGCCTGTAAAATAAGATCAATCATTGCGCTGGACATGGCCGAGTACCTCTACCTGTAGTTGATGAGATTCAAGATAGGTCATGGCTTGCTGAGTTTGCGTCGGCGTGCCCAGCAGCTCAGCGATCATCAGGCCCAGTGTGCGTTCCTGGATCGACTCTACCTTGGCTTGCAAAATGCTGACATCGACCCCGCACTCGCGAGCCAGGCGTGAAATCAGCGGTGTGGAAACCGCGTCGCCAGAAAACGTTAGGCGTACCACCGGATGTGTATTATCGCCAGGGGTATCAACGAGTCTTTCTATCAGCTCTTTAGGCGGCGTTAGCTGAAGAAAGTCATTGAGAAACTCACGGCCAAGCTGGGTGCGAGGGGCGGTGAAGAAGTCGCCGACTTCGGAATCCTCCACCAATTCGCCGTCTGAAATCAGGCTGACGCGGTGGCAGATCGATTTCACCACTTCCATCTCGTGGGTGATCAGTAGAATGGTGATCCCCAGTTGATGATTAATGTCACGCAGCAGTTCTAATATAGAGCTGGTGGTCTGTGGATCTAACGCGGAGGTGGCCTCATCGCACAGTAATACCTGCGGCTTGCTGGCCAGTGCCCGAGCAATCGCGACGCGCTGTTTCTGGCCGCCTGAAAGCTGGGCGGGATACTGATCCGCTTTATCTGCCAGGCCAACCATTTCCAGCAGTGGAATAACACGTTCGCGAACGGTATGACGTTTTTGTCCCATCAGCTCAAGCGGTAGGGCAACATTATCGAAGACCGAGCGCGTGGTTAGCAGATTGAAGTGCTGAAAAATCATACCGATGCGGTGACGTGCCTGGTTAAGGGCTGCGTTACTCAGGCTCGTCATTTCCTGGCCATCCACTGTCACGGTGCCACTAGTGGGGCGCTCTAGCAGATTAACGCAGCGAATTAGTGTCGATTTCCCCGCGCCAGACAGGCCAATGACGCCGTGAATGGTGCCTTTGGGCACGATGAGGTTGGCTTCTTTAAGCGCATGGATGGCATTGGAGCCGTTGCCTTTGTTGTTGCTGAAATAGGTTTTACTGACGTTGCTAAGTTCAATCATAGCGTCTGCCTTAACGGTAGGCCGAAGACGGAGTGCGGGGTGCAAGCATTGGGCGGGTCAGTATAGGGCGGGCCTGCAGCGAATGAGAAACAAAAAAGGCCACCCTAATGGGCGGCCATCAACGCTGGACACACCCTTTTAGCTGCACTTCACCGAGTTAGAAACTTGGTGGACGCCCGCAATCTGGGTACAAATCGGCGTCATTACATTTGCGGCAAAAGCTTAGAGATAGGTAGGTGTTTTGTCAATTATAGCCGTCTGATT
>NZ_PJBT01000185.1:0-212257 GCF_002836035.1 Halomonas sp. MES3-P3E | reverse complement strand
AGCCCGCTATTCAGCAGGCTGCTTTTTTCATTTCAAGCTGACGATTTCATAACTACTTTCTAAATAGCGTTTTCTATTCTGCTGCGTATGAACCGTCTTCCTGGTGGACTTCGTTGCCGGTAATCGGCGGTGTAAAGACACAAGCAACCGTCATTCCTTTTTCTTTACCGCGCAACAGGTGCTCATCGTGCTGATCTAACAGATAAATATCGCCTGCTTTGATCGGCCAGATTTTACCGTCGGCCAGGGTTTCCACCTCGCCTTCACCTTCATAGCAAAACACCGCTTCGTAGTGGTTTTTGTAATGAATGTGGGTCTCAGTACCGGGGAAAATGCGGGTAATATGGAACGAGAAACCAGCGTTATCATTGGCCAAAACAAGACGTGTGCTGTCCCAATTACCATTTTCAGCGGTGACTAGGCGTTCTGTTTTGCGCGCTTCTTCGAGATTACGAACGATCATAGAAGTACTCCGTAGCTTAGCGGCTAGCGATTACCAGCCGCAGTTTCCCTAACGAAACGGGTGTGATTTTACGCTTTATCCTAACGCCAAATTACTCGCTAGCAACAGCTTTCACGCACATTTCCAGAATATCCAGGCCTTTCAGCAGGTCTTCATCGCTGATGGTCAGTGGGCACAGACACTTAACGACTTCACCGTCCTGACCACTGGTTTCAATTATCAAGCCGTGCTCAAACGCTTTGCTGGTAATTTTATCAGCGATATCTCCCGATACCACGTCAATGCCACGCATCAAACCACGCCCACGTTCAGTGGCAGGCATGCCGCTCTCAGTCAGCAGTGCCGCAAGCTTCTGGAAACGCTCTTCTACAATACGCCCTTTGCGCTGAACATCACGCTCAAAGGTATCGTTGGTCCAATATTTTTTTAACGCGGCGGTGGCTGTCACCATCGCTAAGCTGAAGCCACGGAAGGTGCCGTTATATTGGCCCGGTTTCCACTTATCCAGTTCTGGACGCATCAACACATGCGCAAATGGCAGACCAAAGCCAGAGAGTGACTTCGAGTTGGTAATAATGTCTGGCGTAATGCCTGCATGCTCAAAGCTGAAGAACTTACCGGTACGACCACAACCTGCCTGGATATCATCGATAATCAGTAAAATATCATGGGCGCGGCAAATATTTTCCAAACGCTTCAGCCACTCCAGGCCTGCCACGTTGATACCGCCCTCGCCTTGCACGGTCTCAATAATAACACCAGCGGGAACGTCCAGGCCGCCGGATTTGTCGCCCAGCAGTTTTTCAAAGTAATCCAGCGTGTCGGTATGCTCGCCCATGTAGCCATCATAGGGCAGGAAGCTGGCACCCTGCGTCGGGATACCCCCCGTGGCTTCACGGAACTTACGGTTACCGGTGGTAGCCAAAGCGCCCATCGTTACACCGTGGAAGCCATTGGTGAACGTCACGATGTTGTGACGGCCTTTAGCAACACGGGCCAGGCGAATAGCGGCTTCGACAGCGTTGGTGCCAGTCGGCCCCGGCAGATGTACTTTGTAGTCGAGACCGCGTGGCTTGAAGATTACTTCTTCAAGCGTTTCTAAATAATCGCGCTTGGCATTGGTCCACATATCCAGACCGTGCACAACACCGTCCGTTGACAGGTAATCAATCATTGCCTGCTTCATGTGCGGATTATTGTGGCCGTAGTTAAGCGTGCCCGCGCCGGCGAGGAAATCAATGTACTCACGGCCGTTCTCATCGGTTAGGCGCGCATTTTGCGCTTTGGTAAACACCACCGGGAATGAACGAGAATAAGTACGTACATTGGATTCCATGCGTTCAAGCGTCTGGGTCTGCATTGCGACCTCCTTGGTCAATCATTTTGCCATTAGGCGTTGCTAGCCCGGAGCAACATGAGCGGGAAAAACAGTATGTTCACTACGTGCTATTGACGATTAAACGCACGTATTAGATTCGGTCTGTTTGGAACGGACCGATACGAACCAGGTTTTCCGGGTCATGCTCCCCTCCGAGCTGTTCGGTAGAGAAATATTCGCGGCTATTGAGCGGCGCATGCCAGCGCGCCGCCAAGCGACGAAATAAGCCCCAAGAGGCTAGATTGTCTGGCGTGATCGTGGTTTCAAGATGATGCACATCGTCAAGCTCGGGGCGCGACATAATCGCTTCGACCAAGCGGCGCGCGAGCCCCGTACCGCGTGCTTTTTCGCCGACGGCCACTTGCCATAAGAAATAAGTATCCGGGGCATTATCCTTCACATAGCCCGATACAAAGCCAACGATTTCACCCTCTTCATTGGTAGCGACTGCACAGGTATCACGAAACTGTGTAGCGAGTAACAAATAGGCGTAGGCAGAATTCACATCCAGCGGCGGGCAGGCTTTGATAAGCTCGTACACTCCCCAGCCATCATCCGCATTAGGTTTGCGAATAAACAGCGGTGTCTCTGCATGACCAACGACAGCGTCAGCCACTGTAGGCCTGGCCAAGTCAGCAGAGGGGGTAAACGGTTGTATGGGCGTACTCATAGTTATGCTTCGCTGTAGCGAATTTGATGATTATTATAACAGCTGATTATGAGCAATTCAAAAACCATATTATTCACCACCCTACTTTCCATAATTTTTTGTTATGAGAGACGGCTTGTTAGCTATCTGCTCGCGCTCAAATCCGTCTTTACTGATTTAGAATAGCCCAACTCGCCGACAAAAAAAGGCGTGCCAACGGGCACACCTAAATCTGTTTTCACATGTGATGTCTTCAAGGGCATCCAGCTCAGCAACATAAGCAACGAATCAAGTACGCGTTAGCGTACGCATGGTGACGAACTCCTCTGCTCCCGTTGGGTGGATACCCACAGTGCGGTCAAAGTCATGCTTGGTAAGGCCTGCCCTTACCGCGATAGCTATACCCTGAATGATTTCACCTGCGTCGTCGCCCACCATATGGGCCCCGACCACCACATCAGTGGCATCGTCTACCACCAATTTCATTAAGGTGCGCTCTTGGCTACCCGACAAGGTGTGCTTCATGGCCCGAAAATTGGTGCTATAAACGCGGATATTGGTGAATTTTTCACGTGCCGCCTCTTCGGAGAGCCCTACCGTACCGATGTTAGGGTGGCAAAAAACAGCGGTTGGAATCGTGGTGTAATCGAGCGGCTGGGGGACGGTGTCGGCAAAGTGGACATCCACCAGCTGCATCGCTTCTGCCAAAGCCACAGGCGTCAGTTCTGGGCCGGCGATTAAGTCGCCTAGCGCAAGAATCGACGGTTGCGCCGTTTCAAAACGATCGTTGACAGGGATCTTGCCCTGCTCATTCAGGTTAATACCCAGCGCCTCCAGACCCAGGTCTTTTATATTAGCTTTGCGCCCAGTTGCCGCCAGCACCACATCGACTTCCATTACCTGCCCATCGGTGAGATGAACGTTGTAGGCATTCTGGGTGGCTTCAATACGCTCAATATTGGTGTTGAAGTGGAGGTTGACCCCTTTTCTTTCCATTTCGGCACAAGTGAATTCACGAACCTGTTGATCAAATCCTTTCAGGAACAGTTCGCCACGGTAGATGAGGTGTGTCTCGCTGCCAAGCCCGTTGAAAATACTGGAGAACTCGACCGCGATGTAACCGCCACCCAAAACTAGAAAGCGCTTGGGAAACGTATCAAGATCAAAGATTTGGTTGGAGTCCAGCGCATATTCACTACCCGGAAAATCGGGCACCCATGGCCACCCACCCGTGGCCACCAGGATTTTTTCTGCGCTTATCGAAATATCACCATGCTCTCCGCTCAACGTCACTGTATTCGCATCAGCCAGCCGAGCCCGGGCATTAAAAAGTGTTACCCCGGCGCCTTCCAGCATGCGCTGATAAATACCGTTTAGCCGTTTGATTTCGCTTATTTTATTATCACGCAGCGTCGCCCAGTCAAAGCTGGCCGGGCCAGGCAACTGCCAGCCAAAACCGGCCGAGTCATCAAAGCTGTCGTGAAAATGGGCGGCGTATGAGTAAAGTTTTTTGGGCACACAGCCAACGTTGACACAGGTCCCCCCCAGGTATCGGTCTTCGGCAATCGCTACTCTGGCACCGGCGGCGGCTGCCATACGCGCAGCACGCACGCCACCGGAGCCTGCACCAATCACCAGGAGGTCATATTCGTATTCGGAAACGTCTGCCATCGTTTACTCCTGTGAAGTTAAATATTCCTACCCCTGACGGCCAAACAAGGATATTGACCTGACTGTCGGGGGAGGTTAAAACCATTTGCTGCTATTTTATACTGTCCAATCCCTTATACTGACTAAGATTTATTATTCCGCTTTTCGATCAGCGACTTAACTCTATTTAATCTTGCTGGAGACTCTATGTCTGACTCTATCTCGACGCTACTCGATAACAATCGTGCCTGGGCTGAGCGCATGTGCGAAGAGGACCCCGACTACTTTAAACGGCTTTCGAGTCAGCAAAACCCAGACTATTTATGGATTGGCTGTTCGGATAGCCGTGTGCCCGCCAATCAAATTATTGCGCTGCCGCCTGGGGAAGTCTTCGTTCATCGCAATGTAGCGAACCTGCTCCACCATACGGATATGAACGCCCTGTCGGTGGTTCAGTACGCGGTGGATGTGCTTAAAGTCAGCCATATTATGATTGTCGGACACTATGGTTGTGGAGGCATTAAGGCCGCCATGATGGGAGGCGAATGCGGCGTAGTTGATTATTGGCTACATTCGGTTCGCGAACAGTACAACCGTCACCGTGATTCGCTAGATCATCTTCCTCTGGAAGACCAAATTGACCGTATGTGCGAGCTCAACGTTAAAGCGCAGGTGAATAGCTTGTGCCGTACCAAGATTTTGCAGCGCGCCTGGCAGCGCGGGCAGCAAATCTCGGTACATGGCTGGGTTTACGGTTTAAGTGATGGTCGTGTTAAAGACCTGAATTGCACCATCAGTGGCTTAGAGCAAGTGGAAACGCTTTACCGCATTGACCGCATACAATTAGGCGATTAAGTCTCTCTTTTAGCGCCTACTGAGACGCTAGTCATAACGGTAGGCGCGATGACAACTCTTGCAGCTAGCGCCTACCTCTGAAAGTGCTCGCGCCGTGTCACGGGTATCCCCCTGTTCGGCGACCTCAACCAACTGAGTGATTTTATCCTCAAGGTCAGTAAAGCCAGCGGCAAACTCATTCCACTCTTCCCAAATAGAGGCGCGCGCCTCAGAACCACCGCCATGCGTACCCTCAATAAAGGCAGGTAGTAACTGCTGGGCAGTCGTACGCTCTTGGAGTTCCGTTAAGCGCGGGGCGGCAGCCTCTACATCTTGATTGTTAATTAAGTCAAAACGCAGCTGACGAACCAGGCTTTCAATATCTTTGAGCTCTTGCTGGCGCCACATCACTGCTTCACGCTCGCTGGCGAACTGAGTGTCGCCAACGGTTTGAGGCATCGAAAGCTCGCTAGTGGCCTCCTCGCTCGCCCAGGATAACGGCGCACATAGTAGCAGTACCAAAGTGCTGCCTATCGCGCTACGCTGGAAAGCCCGCTTTCGGTGATAACGCTGCTGCATAATGGCTTCCTTTATAATGCGCTGGTTAGCTTGGTTAAAACTCGCTTTTAGCCTATCGGACACGTCACACCGGTGCCTTTTAGGCCGCAGTAGCCATTGGGGTTTTTATCGAGATACTGCTGATGGTATGCCTCTGCATAATAAAACGCTTCAAGCGGTTTTATTTCGGTAGTGATTTGCCCTTTGCCTGCCTTGTTGAGCGCCTGCTGAAAGGCGGACGCGCTCTGTTCAGCGGCTGCTTGCTGAGCCTCGCTGGTGGTGAAAATAGCTGAACGATACTGAGATCCAATATCGTTGCCCTGGCGATTTCCCTGGGTAGGATCGTGCTGTTCCCAGAACACCTGTAGCAGCGATTCCAGGTCGACCTGCTTAGGATCGTAGACCACCCTCACCACCTCGGTGTGGCCGGTACGACCCGTGCAGGTCTCATCATAGGTGGGGTTGGGCGTTTCACCGCCGGCATAACCTGCCGCGGTCACATAGACGCCGGGCAATTGCCAAAACAGCCGTTCAACACCCCAGAAGCAGCCCATTCCCAGCACAATCTCTTCATGGCCCTCTGGAAACGGTGGATGCAACGAATGCCCGCTGATGGTGTGAACATCGCTGGTCTCTATAGGGGTATCACGGCCAGGCAATACACGACTGGTACTTGAAGAAGAAAATAGCGACATATCGCCCTCACTCATTGCTGCTGTAAGATTTTTGGGTCACCGGAACGGGTAAAGGTGTAGATCAAGTCCACCGCCTGATTGGCACCCGATACGGCCTGAAGATAAAGATTACGCCACAGCGTATAGCGTAGTGTTAGTTCTGCAATCGGCGAGAAAATTCCCACGCCGTAACTAATCCTAAGGTCGTCGGTCAATTGACCACTGACGGCGACTTGGCTGTCATCGCCTGCGCCGGTGGTATCCAGGGTTAAGTCATCAATGCCAAAAGCCTCGCCAATTGAGCCCACTGCGCCACCGGTGCGTCCTAATGACATACCAATCAACGCCGTGGTCAGTGCGCTATCCACCCCACCACCGGAGGCATCCGGGGGGCGTCCCCGTAGTAGATATGAAAGTGCGCGCGTTTCATCCATTGCTGGTTCGGAGAAGATCAGTACATTGGGGGCTTCGGCATTACCGGTGACACGCAGGCCAGCAATAACGTCATCTTCGGTGACGTCGGGATGACGGATGGCCTCAAAGTCGAGGGTAGGTAGCCCAGGGGGCCCGCTAAACAGTAGTTCACCGCGGCGAATGACCAAGTCTTGACCGAACGCCTGGAAGCGCCCATCAACTAAATTGACATCGCCAAATAGCTGTAATGCACCGCCACTTTGGCGAATTTCTAATGAACCTCCCAATCCGGATTCTAAGCCGTAGGCCGATAGCTGCATATCACTGCCCAGCGTTAGCGTGACCAGCACATCAAGGGCCATGCCGGTAGCGGATAGTTCATCTGCAGCGCTAGGCTCATCACCATTGGCGGCAGCACGCTGTGCCTCAATTTCTGCCTGCCGATCGTCGCGCTCGGTGATAATCACTTCATCACCGCTAGGCGTAACTGCCGAAGACGGCATATCGCCAATTTCCAGTCTTGCCCAGGGTAAGTTGATATCTCCCCTTACTTGCAGCCTTTCTGGGGTCATACGAACACGAACATCAGGCGCCGCTTCTAGACGACCAAACTGTGGTAATACGATCAGAATAGGCTCTTGAACAGCATTTAGATCGACGCCAATGCGCCAGTCGTCACCGCTTGGCCAGTAAGCATCACCGGTGATTTCCAAACGCCCGCGCTCGGCCGCCAGATAACCGTCAATATCGCCCTGCTCACCATCAAAGGAAACCAGCAACTCTCCATCTTGTACGTCAACGGGAATATCAGGACCGTTTACACGAATTTCACGCAACCCAAGCTGGCCCTGCAAGCCGGGCTGATCGGTAGTGCCCGAAATTTGCACTCTACCTGTCAGATCTCCTTCCAATTGATCCATCCCGACGAGCATAGGGCGATAAGGTTGCAGTGAAACATCATTTGCACGCAGCTCCCCATCTAGCTCGCCTGCCCCTAGTGGATCATTGATCGATAAATCCAGGTTTAGATCGCCTGCCTCAGCAAGGGAAAGCGTTACATTGGCATCCGCTTGTGCTTGGTTAGCCTCAATCTGGGCGTCTAAATTGATTTCTGGCAGTTGCACGGGCTGACCATAATCATTGATGGCCGTTACTGCGAGTTCACTTAGCACCTGTAGATTTGCCTGCCACTGTGCACCGCCCTGGCGCCAATTAACGTTAATATCCGCCGTTGTGTCGCCTTCTAACTGCCACTCTTCGGGTAAAAAAGGCTCCAGCATTTCCATAGGCACTTCACGTAATGAAAGGACGGCGTTGCCCTGTTGCGCCGAAGCATTTATTTCCTCTTCAGAACAGACCAAGCCGCCCTGCTCACGACGTAGGCAGAAGGATGAAAGGTTCGCCTGACCGCTGGCCAAGTTGTAACGGAGATCCAAGGGTGCTTCAAGGCGAATATCGCCAGCTTCGGAATCGATTTCCAGTGGCGTTACCCGAGCCTGATACAATTGATTCGGCTGATCAAAACGCCCATCAAGGGCGAGTTGCGCGCGACTTAATACGTTGTTGTCCGTACCCTGGGCATTAAGCTCAAGACGGTGCTCTGAGAGACGCCCGGCTAAATTAACGTTCATGGCAGACAGCGCCTGGCCAACGGCATTGACGTTTTGTAGGGCCAGTTGCACATCAAGGGTAGGGTCATCGATTCCCTGCACATCGGCATTTAGCGTGAGCCGTTCAATGCGATTTTCGCCGAAACGCACGCCATCACCTTGTAAGTCAGCCAGCAATTGCGGCTGATCAAAACTACCGCTAGCCTCCAGCGTTCCCACAATGTTACCCGCTAGATCCGGTGAGAGGGTTTGCAGTTGGCGTAGCGCAATGTCGGCATTTAACGACATTGCCTGTTCGCTGATTTGGCCTGCCGCCTCCAACCGGTTATCCCCCTGGGTAAACAGCAGTCGTTCAATATCCAGCTCCATATTGCTGTTGGCGTCCAGGGCTGCCTGCAGTGTCAGGGGGTAGTCGCGCAGGACACCATCAATCGCCAAGTTGGGTACACTGACATCCCACAGGGCACCTTGCGGGCCCTCTTGCTGGAACACAGAAAACTCAATATCGCCATTCAAATTACCGTCTAACTGATCCACGAAGTGGGAGGGGTCGAATTCATCCAAACGGATACTCGCCTTAACCTGCAAGGGAGCTAACCAGCTAACGGTGCCTTCACTGCGCAGGGAGCTTTCGCCTACGGCCAGAGTAAGCGGCTGCCAGCTAAAGTGTTCAAGGTCACCCTCACCGCTGACGTTAATCTGGGTACGCGGTACGCTGGGGCCCTCAACGGCCATCGCGAGCTGAGCGCTATACTCACTCAGGCTTCCGGTCACCTGTATATCCAGCTCATCGACCACATAAGGGTCGGTGGCCCCGTCGCCGTTAGCTTGCGCCGTTTCGTCAACGGAGAGCGGCCACTGGACCTGGTCACTTTGTAACTGCACTTGAAATGGCAGTGTAGGGGCTAGGGCGTCTACTTGGCCGTTTAACGACGCGTTTACCGCGCCGGATGCTTCCAACTGTGCTTCAAGGGCATCGAGTGGGCCAGACAGCGTTAATGTCAAGGTCTCGCCATCGAGCTCAGGAAACCTCTCAGCTAAAAAAAGCTCTACGTTCAAACGAGCTTCAAGTGGGTAACTGTTGCTTAAAGTCGCCTTTGCGGTTAATTCAGCCTCAGCGTCTGGGGTAACGACAGCAAGTTCGGTTAACTCAACGCGGTCGCCCTCGGTCATCAGTCCAAGCTGAAGGCGTTCCACGTGATACTCAGTGGCGCCTTCCAGGCGAAAATCGTTAAGCGTAAATTCGGGTATTTGAATATCCACCGGCAAGGTAATGTCAGGTAATTCCAGCCGTTCTCGTGTTTCTAACTGCTCTTCTGGAGACTCTACTGCCAGTACGGCCTCGTCTTGCGGTTCGCGGAGCAATATAGCGGCATCGATAGCCTCAGCAGAAAGTGGTGTTTCAGTGGCTTGCGTCAGTAACACGCCTGCCGATGGCGGCAAATAAAGGCGCGGTTGCTCCAAGTGGGTCGGTTCAAGACGCACTTGGTTGCCTTCGGCAACAGCCGCTGAGCTTAACGAGCGCCATTTGATCTCGGTGCCGTCGGCAAGGCGTAGGCTGACATCGTCAAGCTGTAGCGAACGTAGCTCGATCGGGAAGGGAAAACGAATAGCGAGTGGCGCCCCCTCTTCTTCTGGCGGCGGCTCCTGTTCGCCCGATGCCCCTAAACGAACATCAGCGCCTACCACGCGAAGCGTGTCGATGCATAACCGGCCCGCCAGGACGCAGTCATCCGCCCACGCAAGCTCAAATTCATCCACGGTGATACGGGTTTCACCCAACTGCAATTGGAAATCTTCGACCAGAAAATGATCAAGCAGCCCACCTTCATGGTGTGCATAGGTGAACAAGTCCCGCTGCTCCCCCTGCGAGAGCAATACACCAGTGCCCCAAGGCGATAACGCTACCCCAACAAGCAGCGCCGCAATCCCAAACAGCCAAATTGGCAATACGATAATCAGGCGCCAAAGGCTCCACAACAGAAGCCAGGTACGGTATTTGGGTGATAGTCGCTGGCGCTTATCAGATGTCGCTGTTTCAACCTGAGGCAAATCTCTCTCCTAGAATTCCGGTCCGATGGAAAAGTGCAAACGCCAATCGTCTTCATGGTCAAAAGGATGTGCGATATCAAAGCGAATTGGCCCGACCGGTGAAACCCAGCGCACCCCGGCGCCGGCGCCTGTTTTCAAATCGTTAGGTCCCCAGTTATCAAACGCATCGCCATTGTCCACGAAGGTGGCTGCCCACCAATCCCCCGTGACACGCCGTTGGTACTCAAGGGTTGAGGTCAGCAATTGTTGGCCGCCCCGTAGCCGTCCTTCTTCATTGCGTGGCGAAAGGCTTTCATAGGAGTAGCCGCGCACACTGCGGTCGCCACCGGCAAAAAAGCGTAAAGAAGGTGGGATTTTGGCAAAGTCATCGGTTTCGATGGCGCCTAAGCTAACTCGCGCCAGGAAGCGGTTATCATTGCCGATAGTGCGAATCCATTCCGTATCGGCCGTAACGCGTGTGAACTGTGCATCCGACCCCCAAACCTTATCCGAGTACTCTAAAGAGAGCTGCTGACGGTCGCCCCATAATGGAAAGCGCTGAGGGCGTGTCCGGGTTCGCGACCACTGAATACCAGGATAAAACAGCCAAACTTGATCGGCTTCGCCCCCCTGCTCGAAGTCTTCATAAGTGGTACGGAAGTACAGAGTTTGAACCCAATCGTTATCAAACTCCCAGCGCCGAGCCACTTCAACGGTGCCTTCTAATGATTGGGTATCACTATCATCAATATTACGGATACCGTATTGCAGCCGGTAGCTATCACGCAGCGGGTCTTCTAGCGGAACGTTATATACCCCGGTAAACCGCTGCTCCGGGGAGGATAAATAGAGGTCGTGGTCAAGACTATGACCATAACGATTGATCCATGGTTGTTCCCAACCAAAACGCAGACGGGGCCCCACATCGGTAGCGTAGCCAATGCCGACTTCAAACTGGTGGCGATCAGCAGGCTCCACACTCACATCAATAGGTAACTGCGTATCACTGGGCTTATTGATGCTTAGCGCACTGGTTAAAGCCGCGCCGGTGACTCGTGGGCGCTCTGGTTGGGAAGCAGTCGCCTCGCTCCACCAGGCGTCTCCGCCACCAGGCGGAGAAATCGCCAGCTCTTGCGCTGTTTCAAGTCGCGGCCGCACTGACACTGAGCTAAACCAGCCGGTTTCTGCAAGCGATTGGTTATAGTCAGCTAGCGTTTGCGCTAGATAGGGGTCGCCTCTTTCAAACGGCTGTATACGGAGTAATCGGTCGATCTCTATGTGGCTACCTGTTATTGAAGTCTCTCCAAACTGATAGCGGGGGCCGCTGTCAAAATCCATATAGAGGCGCGCACTTTGTAAATACGGGCGGACTTCCATACGTCGATCCGTAAAGCCCCAGTCAAAGTAACCCCGCTCGATAGCCAAACCAGAAAACTGACCACGCAGCCGCTCCCATGGGGCATGCCGCAGTGCGTCACCCTCTTCCAGCGGGAAGTCTTCTACTGCTTGTTGAAATGGTGGGTCGTTACTGGCGTCGCCTTCGACATTAATTGATAAAATTTCAATTTCAATTTGAGGCCCTGGTTCAATCTCAAGCGATACAAGCTCATCGTCAGTATGCTCAAAGGTTATATCAGGCTCATAATAACCATACACACGCATGGCTTCTTCAGTACGTTGACGAACCTCACCTTCTAAACGTGCTTCGGTGTATTGCTCAGCCTCTACGTTCTGTAGATAGGCTCGAATATTACTTTCGACCTCATCGGAAACACCCGTGATGCTCGCCTCTAACGCCCATGCCCCATGTGATGCGTATAATAGTGGTAGCACTACCAACACAGTGCGACCGGTGGCTGAAGTCCATCGCCGTTGTCTTCCCATACATTTTTATCCTAACCTAAATCAGCGGCTTCATTATCTATTTACTTCAACGACTTATAGAATGTTCTTCGCACTAGAACGCATCAATGCGATACAACTATCCTGACTACCCAACTATCTTGGCTACTTTTTAACGTAGCATTTCTAACTGGGCACTAAAGGCAAGCTGTGCCTGACGGACTTGTCGAACATCACTCTCTAGCGAATTCAAGCGTTGCGACCATTCCTGCTCTAATGCCTCCAGAGCCTCTTGATCCGGTGACGCTTCAATCTCAGCAACAGAAGCCTCCAGCTCATCAAAGCGCGACTCAATGGCGCTTCTTTGCGCTGATAACTGCTCTTCCCAATCACTGCTAATGTTACTGACCTGACTATCCAGTTCGGACAGGCGTTGTTCGGTCAGTTGCTCAAGGTGGGACACTTCCTCAATCAAATTTCGCCGTCCTGAGGTCCCAGCCTGTTCCAAGGCATTCAATGATTCTCGCATCGCCAACAGCTGGCTATCACGCAACTCAGCTTGCTCATTAAGCTGGTTCAACTGCTGCAGCAACGAATTGATCGAATCACTAGAGGCCATGTCCTCATTCATGGTTAGCAGACTGTACAACTCTTCGCGAGTATCGCTCAGCGCAATGGACAGCTGCTCTTGCTCTTGAAAAAGCGTCGACATCTGAGCTTGTACAAAGGTTATCGTATCTTGTACATCGGTGTCATCCGAATCCAAGCGAGCATGAACATTGGATACTTCGCCGCTTACCCGATGTAACTCATTTAACAGTCGTTCACGTTCGTACCAAAGTCCAGCCGCCGCCGCACCCAATAGGGCAATGATTAATAACAAGCATAGCCATAGCGGCCATAAAGTAGGCCCCTTTCGGTGGCGCAAATGCTGCGCCGTCAAGCTTTGATCCACATCGGGTACGATACGAGAGGATGCAGTGGCGTCTGGCATAACAGTTCCTCAGAGAGTCTTCGGGTCAGCACGACGGCCTATCCCGCGATACATTAATCCACAGCTGGCAACAAATTCAGGATCGTAAATATTGCGTCCATCTAATACGAGCTTAGCGTTTAATAACGAGCCCAGCCGATGCCAGTCTGGGTTCCAATAGGTTTTCCATTCTGTTACCAACATCAGTACATCGGCGCCCTCACAGGCTTGGTAGGGGTCATGAGTAAAGGTGCGTAAATCTTCGCGTTCGCCTACCAGGGCATGGAGAGCTGGTACGGCGGCAGGGTCGTGTAGCTGAACCTTAACTCCCTGCGCCCAAAGTGCTTCAAGCAGTGTTAATACGGGCGCGTGGTCAATGCGTGCAGTGCCGGGCTTGAACGCAGCTCCCCAAATCGCCACGGTTTTTCCGGCCATTTCGCCGGAAAAATGGGACCACAGCTTGCGGAACAGCGTTTCTTTTTTCTGTTCGTTAATATCCATTACCTGCTCAAGCAGCGCTGAATATCGGCCACTCTGCAGTTGCACATCGGCCAAGCGAATCAAATCGCGGGAGAAGTTAGGGCCTCCAAAACCGCACCCAGGGTACAGGTACTCAAACCCGATACGCGAATCGGCTCCCATCCCCTGGCGGACATGTTCGACATCAACGCCTAGAGTATCAGCCAAGCCGGCGATTTCATTCATATAACTGATACGCGTGGCCAACATGCCGTTAATGGCCAGCTTGGTTAACTCCGCAGCGCGGCGAGGCATACATTGAAACACTTCGCTACGCCGATTAAAGGCGCGTAACAGCTCTCTGGTGACTTGCTCACCCGTCGCATCATCGCAGCCTAGCAAGCGCCGGGTTGGGCGTGTGAAAGAGTCCCATGCACGGCCTTCTTCTAACGTATCGGGCAGTGCCACACTGGAGTGCTGGGCACCCATTAATGTATGCAGGCGTTCGGTCTCGCCTACCGGAAACGTCGAGTTATTAACCAGCACAAGATCGTGCTGATCCGCTAATAACGGGTTTTCAAGTAGTGCGCTGGCCGAACTGCGCTGTGAGGGTGATAACGCCATCCAAATCACCTCTGGGATGGCGGCATCATCTATTTGCTCAATGAGCTGCAGGGTACCCTCTGCTAAGCCCTGCTCAAGATGGGTCATTAAATGAGGTTCACTGCGTAACCAGTCCACCTCAGAAAGCACTGACCAAGGCGCATCAGCGTGGGGTAACCACTGAACCTGATGCCCCACCCAAGCCAGCGCAGCGGCTGCCGTCGCTGCGCTTAATTCGCTGCCGTAAAGTAACACCCGCATGCGTTACTCCCCCTGGTGGTAACGTGACAGCAGGGTTTGGAAAGCTTCTCCAAACTCAGGATGACGGCGTGCGTAGGCGAGTGTGGCTTCAAGGTAACCTAAGGGCTGCCCACAGTCGTAGGTAACCCCTTGCATACGATATGCCTGGACGCCGGACTGTTCTCGTAGTGTTTCCAGCGCATCGGTCAACTGAATTTCACCACCGGCACCGGGCGGTGTTTTTTCTAATATGGAGAAAATATGGCCTGGTAGCGCATAACGGCCTATGACCGCTAAATTCGAGGGTGCAGCATCACGCTTGGGTTTTTCCACCATGCCGGCTAAATCGGCTGACTCGTTTGCAGCGGGCACATCCCCTGCTGGCGCCACGATGCCATATTTTTCCACCTGCTCCCAGGCGACCTCTTCCACCATCAATTGCGCCGTTTGCTGCTGATCATAGGCCGCTAACATACCGGCCAAGTCCGTTGCTGAGTTGGCACTGTTATCGACCAACACATCGGGCAATAGCACCGCAAAAGGTTCATCGTCGCCAAGGATGGGGCGGGCACAGAGCACTGCATGGCCTAGCCCTAACGGCACGCCCTGACGAATGCTAATAATGCTGACGTCGTCAGGCACTAAATTGCGCAACATTGTCAGAAGCTCATGCTTTCCCTTTTTTTCCAAGCTAGCTTCCAGCTCAGCATGGGTATCGAAGTGGTTTTCGATAGCGCTTTTATTGCTACTGGTGACCAGCACAATCTCCCGGATACCAGCGGCAATTGCCTCTTCAACGACATACTGGATCACCGGCCTATCGACAATCGTAATCATCTCCTTGGGAATAGCCTTCGACGCTGGCAAGCAGCGAGTACCAAACCCAGCAACAGGAAGTACGGCTTTACGAATCATAGAAGAGGTCCTTTTCATGCGTTCCGACACAGGAGTGGTTAGAATGTCCATAATACTGAAGGCGTGGATGGATACCACCTCGCAACGGCGAACAAGTGGCTACACGTCAATATTTTGCTAAATGTTCAAAAGTTATGGGAGTCACACTATGCAAGCGACACCACAGGATAGCATTGCTCATCACTATCAAGACAATGTCGATGCAGCAGAAGTCGCCAAATTTGAGGCTCTTGCTAGCCGCTGGTGGGATCCGCAGGGTGAATTCAAACCCCTTCATGATATTAATCCCTTACGTCTTGACTTTATTGATGCGCGTGCGGGGTTGGCGGGTAAAAAAGTGCTCGATGTAGGCTGCGGCGGCGGTATTTTAAGCGAATCGATGGCTCACCGTGGTGCTACGGTGACGGGCATTGATCTCGGTGAAGCGCCGTTAGCAGTGGCCCGATTGCACGCAGAAGAGCGTGGCGTAAAAGTTGATTACCAACATATCAGCGTGGAGGCCATGGCCGTTCAGAAGCCTGGTTTTTATGATGTGGTGACTTGCATGGAAATGCTGGAGCACGTACCGGACCCTGCCTCCGTCATTCGTGCTTGCAGCGCCCTCGTACGCCCGGGTGGTTATGTGTTTTTCTCTACGTTGAACCGGACTGCTAAGTCATACGCGTTCGCTATTTTAGGCGCCGAATATGTGCTTAAACTGCTGCCACGAGGCACGCATAATTATGCAAAATTTATTCGCCCTTCAGAAATGGCGGCTTGGTCTCGTCACAGCGGTTTAGAAGTGCGTGAACAGACGGGACTGACCTACAACCCGCTTACCCGCCACTACCGCTTGGTCAGCCATGATGTTTCGGTCAATTACATGATGTACTGCCGCAAGGTAAGCGATTAAATGTCGATGCAAGCGCCTCAAGCAATACTGTTCGACCTGGACGGAACGTTGGTAGATACGGCCCCCGATTTGGCAGAAGCGACCAATGCGCTGCGTGCTCACCATGGGTTAGCGCCGCTACCCTTTGAGGTAATTCGCCGCCAAGTATCTAATGGCGGCAGTGCGCTGGTTACACTAGCGCTGGGCTTAGAGGCCTCTGCTGATGGACACACTCAAGCACGCCAGTTTCTGCTTGATGCTTATGAGCAAGCCGTAGCGGTACACAGCCGGGTTTTCTCGCCGCTGGATGTGTGGCTACAAGAGTGGCATGGCGATCAGCGGCCGTGGGGGATTGTCACCAATAAACCGCGCCGCTATACCTTACCGCTACTAGAAGCTCTGCTGCTGCAGCCTGGCGCATTGCTATGTGCGGATGATCTAAGCGTTAAAAAGCCAGCGCCTGAACCGCTTTGGGAAGCTGCCCGCCGGCTTGGCGTTGACCCTAAACATTGCTGGTACATCGGTGACCATGTGCGTGATATGGAGGCCGCCGTCGCCGCCGGCATGACCGCCGTCGCGGTTGGCTATGGCTATATCAGCGAAGAGGATGACTACCAACAGTGGCCAGCTGACATTTGGTTTGAAGAGTGTGCAGCGCTGGTCGATGCCCTAGGCGAGTTCAAGCTCTAGACAAGCATGATGGCGGGGGGCATCGACGCGTTTTTCAAAACAAACGGTTATGTGCGGGGAGGTTGGGCATCTAGCTTTTGCCCGCTGGTGCCTGCGCTGTCTGGCCCCATTAGCCACAGGTAGGTCGGCATAATCTCTTCCGGCGTACGTAGTGTGAAGGGGTCTTCACCGGGAAACGCCGTACGCCGCATTTGGGTGCGTGTGGCGCCTGGGTTAAGTGAATTCACCCGAATATGTGCCTGATTATTCAGCTCATCAGCCAATACGTCGGCAAAGCCTTCAGTGGCAAATTTAGAGACGGAATAAGCCCCCCAGTAGGCTCGCCCTTTACGACCAACGCTAGAGGAAGTGAAGATTACCGAGGCATCTTCAGACTGTTGCAGTAGTGGCAATAACGCTTGGGTCATCCAGATAGGCCCATTGATATTGACCTGCATCACCTGCTGCCATAGCTCAGGGTTATATTGCTCAAATGGCGTAATGCGACCTAATAGCCCAGCGTTATGTAACAGGCCATCTAAGCGGCCAAACTCCTGATCCAGCGTTTCGGCCATATCATGAAAATCTTTGAGCGTAGCGCCTTCAAAATTGAGTGGGAAAATCGCAGGCTGAGGCCCGCCTGCCGCTTCTATTTCGTCGTAAACACGCTCTAATTTGGCAATGGTGCGCCCCAATAGAATCACGGTGGCCCCATGCTGGGCATAGCTTAATGCTGCCGCACGGCCAATCCCGTCTCCTGCGCCGGTTACCAACACGATGCGATTTTCCAATAGGTTGGGCGCTGGTTGATAGTCGATCTTGCAGCTCATGCTGATTCCTTGAAACTATTCTTAGAAGCGATTAAGAGCAAAATTTAACTTGCTGACTGGCGTAAAAAGTCACTGGCAAGGCCCGCGGCACTGCTTTGCGGGTAGTCGTCACGCACTCGCTCAAGTAGCTCACGGCTACGTTCCGCTTCGCCTTGACGCGCTTTTACTAAACCTAACTTATAGATCGCATCAGGTACTTTGCTGCTACCGCTATACTCGTCAATGACGCGGCTAAACGCCTGGTCAGCAGCGTCCAATTCACCTTCAGCTGAATACAACTCACCCAGCCAATAGTGGCCATTGGCCGTTAAACTGGTATCAGGATGATCATTGACAAAGGTTTCAAACGCCGCGATAGCTTCCTCAAAACGGCGTGCTTGAACATGTGCAAAGGCCGCCTGGTAATCGGCTTGCGCATCCTCACTGACATTGCGAGTAGAGGGGGCGTTAACCACTTCCTCGGCAGCTTCAGGCTCAACCGCTGGGGTTGATTGCTCAATCTGCGTTGGCCCACTGCTCATTAGCCTGTCTTCAATATCGAGATACTGCTGCTGTGATTGACGACGTAGCTGCTCTAACTGGTGACGCAACTCTTCAATCTGACCGCGCAGTTGCTGGATTTCCTGCTGATGCTCCTGCACCTGGTTAAATAACACCAAATTACCGCTGGAGGCTTCCTGACGCTGCGTCTGCTGATAGAAGCTGCTGCTGGAAGCGTCAGAGTTAGAAAGATCTTGGACGAGCGGCTGTTGAGCGACGGCCATTAAAGGCAATACGGACAGCGGGAGCGCTAAGGCTCCCGCACCGCACAGCCTCTCAACGTAACGCTTGAGACTGTGATTCATAATGACTCCGTAGACGTAAACGGCGTGCGATAAGCCGCACGCCGAATTCATCAGTGGTTAAGCATTCAATCGTTAAATGCTCAGTAGTTAAATACAACACGACGGTTCTGCGAGTAGGCGCTCTCGTCTTGACCATTAACGGCCGGGCGCTCTTCACCATAGCTGACAACGCTCATTTGTGAAGGAGACACACCCTGAATGTTCAGGAAGCGCTCTACAGCATTAGCACGACGCTCACCCAGCGCCATGTTGTATTCACGAGTGCCACGCTCATCCGTATGCCCATGCAGAACCACCTGAGCGCTCGGGTTGGCACGCAAGTAACGTGCATGCGACATTACGACAGACTCATATTCGCTTTTGATCGTATCTCGGTCGTAATCGAAATAGATAGTGCGTACTTCTGGAATACGCGAATCAGCCTGCTGGCCTGAGCTAGAACCAGAGCCTGAGGAAGAACCATATTGACTTCCCGTACCTGTACCAGAGGTGCTGGAACCGGTAGTACTGCCATCCTGGCTACCGTACGAGTCACCGTCCTGGGTTCCGCCGGTGCTGGAACAGCCAGCGATTACCACGATAGATAGCGCTGCTGCTAATGAGCGAGCCAACGGTTTAAGTTGCATAATCAGACTCCTTGCCTGAAAACTAAAAATTTCGATGTAAATCAGATGTGTCGATCAATTTAAGAAGGGTGACCAAGCTGGGTCACGTACATCGCCCTGTGCTGATGGCAGTCTAAAGGATGAGCGGCCATCGGCAGAAACAGCACTTAGCACCCCACTATTACCCTGTTGGGTAGCGAAGATTACCATGGTCCCGTTCGGCGCAACACTAGGAGATTCATCTCTTGTTGATTCACTAAGTACGACCAAGCGGTTACCGCTTAGATCTTGCTTTGCCACTTGATAGCCATTGCTTGAACGGTGGATCAAGAATATCTGTTCGCCATCTGGTGAGTAGCGACCGCGCGCATTGTAATTACCCGTAAACGTCAAGCGTTCGGCTTCTCCTCCCCCCATTGCATACTGGTAAAGCTGAGGGCCACCACTACGATCAGAGGTAAACAGCAAGCTACGACCATCGGGTGCCCAAGCAGGCTCAGTATCAATGCTGTTGTTATTGGTAATACGCTCTACTGAGCGGTTAGCCACATCCATAATATAGATTTCTGGCTGGCCGTCTTTGGAGAGAGACATCGCGATACGACGGCCATCAGGTGACCACGCTGGCGCGCCATTGATACCATCAAATGACGTTGCTTTTATCCGCTGGCCTGTTGCTACATCTTGAATATAGATAGCTGGGCGCTCAGTTTCAAACGAGACATAAGCAAGCTTTGTGCCATCCGGTGACCATGCGGGCGACATAATGGGTTCGTCAGAGGTCAATACTTGCTCACTGCGACGTCCATCGGCGTCGGCAACGTACAGGCCGAACTGCATGTTGTCACCAATACCCTGTGCGGTGACATAGGCAATTTTAGTTGAAAACGCACCACGAATATCAGTAATCGCTTCAAAGATTTGGTCACTGATATAGTGAGCGGCACCGCGTAAGTCATTGCCTCTCACCGTCACGGTTTCACCAATCATCCGGCGCTGACCGCTAATATCCATCAGCTCAAACTGTATTTCAAAACCGCCGTTGGTCTGTTCTGCCCTACCTACGACTAAGTAGCGTACGTCTAATGAACGCCAAGTATCGAATTGAACATCGTCAGATTGATTGGGCTGTTCAAACATCGCGCTACGCTCTAGCGGATCAAAATAGCCACTACGCTCAAGGTCATCCTGGACAATCTGCGCAACATCTTCGGGCATTCCGTCTGAACCTGCGAACGGTACTACGCCGATAGGCAGCGCTTGATCGCTGCCACGCGTGATTTCAATGGTTAAATTGGCACTCGCTACACTGCTGACTAGCAGCAGCACACAGAACAACCACACTTTGCTCAAGCTTTGCATCAGCGAACATCCCCCGGGGTAAATCGCAGATTAAACTGACGTAAATTACGCTGCTGATCGGCTGGTAAATCTCTCAATTCACCAAACGGTGCAGCATGTTCCACGGCCTGCATCACAGACCGGTCAAAAGCACTATCGCCGCTGGATGTCACGATCGATGTTGCCAATACTTCTCCAGACGGTCCTAGCCTCACTTGTAGGGTAGCACTCATCGAATCACTTGCACCGGCAGGAATCAACCACGCCTGCTCAACAGCGCGACGGACAATATTGATAAAGCTATTGGCTGCCTGCTCAGCCTGCTGAGCATTGGCCGCGGCTTCTGCCTCACCCGCCAGCTGTCGTTGCATAGCCTCCTCTGCGGCTTCTGCAGCCTGGCGTTGGCGCTCTGCTTCGGCTTCTCGGCGCTGCTGCTCTTCTGCCTCACGTTGACGCTGAGCTTCCGCCTCTCGCTCTCGCTGGGCCGCCTCCTCTTCACGAAGCCGCTCTTCTTCGGCTTCACGTTGACGCTCGGCTTCTGCTTCTTCCTGGCGCTGCTGCTCTGCCGCTTCACGCGCACGTTCGGCTTCTGCCTCCTCCTGGCGTTGCTGCTCGGCAGCCTCTTGCTGGCGGCGCGCCTCTTCGACTTCACGTTGACGCTCAGCAGCGGCTTCCGCCTCGGCCTCGCGTTCAGCAGCCTCAGCGGCTTGTTGCTCAGCCTGCTCTGTCGCTTCTTGAGCCCGGCGCTCTGCCTCTGCTTCAGCTGCCTCTCGCGCGGCTTCTAATGCTTGCGCTTCCTCTTCGGCTGCCTGCTGGGCAGCTTCTTCGGCCGCTTGCTGTTCGGCGGCGGCTTGCTGCTCACTGGCCGACGGCTCTGCTGGTGCATCGGGCTCAGTAGGCGCTTCAGCCGGTGCATTCATCGCCGCTTGTTGTTCCGTTGCCTGCTGAGCCTGGTCGGTAAAGGTCTCTGTACTCACCAGCGTTGCTTGAACAATCGAAGAGCTATCGGGCTCTGCGTTGCGGGTCGGCAAACTGATTAAGCTAAACACGACAATCGCAACGTGCACAGTTATCGCCAGCACAGTCGGCCACTTATAGCCGACATCTTGAGGATCACGCGGAGTATTTACTGCCATGTGCGCGTTGCCCTTACCCATCTTGCGGCGGCTCAGAAAGCAGCCCCACGTTAGCCACACCAGCACCTTGTAATGTGCTCATCAAGACAACAATTTGTCCATAGGCCACATTGCGGTCACCACGCACCATTACTGGCGTGCCGGGACGTCGCTCTAAAATCGTGGTTACCCGCGCGGCCATCTCATCCAGCGAGACTGAGTTGGAGTCTTCCCCCAATGTGATGAAATACCCACCCTCGCTATCAACAGAAATGACAATGGGGTCATTATCTTCCTGCGTCTCTATAGGCTGAGAGGTGACTTGCGGCAATTCAACTTGTACGCCCTGGGTTAACATGGGCGCCGTAATCATAAACACAACGAGCAGCACCAGCATGACGTCAATGAAAGGGACCACATTGATCTCCGCCATTGGTTTGCCTTTACCGCTGCGATTGAAAGGTCCTTGCATGGCTGTCTCCCTTAACTCGCGCTTGGCTTGCCATCACGACCTTGCAAATTACGGTGCAGGATAGCGTGGAACTCCTCGGCAAAATCTTCATATTTACCGAGTAAGCGAGAAGATGTATTGGACAAGCGGTTATAAAAAATGACCGCTGGGATAGCCGCAAACAGACCCATGGCCGTCGCGATCAATGCTTCAGCAATCCAGGGAGCAACCGTTGCGAGCGTCGCTTGTTGGGTCAGTGACAGCGCTTGGAATGACCCCATGATGCCCCATACGGTACCGAAAAGACCGATATAGGGGCTGGCAGACGCAACCGTCGCCAGAAACACCAGATGTTGGGTTAGACGATCTTCTTCACGTGACCAGGCAACGCGCATGCTGCGTTGCACGCCTTCCAATACGGTATCTGCATCCCGGGTTTTAGGCATTAAGCGGTTAAACTCGCGAAACCCTGCTTGAAAAATATGCTCGGCACCATGGCGTGGATCATCAGCGGGGATTTCACGGTAGAGTTCATTTAAGTCGACACCCGACCAAAAAGACTCCTCAAACTGGTTGTACTCTTGCTTGGCACGACGCATTGCAATACTACGCTGGAAAATCACCACCCAAGAGAGGATCGACCCCACCAACAGTAGCAACATAACCAGCTGCACCACGGTGCTGGCATTCATTATTAAGTGGGGAATGGACATGGTGTTATCGTTCACAGGTGCCCTCATCAATCTATTAGGGTCGGTATTGCCGACGCAGTGAATGACCTCTTGGTTAAGAGGCCCGGATCAAACTATTAAGCGATTCTGGCCATGCTTTAGGTCGCATACGCTCGACGCTCAAGCAGGCTATCTCGACTGTCGCTGAGCAGAGGAGTTCCTCATTACGCCAAACTTGCTGTTCAAATGTCATTCGACAGCGACCAATGTCGGTGACATGAGTACTAATCTCCAGCATGTCATCGAGGCAAGCCGGTTTCGCATAGTGACAGGCCAAGCGGTATACCACTAGCTGCGTGCCTTCGTCTAGCAGCGTTTGCTGATTTAGGTCCAATTGGCGTAGCCATTCGCTACGCGCCCGTTCCATAAACTTCAAGTAGTTAACGTAGTAGACAATGCCGCCTGCGTCAGTATCTTCCATATAAACACGCAGCGGCAGGCGATAACTATCGTTAGCCAAATCACTCACGGACGGCGCTCCCCTTCCATGTCGGTCGCCTGCTCGTGGGGCACACGTTCAAAGTGCAGCCACGCTTGGCGGGTCACGACACGCCCGCGTGGTGTACGCATCATTAGGCCCTGTTGAATCAGATAGGGCTCAATCACATCTTCAATGGTGTCACGTTCTTCACTGATAGCAGCGGCGAGCGAGTCAATGCCCACCGGCCCGCCGTCAAATTTGTCGATCATGGCCAGCAGTAACCGTCGATCCATATGATCCAGGCCGTGGTGGTCCACATTGAGCATATTGAGGGCAGCATCGGCTATGGCGACATCGACCACACCGTTGCCTTTCATTTCAGCGTAATCACGCACACGGCGTAATAGCCGATTAGCGATTCGTGGCGTACCGCGGGAACGGCGGGCGATTTCAATCGCGCCGTCGTGGCTAGTTTCAACCCCCAACAGGCGCGCCGAGCGCGAAACAATTTCAGTTAGCTCTTCAAGATTATAAAACTCAAGCCGCTGAACGATGCCAAACCGGTCGCGCAGTGGAGAGGTCAATAAACCTGCCCGCGTCGTCGCCCCCACCAGGGTAAAGCGGGGCAAATCCAGCTTGATAGAGCGCGCAGCCGGACCCTCGCCAATCATGATATCCAGCTGAAAATCTTCCATGGCCGGGTATAGCACTTCTTCGACCACCGGCGAAAGACGATGAATTTCATCGATAAAAAGCACATCGCCAGGCTCAAGATTGGTCAGCATGGCAGCGAGATCCCCCGCCCGCTCCAACACCGGGCCAGAGGTCGACTTCATTCCGACCCCCATCTCGGTGGCAATAATATGCGCAAGTGTCGTTTTACCTAACCCAGGCGGGCCAAATACCAACGTGTGGTCCAGGCTCTCTTCACGCAGCCGTGCGGCGCCAATAAAGATTTCCAACTGCTCGCGGACACGCGGCTGGCCAATATAGTCATCCAGTCGCTTAGGGCGAATTGCGTAATCAATGCGCCCCTCCCCCTGTTCGGGCTCAGCGGCGATCAGCCGATCGTGTTCTAGCATAAGTGCTCTTCTTAATAACGATTACAAAATGACAGCGTCGAATTGACGTTTGCTAATGCGAGCTCGCTTAGCCGCTCATGCGTTGGGTGAGCGCGGCTTTAATCAGTGCTTCGGTGGACTGATTAGGGTCAATGTCGGCGAGCATTTTCGATGCCTCAGTCAGCTTGTACCCCAAGCTGACTAAGGCGGCTTCTGCATCGGCAAGGCTATCACGGGCGGATGCTCGGCCATTAGCGGCCTCTAGAGGCAGTAGTGCGTTACTGCCATCTTCCCACTCGGGGAAGCGGTCACGCATTTCGATAATCAGCCGCTCGGCGGTTTTCTTGCCCACCCCCGGCAGTGTTGTCAACGCCTTGCTGTCATCATCACGCACACAGCGCATAAAGGCGTCTTCATCCATACCTGATAAAATCGCTAACGCCAGCTTGGGCCCCACCCCATTGACTTTGATCAGCGCGCGGAAAAGCGCTCGTTCATGCTCTCTACCAAACCCATATAGCAAATGAGCATCGTCACGAATTGTTAGATGAGTAAATAATGAAACGCTTTCACCGACGGCAGGCAGTGCTACCAGCGTATTCATCGAGGTTTCCAGCTCATAGCCTACACCATGAACGTCGATAACAATCCAGGGAGGTTGCTTTGCCAGTAACTGGCCACTTAGACGTCCAATCATAAAGTCGCTCGCACAGGTGTTGAAATAATAAAACAAGAGGGTGAAAACAGACGTTTACTATAAAGCGACTCTGTACAGGTGACCAGTAGTTCAGCCACACGCAGAGTAACCGTTACAGCCGCCAGCGGCCTGTGGAGCGACGACGGGCCCGCGTTGGCGCGGCGGGTAGGCCATGGCTGCTAAAGACAGAACCACTAAAGGCATGCGTTAACGCAATCGCTAATGCATCCGCGGCATCAGCCTGGGGAGTAGCAGAAAGCTGCAGAATAGCGGTCACCATATGCTGGACTTGCTCTTTGTCCGCGCCGCCCTGGCCTGTCACCGCCTGTTTAATCTGCCGCGCGGCGTACTCGGCAAGGCTCAATCCATGATTGGCCATGCAGACAAGCGCCGCCCCCCGCGCTTGGCCCAGCTTGAGCGCCGAATCAGGGTTTTTGGCCATAAAGACACGCTCAATAGCCACTTGGTTGGGCCGATGCAAACCGACGACTTCGCTAAGACCGGCATAAATCTGTGCCAGTCGTTGTTCTAGCGCCCCTTCCGCCGTGCGAATACAACCACTTGCCACGTAGCAGGGCTTCACACCGACCACGTCGATTACCCCATACCCTGTCACGCGTGACCCTGGGTCAATACCCAGGATACGGACAGGATTAGCAGGCTTTTTCTCATCCATGTCGTCGACACTCGTTGGGGCTTTATACAAAAACACCGACGCCGGAGCGTCGGTGTTAGGCACTTAACCAACCACGTTATTCGGTGGCTGTTTCCGGCTTGGCCTTCTGGCGTAGACGGATGTTTAAATCTTTTAACTGTTCAGGACTGACTTCGCCTGGGGCATTCGTCATTAAGCAAGCAGCGCTTTGGGTTTTCGGGAAGGCGATGACTTCACGAATAGTCTTAGCACCCACCATCAGCATGACGAGGCGGTCCAAACCAAAGGCTAAGCCACCATGGGGCGGCGCGCCGTACTGAAGCGCATCCAGCAAGAAGCCGAATTTTTCTTGAGCTTCTACTTCACCAATGCCGAGGATCTCGAAAACGGTGCTCTGCATGGTTTGGTCGTGGATACGAATAGAGCCGCCGCCCAATTCGGTACCGTTGAGCACCATATCGTAAGCGCGCGAAAGTGCGCTCGCTGGGTCGGCCTTTAGCTCTTCCGGGCTGCAAGAAGGCGCGGTAAAGGGGTGGTGAAGCGGGCTGAGGCGGCCATTGTCGTCAGCTTCAAACATCGGGAAGTCGACTACCCACAGCGGTGCCCATTCCTGAGTGTAGAGCTCAAGGTCAGCGCCCAGTTTGACGCGCAGCGCGCCAATGGCTTCGTTGACGATACGGGTTTTATCTGCACCAAAGAAGATGATATCGCCATCTTCAGCGCCTACCCGATCGAGCAACTCTTCAACGATATTTTCCATGAACTTAACGATCGGCGACTGCAGACCCTCAAGTCCTTTAGCGCGCTCGTTGACCTTGATCCACGCCAAGCCCTTGGCACCGTAGATGCCGACAAACTTGGTGTATTCGTCGATCTCTTTACGCGACAGCTTAGCGCCACCGGGTACTTTCAGCGCCGCTACACGACCATCATCCGCGCTGGCCGGGCCAGAGAAAACTTTGAAATCGACTTGCTGCATCAGATCGTCGACATCAGTCAATTCAAGCGGGATGCGCAGATCCGGCTTATCAGAGCCAAAGCGATCCATTGCTTCCTGCCAAGTCATGCGCGGAAATTCAGGTAGTTCGGCTTTTAACACGTCCTGGAATAGCTGACGAATCATGGATTCAGTAATGCCCATGATATCGCTCTCTTCCACAAACGACGCTTCAATATCAATCTGAGTGAACTCAGGCTGACGGTCGGCGCGCAGATCTTCATCGCGGAAGCACTTTGCGATTTGGTAATAGCGGTCAAAACCGGCCACCATCAACAGCTGCTTAAAGAGCTGTGGTGACTGGGGCAGCGCAAAGAAACTTCCCGCGTGGGTACGGCTTGGCACCAAGTAATCGCGGGCACCTTCAGGCGTGGCACGCGTGAGTACCGGTGTTTCGATATCCAGGAAGCCCTGGCTTTCGAGATAAGCACGTACGTTGTGAGAAATGCTCGAACGCAGGCGTAGCTTCTCAATCATGTCCGGACGGCGAAGGTCGATATAACGGTGCTTTAAGCGCACCTCTTCGCCTACCTTGCCATGCTCATCCAGTTGGAAAGGCGGTGTAATCGCAGTGTTGAGTACTTCGACCTCTTTCGCCAATATTTCAATCATGCCTGTGGGCATGGTGGCGTTTTGAGTACCTTCAGGGCGCAGCCGAACACGTCCAGTGATACGCAGGACATACTCACTGCGGGCACGGTCGGCAGTGGCGAACGCCTCGGCGGTATCAGGATCGACCACGAACTGAGCGATGCCATCGCGATCGCGCATGTCGAGGAAAATGACCCCACCGTGGTCGCGGCGGCGATGAACCCATCCGCATACCGTAACCGTTTGATCCACCAAAGTTTCGTTTAGCTGGCCGCAATAATGGCTGCGCATGTCAAATCCTGTTCTGTTACGTGGCAATTAATGTGTCGCGGGCGTCCCCGACCCTGACTGCCGCAGTTATGCTGCGGCGCCTTTGTCACTGGGAGTAACGCTCTTGGGAGTAGCACTGGAATCACTTGATTTAGCGGTCTCTGTGGAGGCAGTTTTACCATCAGCAACCAGATTCTTTTTGCTACCCGTTTTGAAATCGGTTTCGTACCAACCACCGCCGGCCAAGCGGAAACCCGCGGCCGAGACCAGCCGTTCCAAGCCATCGCTTTGGCATGTAGGGCAATCCTTCAACGGATCGGCACTAATTTTTTGCAATTTTTCCAGGCGATGGCCACAGGCCTTGCACTCATATTCATAGATGGGCATGTTATTGGCTCCTAAAAAGTTCAACCCTGACAGATTCAGTACTGACAGACCTAGTCCGGTAAGACCAAGTGCTGAAAGAAAAGAACAGTGGCGAACACAAACGCTGCCAAGCTGCCAATATGTGGCCAGTCGGGATAAATTCCAAGGCTGCGGTTGATAAGCGCCGCCATTATACCCTTTTGTGACCCCTGCCGAGCAAGGTTATGCAGCCTTCGGCAGTTAATGGAGAGAATAAAATGTCTCATGCAGTAATACTGGACGCGCAAAGCCTCGGCCCAGGGATCAACTTAAGCGCTATTAGAGAGTCAGTCACACACCTTGAGGTGTTTGAGCAAAGTACCACCCAGCAAGCACTTGAACGCCTAGCGGATGCCGATATCGCCATTGTTAACAAGGTGGTACTTGACGCTGAAACGTTACAGCAGTTGCCTAAACTCAGGCTGATATGTGTGCTCGCTACGGGGCTTAATAATATCGATCTTGAAACGGCAAAAGAGCAGAATATCGAGGTTAAAAACGTCGCGGCTTACGGCACCGCCAGTGTTTCTCAGCATACCTTGATGCTGATGCTGACATTAGCCAATCGGCTTCCGCTTTATCAGCGTGATGTCGCGGCAGGCGAATGGCAGCGTAGCGCCTTTTTCTGTTTGCAAGACTACCCGACACTGCAGTTGTCAGATAAACATTTAGTCATGGTGGGGCAAGGTGAGCTAGGCACAGAAGTGGCACGCCTAGCGGAGGCGTTTGGCATGCGCGTGACCTTCGCCGCCAGGCCGGGCAATGAAGCCAATGATAAGCGTCCTGCGCTGGATGACCTGCTCCCAGAAGCAGATGTGATCAGCCTACATTGCCCGCTTAGTGACGCTACTAAGCATTTGATTAATCGACAGCGTCTGACCAGTGCAAAGCCATCACTACTGCTGATCAACTGCGCCCGCGGCGGAGTTATCGACGAAGTCGCTGCACTAGAGGCGCTGCGCAGTGGCAAGCTGGGCGGCTTGGGCGTTGATGTACTGCCTGCAGAACCGCCCAGAGACGGCCATCCACTGCTCGATGCACTTAACGAGCCGCTCAACTTAATCGTAACACCCCACAACGCCTGGATTACACCGGAAGCACGCCAGAATATTGTCAGCCTGACGGCGAATAATATCCGTGAATGGAAAAGTGCTTAAATAAAAGTATTAGCGCATTATGTGATAGCACTAGGGCCTTCTTAGGCCCTAGTGCGTAGCAAAATGGCTAGGGGCGTGGCAATTATCCAAAACCTCAAGTTCGACGTGGGTAACTTGCGCGCCCTCCGGGCCTTGCCATAGCCACTCGCTCAGCAGCTTGATGGCATCGGAGTGGCCACACATCAACACTTCGACACGCCCATCAGGCAGGTTTTTAGCGTAACCGGTAAGGCTCTGCTGAAGCGCTTTCTCTTGAGTAGCACGGCGATACCAGACACCTTGCACTTTACCAGTGACCAAGGCACGTACACAGCAGTCAGTCATCCTTTCCTCCTCGTACCATACACACTATTACACAAACTCATGCTTAATTAGCACTGCGCTATTACGCGGTACCAGTGGACGACCACGGCGTAGTAGTAAGGAGCGTGTAAATGCCGCGCCGAACAACAGTATCAGCGAACTGTAGTAGACCCATAGTAAGATCATTACCACTGAACCGGCAGCACCATAGGTAGACGCTGTCGCCGTATAAGCCAGATAGATCGCGATCACGCTGCGGCCGAGCGTAAATAGTACGGCGGTAACAACGGCACCAATCAACACATCTTGCCAGCGCAGCACCACGTCCGGAAGCACCTTAAAAATAGTCGCAAATAGGAGGGTCACCATGGCGACAGAGATGAGCGACTCAAGGGTAGTAGTAAACAGGCTAGCGAATGGGAATAGATTGTCCGCCGCAAGCAGCATGCCACGTAACACAACCCCTAGCACTAATGACACTAGCAGTATAAATCCAATAGACAGCACTACAGTCAGCGAGAGCAAGCGGCTTTTGATAAACCTTAACGCACTGTTAGAGGTTGGCTTGGCTGTCACGCCCCAAATCGTATTGAGTGAAAACTGCATTTGCGCAAAAACAGTGGTGGCGCCTACCACAAGCGCGCCGACACCTAATAGCGTGGGCAAAAGGCCAGACTCTTCGATTCTGGATTGAGCAACGGCTTCTTGAATCGCGACGGCGGCATCCGTGCCTAAAGTGCCTTGTAGTTGAGCGACTATTTGTCCCTGAGCGGCCTCTTCTCCCATCACAACACCGATGACAGTGACTGCAATAATAATCGTGGGTGCCAGTGAGAAAAGCGTATAAAACGCGAGCGAAGCCGCATAGCTAAACGCATTACGTTCCAGCCATAATGCGGTGGCGTCTTGGGTGACTTTCCACCAAAAATTAGCCGCACGTTTTATCATATCCACTCCCTGTGTCGTTGGTACTAAGGCCAATTTTAAACGTAATCAATAGCCTATTTTTTCTAGCATACCTAACCACAGCGTTTAGCGCAGTTTTCTGGTACGTTGACCCCCTAATATCACCAAACCAAAAGGAAGCTTGGATGGCCACCGATATTGCGCGCTCTACAACCGCCTGCGATTTCGACTGTTTGGTGTTTATTGGTCGCTTTCAACCGCCTCACCTTGGCCACTTGGCGATTATTCGAGAAGCACTAAAACGCGCGCGGCAAGTGATTGTACTGGTGGGGTCTGCGTGGCAAGCACGCTCATTGCGTAACCCGTGGCGATTTGACGAACGTCAAACCATGCTCCGCTCAGGGTTTGATGAGGCTGATAATCGACGCTTAGAGATTACCCCGCTACTGGACGCACTCTACAATGATGATGTCTGGGTGCGCGATGTTCAGCGCAAAGTGCGTGATTTAGCCGCCCCTGCCAATGCCCGCCTACCACGCATTGGTTTGATTGGAGCCAGCCGCGGGCAGTCTAGCTACTACCTGTCGCTATTCCCTCAATGGGAGTCGGTCAGCGTGCCGTCGGTAGAAGGGATTTCAGCGAGTCAAATTCGAGAGCGCCTGTTCCGTTCGCCCAGCTCCACCGATGACTACTTAAGTACGGGGGCTTACCACGACCTGCCCCCTGGCGTTGTCGAAAGTGTAAAGAAGTTTTGCCACGTCAGCGCCTATAAGCGCCTGTTGGAAGAGCAGCAGTTATTGGATCAATACCGTCAGGCGTGGGCTCATGCCCCCTACCCGCCTATTTTTGTCACAGTAAATGCTGTCGTGGTGCAGTCGGGTCATGTATTGCTGGTACGGCGTATGGCGGCACCGGGTAAAGGGCTTTACGCCCTGCCAGGCGGATTTATTAACCCTCATGAGCGTTTACTCGATGCCTGTTTGCGTGAACTGCGCGAACGGTTGCGATTAAAAGTCCCCGAGCCTGTGCTTAAGGGGTCACTGCGTGGCCAGCGTCTGTTTGATGAACCCCACCGCAGTTGGCGGGGGCGCACTTTGGCAGAAGCTTTCTACTTTGCGTTGCGCCCAGACCAACAGCTGCCTCGCTTAAAACCTGTTAAAGGGGGAGATCATGCGCGCTGGGTAGCACTTGCAGACCTTGAACCTGAGAGCCTGTTTGAAGACCACTTTTTTATTATTCAGAATTTTCTAGGCCTGCCTGCCGATTTTGGAAGCAGCTAGAAATTCCAGGAATTAGGGCGGCAATCGCTTGGGACGTTCATGCTTGCAGGAAATCCCTGGGTAATTTCATCATTTGCCGCCATAAACGCTCCACGCCGGGCTTATGCACCATTGAGCAGCGGTATAAGCGAATTTCTAAGGGAATGTCCCAGCTCGGGTCGCCCGCCCTGACCAAGCGGCCGCTTTTCAATTCCTCACGAATACAGAAATCCGGTATCCAGGCAACGCCTACCCCTTGCAGCACCATCCCTTTCAGGCCTTCGGCCATGGCCGTTTCATACACGGTACGCAGCTTCATACGTAGCGGATCATTCTTCAGCAGCATACGCACACTGCGCCCCAAAAATGCACCCTGCGTATAGGAAAGGTAAGGGATGGAAGTGTCATGCTGAAGGGAAAATTTGGCTTTTCCCTGTGCATCCGGCAGCGAGACAGGCAGCATATTGACCTTACCGATCGAGAAGGAGGGAAACACTTCGGCATCGAGCTGCATGGTGGCAAAGGGATCGTAATAAGCCAGCATTAAATCGCAATTGCCTTCACGTAGCACATGTATCGCCTCACCTACGTTCATTGCCACTAGGCGTGTCGGCAATTCGCCTAAGCCCTGTTGTAAACGGGAGATCCAGGGCGGATAAAAGCTTAATGCCAGGGAGTGAGCGGCGACGATATCCAACGCTTCATTGGCAATCGAAAGGCCGCGCAAATGACTAAGCGATTCGTTTAACTGTTCGACCAAATTACGGGCGGTAACCAAAAACAGCTGCCCTTCCGGTGTTAGCCCAACAGGGGTAGTTGATCGATCGACAAGAGTGACATCCACAGCCTGCTCCAGTGCACGAATGCGACGACTAAATGCAGGCTGCGTTACGTGGCGCTGTCGTGCTGACGCAGAGAAGCTGCGTGTGCTGGCGAGTGCTACGAAATCTTCTAGCCATTTTGTTTCGAGATTCACCCCGGGACTCCTTGTCTCACCCTTTGTGCACGCATATTGTTTTCCTATTTTGCGGTCTATTGGACGGGCGCCATTAAATAGGCAGCACGTGATACGACTTTCATCCACATTGAGCGCTGGTTGATTTCATCAATGCTGACCCGGCGGCATTGTGAAAAGTCATTTTCCAGCATACTTTCCACGCTGGCAGCAAAGTCTTGGTTTGGAATAAAAGCAGTTATTTCAAAATTTAACCGAAATGAACGGTTATCCAGATTTACAGTGCCAACCGTGGCTGCACTGCTATCTACAAGCATTACTTTTTGATGTAAAAACCCAGGAAGATAACGGTATATTTTTACACCTGCTCTTAACATATCCGGTAAAAACGAGAAGGCGGATAGGAAAACCAATAAGTGATCTGGTCGTTCGGGAATCATGACGCGTACATCTACCCCGCGCATGGCTGCAAGTCGCAGTGCATCCTGAACCCCTTGGTCAGGAACAAAGTAAGGACTGGTCACCCATAGGCGCTGTTTTGCGCTATGAATAACCTGTTGTACCAGCAGGCTGGCAGTATCCTGACGATCTGCAGGCCCAGAGGGCACAATAACAACATGATGATCAGTTGAAGAAGACGTTTCAGCCATCCAGTTCAGGCTAATCACCTCATCGGTAGCCCAGTGCCAATCTTCCCAAAACGCTTCTTGCAGGCCTAAGACACTGGGTCCTTCAAGCTTTAGGTGGGTGTCACGCCAGGGGCCATGCCGAGGATCTTCGCCTAAATATTCAACCCCAATATTAAAGCCCCCTATCCAACCCTCTTTGCCATCAATGACTGTTACTTTGCGATGATTCCGGAAGTTAAGCTGAAAGCGGTGTTTGAAGCCCCTTGATGAGCGAAAAGCACTGACGGCCACCCCATCGCTGATTAAATCATTTAGGTAACCATCGTTTAATTGACGACTTCCTACCTCATCGTAGAGGAAATAGACACGCACGCCACGCTGGGCAGCGCGTTGTAAATGCTGTTTCAAGCGCTGCCCCAGGGCATCGCTGCGAACAATAAAAAACTGTATCAATACATACTGTTCGGCACGATCAATGCCATCAAAAAGGCTTTCAAAGGTCGCGGGGCCGTCGATTAATAACGTGGCGTGATTACCATGGGTTAAGGGCATCATGGCAAGCTGCTCAACCGCTTGAATATCCGCATTACTCGAGGGTGCCACAAAAGGCTCTACATTGGCACGGTAACGTACCAGCACACGGCGTAGCACAGTGTCACGCTGCCCCCGAGCAGACACATAGCCATAAAATCTTGGTCGTCCAAAGAACCAGTAAGCAGGAAGCGCGACATAGGGAAACGTAAGCAACGATATGATCCATGCCACAGCCCCTTGAGAGGTGCGACTGGACATTAACGCCATAATGGCCGAAACGATACCCAATAAGTGTATCAATAAGATGCTGGTCCCTAGCAACCAGGAGGTCATAGCCACGTCCTCATAAAAGCAAGGGCCTCGCCGTCAGCGAGGCCCTTATGCGCTTAAAAACCTAAGCGTTCAAAGCCTAATCAATCTTATCATTCTGTTACGCCGACTGAGCGATAATCTCTTTCCACTTCGCAGGCCCGGTTTGATGCACTGATGTGCCCAGACTATCAACAGCAACCGTCACCGGCATATCTTCGACCTCAAATTCGTAGATCGCTTCCATGCCTAAATCTTCAAAGCCGACGACTCGGGATTTTTTAATCGCTTGCGCGACCAAATAAGCTGAGCCCCCTACCGCCATTAAGTACACCGCCTCATTGTCACGAATCGCGTCAATGGCGGTTTGGCCACGCTCTGCTTTTCCTACCATACCTAACAGGCCAGTATCTTCTAGCATGGTGCGGGTAAATTTATCCATTCGCGTGGCAGTCGTTGGGCCTGCGGGCCCCACTACCTCATCACCGATTGGATCAACCGGGCCCACGTAATAAATGAAGCGCCCTTTCATATCTACAGGTAGCGGCTCACCTTTGGCTAACATATCCACCATACGCTTATGAGCAGCGTCACGGCCGGTTAACAGCTTGCCGTTCAGCAGTAGCGTATCGCCTGGCTGCCAGGTTTTGACCTCAGCGGGCGTTACGGTGTCAAGATTGACCCGCTTGACGTTATCGCCTGCTTCGCGAGTGATTTCCGGCCAGTCCTCAAGCTTCGGTGCTTTTAACGCCGCAGGGCCTGAACCATCCAAGGTGAAGTGGGCATGACGGGTTGCTGCGCAATTGGGAATAATCGCTACAGGCTTATTGGCGGCATGGGTCGGATAGTCTTTTACTTTAATATCCAGCACGGTGGTTAAGCCGCCTAACCCTTGAGCACCGATGCCGCTTTTGTTGACCTTATCAAACAGTTCTAGGCGTATCTCTTCGGCGCGATTACTGGGCCCGCGGGCCTGTAAATCCTGAATATCGATGGGATCCAGTAGCGCTTCTTTGGCAATCATCATCGCTTTTTCAGCGGTGCCGCCGATGCCAATGCCCAGCATACCGGGCGGACACCAGCCTGCGCCCATCTTCGGCAGCTGTTCCATTACCCAATCGACGACGCTGTCGGAAGGATTAAGCATGGCAAATTTAGACTTGGCTTCACTACCACCGCCCTTCGCAGCCACGTGAATATCGACAGTGTCGCCAGGCACAATTTGGTGGTGAATAATGGCCGGCGTGTTGTCTTTGGTGTTGGCCCGCTTGCCGTCAGGATCCGCTAGCACCGAGGCACGTAGGACATTATCGGGCAGTAAATAAGCGCGACGAACACCTTCGTTGACCATGTCGTCAAGGCTCATGTCCGCTTCCCAGGTAACGTTCATACCCACGTGAACAAACACGGTGACGATGCCGGTGTCCTGGCAAATCGGGCGATGCCCGGTGGCGCACATACGCGAGTTAATCAGAATTTGCGCAATAGCGTCTTTAGCAGCGGGGTTCTCTTCACGCTCGTAGGCGGCCGCCATGGCGTCAATAAAATCTTTAGGATGATAGTAAGAGATGTACTGCAGAGCATCGGCAACGCTTTGAATAACGTCGTCCTGGCGAATCACGGTCATGGACTAACAGCTCCTAGGTTATCGTCTAGTCAGCGGCATTCTTGCGTATCGGCGCAAGTGCCGTCTTAGCGTGACGCCAGTATACCGTATTGCCCTGTCGGCAGCAGCACTCCTTGGTAGCGTCTTGGGTTCAGAAATTAGTACTTTAGTTATTGCTAGCAGCAATCAAGATAACGGTATAAATACTCAATAAAGCGCGGTATTGACTCATCGAAGCTATTAACTGCCTTGGCAATGCGGGCAATAGTAGAGCCTTCGCGATCCCACCATCCGGCGCTCGATCACCGCACCACAGCGGTGGCACTCAAGACCAGCGCGATCGAACACCGCAAAACGCCACTGCCTACGTGACTCACCGGCTGCTTTAGCCTGTTCAATCCAGGCCTCTCGATTAGTCACGCCTGCGGTTTGGTACGCTTGCCGAGTTGTTTCGATAATAGCGTGCGCAAGCGATTGTTGTTGATGGGTGGTGAGATCTACCGGCCGAGCGCTGGCTGGCAACTGGGTAAAGAATAAGATTTCAGAGCGCAGATAATTGCCGAGCCCTGCCACTAATCCTTGATCGAGCAACAGTGCGCCCAAACTTCGCCGGTGAAACTGCTTGAGAGTTAACCGCTGCAGAACATCGGCGGGGGTTACATCCTGGCTCAATAAATCAGGCCCTAAACGGGCCAAAAATGGGTGCTCGGCGAGATTATCGCGATGCAAAAGCGAGATATCGGAAGCGCTGTAAAGACTTGCGCAGCGCCCTTCTGCCGTCAAACGAACGCGTAACGTGCGCTTTGTGGCGGGAGGTTTATCCTCGCTATGCAGCTTCCAAACCCCATAGAGTTGATTATGTGAATAAAGCACCCGCTCATCAGCAAACCGGATCAGCATTGCTTTGCCACGCGTCTCTACCCGGGACACCTGAACACCAGTGAAAGAGTCTGCTTGGCTGGAAAGCTCGGGAAAGGCGAACCAAGCTTTGTCAATTACCCGCCCGCCTATCTGCTGCTGAACACGATCGGCCGCCCGACGAATCTCTGGCCCTTCTGGCATACCGCTAGCCCAGCGCCAGCTGTTTTTCTTTCATTTGATGGAGCTGATCGCGTAGCCGCGCCGCCTCTTCAAACTCCAGGTTTTGCGCTGCTTCGAACATGGCATCCTCAAGCTTGCTGATCGCGCCCAGCAGATCATGCTTATTCATGGTGGACACATCATATTCAGCGGCGCTTTCCGCCACTTTGCGTTCACTGCCGCGCCGACGGCTGTTCTTTTTGCCCGGTGCTTGGGCGGCTTCCAGAATATCGGACACCGAGCGCGTTATCGTCGTCGGCGTAATGCCATGCTCTAGATTGTGCTCAGTCTGCTTCGCTCGCCGACGCTCGGTTTCATCAATGGCTTTGCGCATCGAGTCAGTAATGCGGTCGCCATACAGAATCGCCTTGCCGTGCGCGTTACGGGCAGCCCGGCCAATGGTCTGTATCAGCGAGCGCTCCGCACGTAAAAAGCCCTCTTTATCGGCGTCTAAAATAGCTACCAGCGAGACTTCGGGAATATCCAACCCTTCACGCAACAGGTTAATGCCCACCAGCACATCAAACTTACCCAAACGTAGGTCGCGTATGATCTCGACACGCTCAACGGTATCGATATCCGAGTGCAGGTAACGAACCCTTATACCGTGCTCGTCAAAGTACTCGGTCAGGTCCTCCGCCATGCGTTTGGTTAACGTAGTGACCAGTACCCGCTCACCTACGGCGGTACGCAGACCAATTTCTGAGAGCAAATCATCTACCTGGGTGCTGGCCGGGCGCACCTCGATTTCAGGGTCCAACAGACCGGTAGGCCGTACCACTTGCTCAACGATTTGACTGGCGTGTTCGCCCTCATAGCGCCCAGGGGTGGCGGAGACAAAGATAGTCTGCGGGGAAATCGCCTCCCACTCCTCAAACTTCATGGGTCGGTTATCAAGCGCTGAAGGCAGCCGAAAACCGTACTCCACCAATGTTTCTTTGCGCGAACGGTCACCTTTATACATGCCGCCCACTTGGGGCACGCTGACATGCGACTCATCAATAAACAGCAGTGCATCATCGGGCAGGTAATCAAAAAATGTCGGCGGTGGCTCGCCGGGCGCACGCCCTGATAGATAGCGGGAGTAGTTTTCAATACCGTTGCAATAGCCCAATTCCAGCATCATTTCAATGTCATAAAGCGTGCGCTGCTCTAGTCGTTGCGCTTCGACTAGGCGCTCATGCTTGCGCATCCACTCAAGACGCTGTTTGAGCTCTTCTTTAATGGCATCAATGGCGCTTAGGATGGTTTCCCGCGGCGTCACGTAGTGCGATTTAGGGTAGATGGTCATACGCGGCACCTCGCCCTTAACGGCACCGGTCAACGGGTCGAACAACCGAATCGTATCGATCTCGCTATCGAACAGCTCCACGCGCACCGCCTCTTCATCGGAGTCAGCGGGGAAGATATCGATCACATCACCACGCACCCGGTAGGTGCCGCGCCGAAAGTCCATATCATTACGGGTGTATTGCAGCTCGGCCAGGCGACGCAGGAAGGCGCGCTGGTCGATCAGTTCACCACGGGTAAAATGGAGGCGCATCTTTAGATACTGATCCGGGTCACCCAAACCGTAAATGGCTGACACCGACACCACAATCAGCGCATCCCGGCGCTCCAGCAGTGCCTTAGTGGCCGAGAGGCGCATCTGCTCAATGTGATCATTGATGGAGGCATCTTTCTCGATAAACGTATCAGACGAAGGCACATAGGCTTCCGGCTGATAGTAGTCGTAGTAGGAAACGAAATACTCTACCGCGTTATCCGGGAAAAACGCCTTGAACTCACCGTAAAGCTGGGCAGCAAGGGTTTTGTTAGGCGCCATTACAATGGTCGGGCGCTGCTGCTGTTCGACGATGTTGGCCATGGTGAAAGTTTTGCCCGAGCCGGTAACGCCTAGCAGCGTTTGATGGGCAAGCCCTGATTCCAGGCCACCAATCAGCCCTTTAATGGCGGCGGGCTGGTCACCGGCAGGCTGAAATTTTGACTGTAATCGAAAGGCTTTGCTCATCGATGCTCCAAAAAGGAAAACTATTTTAAGGGTAACTAAACAAGACGTGTCTCTATCTCAACCGTGGACTCGGTCATCAAACGCTGAATGGGACAACGATGGCTGATTTCTTCTAGCCTGGCGCGCTGCTCAGGGTCATTAATGCCGTGCAGTGTTAAAGCGACACCCAGTCTGTAAATACCTTTTCGTTCCTGACCATCATCGCGTTGCACAGTGACGGTCACTCCTTCAAGTGGCCATCCCTTACGCTTGGCGTACATTTGCACGGTAATTGCTTTACACGTGCCCAAGGCGATATCGAAATAGTCGTGCGGATCAGGGGCACTGCCCTCGCCACCAACCACTGGCGGTACATCGGCATACAAATCTTCCAGACCATCGACTTCAACACGCTGCCTAAAGGCATGGTTGCGCTCACTAATGACGGTAATAGGTATGTGCATTAGGATACCTTGATGCCTAGCTTGAGTTTTTCAATGGCGTTAATCAGCGCTTCACGCTTTGCACGTCCATCGACATCAGCCCCATGGCGGCCCACCTCGGCGCTGTCAACGCCGTCCAGCATCATGAGTGCTGTGGTAATTTTGTTAACCTGCTCGACCGATTTAACACCCTGAAATGTTAATGATTGCTGCGCCATACCATTTCCCTGCCTATTGGCCAATGCAAGACTCCTACGAGGGAAAGAGTCTAGCACGCTAATAGTGCCTTGCAATTAATGCCGTCTGCCCGCACTTAAAGGCAATACGTGCACACTCATTTGTCCGCAAGCTTAGAATGGCTGACAAATCACCACTTTGATCAGGAGTTTTTATGGCGACCGTTACCTCACGCAATTCCGCCCTTGGCAGCGTCCGCCTTACTCACTTAGCCGCGCTGGATGTGAAAGGCGCCGATGCAGAAAAGTTCCTTCAAGGCCAGACTAGCGCCCAAGTCAGCCTAGCCGATGGATACTTTGCGCCGCTGACCTGTTTTTGCACACCTAAGGGCCGCATGTTAGCCAATGCTCAGTTGCTGCGCATGGGGGAAAACCATTTTCGGCTGCTACTAAGCAGCACCCTGTTAGATAGTTTAGCCAACCATCTTAAAAAATTCGCCGCCTTCTATAAGGCCGAACTGACGGCACTGCCTAACCTTACGTTCATCGGCACCGATGAGGGCGTCCAGTCACTCGCTGACCAACTTGGCCTGCAATTCCCAGAGCAGGTTGGCACTCACAGCAACAATGATCAGCTCTGTGCGCTGCGCTACCCAGGTAAGACACCGCGTTGGCTATTGTGTTTCGATCACGATATCCATGGCGACGAAATATCGTTCCAGGACGACGACGAAGACCGTAACGCATGGCAGCTTGAGGATATTCGCAGTGGCTTGGCGTGGTTGACCGATGCGCAGAAGGATCACTTTTTACCGCAAATGCTTAACTGGGAAGCGTTGGGCGGGATTAGCTTCAAGAAAGGCTGCTATACCGGCCAGGAAGTCGTCGCCCGCGCCCACTTTCGCGGTCAGGTTAAAAAGCGTCTGATGCATATTAGCGTAGAGGCGCAAGCACTATCCGAAGCGCTACCCGAGGTAGGCGCCAGCCTGACGAACGGTGACGATAAAGCGGTGGGCGAAGTCGTGGTCAGCGCCTTTAACGAGCAAGGCGGCGTCGAGCTGCTTGCAGTAATGAGTACCAAGGTCGTGGAAGAAACAGTGCCCGTATTTCTCGCAGGGGCGCCAGCCACTTTACTACCATTACCCTATACGATTGAGCGAGTTGACCCCGAACAGCTGGCGGTTGGCCTTAATAACTAGCCTTTCCGCCTTCTAAGCGTGAGGTAAGCCAAACAGCGTCGTGGCGTTATGGCTGCTTATGGTCGCTACCTGTTCCGCCGTTTGCCCGCGTAGGGCAGCCACCACACTACATACTTCCGCTACCCGGCACGGTTCATTACGCTTGCCCTGGTAGCCGCTTAGCGGCATATCAGGGCTGTCGGTTTCAAGCACAAAAGCGTCATCCGGCAGTGCCTTAACGGTTCGCTGCAACCGTTTGGCACGCTCATAAGTTACCGCGCCGCCCAATCCCAGTTTGAAACCTAAATCGAGAAACTTCGTCGCCTGCTCAATAGAGCCTGAGAAAGCGTGAATTAACCCAGCTTGAGGTAGCGCAAGTTGGCGAAGTCGCTTGGCGACCTTATCGTTAGCATGGACGCAGTGCACCACTACCGGCAGTGAGTGGTGCTTAGCGAGCCTCAATTGAGCATCAAAGTAATGCCACTGCGCGTCCAGCGTGTCGCTAAAGCGGCCATCAATGCCACACTCGCCCAACGCAACGGCCTCAGGGTGCTCGCTCAGCGATTGGTCGAGCGCCTCGATGTCGGCCTCTTGATGCTGTTGCATAAAGTGCGGATGAAGCCCCAGACAAACCGAGGTGTCATCCCGCTCGCCCAGCGCCAGCACCTGTTGCCAGCGGGCCCGGGTTGTACCCGGCACCACAAAGCGCGCCACACCCACCGCCTTGGCAGCCTCAAACACCTCAGTGCGATCATGATCGAACTCAGAAAAGTCGAGATGGCAGTGCGCGTCGATTAACATACAAAACTTAGTGTTCGCGGGTGGGTTGGAAGCGAATGTCCGGCCAGCGCTCCTGGGTCATCTGCAGGTTAACCCGAGTCGGCGCGATATAAGTGAGATAGCCACCGCCATCAATCGCCAGATTAGCGCTGGCTTTACGCTTAAACTCTTCGAGTTTTTTAGCATCCTCACAGTAGACCCAGCGGGCAGTCTGCACATTGACGCCTTCGTACAAGCAGTCGACCTTATACTCCTCTTTCAGGCGATGAGCGACCACATCGAACTGCAGGGTACCCACGGCGCCAAGAATCAGGTCATTATTGTCCATCGGCATAAAGACCTGGGTAGCACCCTCTTCAGAAAGTTGCTGCAAGCCTTTTTGCAACGCCTTCATCTTGAGCGGGTCTTTTAACCGCACGCGCTTAAAGAGTTCTGGCGCAAAGTGCGGTATACCGGTAAAGCGCATATCTTCACCGACGGTAAAAGTATCGCCGATCTGAATGGTACCGTGGTTGTGCAGGCCGATAATGTCGCCGGGCCACGCTTCTTCGACCTGCGAGCGGTCAGAGGCCATAAACGTCAACGCATCGGCAATTTTGACGTCTTTGCCAATACGCACATGGCGCATTTTCATGTTCTTTTCGTACTTGCCTGAGCAGACCCGCAAAAAGGCGATACGATCGCGATGATTGGGATCCATGTTGGCCTGGATTTTAAACACAAAACCGGTGAAGCGATCATCATCAGAAGTGACGACCCGGGTATCGGTTTCATGGGCCTGGGGCGGCGGCGCGTATTCGACAAAGCCGTCTAGCATTTCGCGCACGCCGAAGTTACCCATTGCAGTACCGAAATAGACCGGCGAAAGCTCACCACGGCGATAGGCGTCCAGATCAAACTCATGGGATGCACCGCGCACCAGCTCCACTTCCATGCGCAGCTCTTCCGCCTGCTCTTCCCCGAGCACAGCATCGACCTCGGGATTATCCAGGCCCTCAATACGCTTGTCTTCAGGGATTCGGCTACCCTGCCCCTGGGTGTAGAGGTGAACCACATCGTTATAGAGGTGATAAACGCCCTTAAAGTGACGCCCCATGCCAATCGGCCAGGTCATCGGCGCACATTGAATATTGAGTACCGTTTCGACCTCATCCATTACTTCAATGGGGTCACGGATATCACGATCCATTTTATTGATAAAGGTCAGAATCGGCGTTGTACGCAGACGACATACCTCCATCAACTTGATAGTACGATCCTCGACGCCCTTTGCGCCGTCGATCACCATCAAGGCAGAGTCTACCGCTGTAAGCGTACGGTAGGTATCTTCGGAGAAGTCTTCGTGGCCAGGTGTATCCAGCAGGTTGACGATGCGCCCGCCATAGGGGAACTGCATTACCGAGGTAGTGACAGAGATACCCCGCTCCTGCTCCATTTTCATCCAATCCGACGTTGCGTGCCGATCGTTACGCTTGCTCTTGACCGAACCGGCCAACTGGATGGCGTTGCCAAACAGCAGCATCTTTTCAGTAATGGTGGTTTTACCAGCGTCAGGGTGCGAAATGATCGCAAAGGTGCGTCTAAGCCCCGCCTCATGGGCTAACTGAGTCTCTTTCATTGTGCCTCTTTGAAAATGTTTACTCCGCGCCGCTTTCCAGTGATTGATTAGCACGCGGTGAGCAATGTCCATTGAGACAATTGTAACGCCTGGAGACCGCTTTTGTCGCGGCTGGCTTTATGAGTGACTAAGCAATTGGAGAGGCCAAAAAAAACGCTGACGAATTCAGCGTTTTTAACGAAGCATGCAACGAGATGCTGCTTCTAGGCGTTATGCGTAGGTGTTCACCTGAGTACCGACGCTGCCTTCTTTGGCCAAGTCCGGTTGTGCACCGGTGTTGGCAGAGGCTAAAACTTCCGTCACCTGCTCAGCCTGGGTGTCCAAGGCTTCTTTGAACACCTGCATCTGCGCCTGTTCGGCTGTTTGCGCCTGATTCATATAAAGCGAGGCACTGACTGAACTGCTGATGCCTACATCCATATTTTCACCTAATGGTATGCAAATGTACTTACAAACTAGCAAAGCATTAGATCACGCGCAAAGATATCGTCACTATTACTAATGCCAGCATCTACTACTATCGGCTTAACTCGCCGAATCATTAACGAATATAGCGCCCGTTCAAAACCTGTCAGCGCGAAACGGCTTCATATCAATTGCGGTAGGCTGCCCTTCCATCATATCTGCCAGCAAATGACCCGTTGCAGGACCAAGAGTAAACCCTTGATGCCCATGCCCAAAGGCGAGCCATAAACCTGGGTGGCGTGGCGCTGGGCCAATCACTGGCTTCATATCGGGCAGGCACGGCCGCGCACCTTTCCAAGGGGCTTCATCGCGGCGCTCCCCTAACGGAAACACACTGCGCGCCACTTTCTCTGCCGCGCCCAGTTGGTTAACGTCGGCGGGGGCATCAAGGCGGTCTAACTCTGCCCCGGTGGTCAAGCGGATACCCGCATTCATCGGCGCCAGCAGGTAGCCAATTTCAGCATCCATGACCCAGTAATTTAGCTTGGCCTCTGCTTGTGGGGCGTAGTGCATGTGATAGCCACGCTTCACAAAGGTAGGGAAATGGTAGCCAAGCTCCTTCAGCCAGCTACCCGCCCAAGGCCCTAGCGCCACCACGACGTCGTCTGCTTCTAACGTTTCAGCGGCAGTACTTACCTGCCACCGGCCACCCACCTGCTGAACCGAGGTGATATCCGCCTGCAGAATGCGCCCGCCATCATTGCTGAATGCTTGGGCATAAGCCGCGACCAGCGCACCGGGGTCGGCCACGGTCCAAGGGTCGAGCCAGTGAATTGCGCCAATAATATGTTCGCTAAGAGAAGGCTCTTTCTCCATCAGCGCAGCCCGATCCAGTTGCTCAAATTGAACACCATAAAGACGGCGCGCCTCTTCGGCATCTTTTAACCGTGCGGCCAACTTTTCAGGGGTACGGTAAAGCTCAAGCCATCCCTGCCTGCGCACTAAGTGTTCCGCTCCGGCAGCCTCAATCATCGGGCCATGAGTCTTCAGTGACTGCTGAATCAAAGATGCATATTCCGGCACGATTTTCTGGTAAGCCTTCGGCGCTGAATTCATCCAGTAGCGCAACAGCGGAGAAGCGGCATTCACCATGCCCGCAGGACGATAGCGAATATCAACCCGGCGATTAGGCAATACGCTCAAGAGCGTTTTAACATCCCGTGGAAATGGGTAAGGCCTAACGGCTTCACGCTGAATAATGCCTGCATTGCCAAACGAGGTTTCTCGACCAGGCTGGAGGCGGTCTACCACGGTGACCTCATGACCGCGCTGACGCAGATGCCAGGCAATGCTGACACCTACCATCCCTGCTCCTAAAACTACCGTTTGACGCGCCATGTTGATGCACTCCCCGCTGTCGATTCAGCACCATGATTGGTAATTAATAACTATTTGAAAAATATCACCAAACCAACTGCATTAATATAGTAGAAAACGCTGTTTTAGAGCCAAAAATAAGTAATTAATGCTCCATAGCGAGCTAAAAAGGAAGACAACACTATTAGCGGCATAACAATTGCTTAGTTTCTATTAGGTAACCTGAACGGTATGCAATTGACGACGTCGTAACGGCCTCTCCTCCTCTGCGAAAAACACATAAAGCACCAAAAAGAAGCGCTCGCACCAAAAGATGCCCTCGTACTAGTGACAAAGGAAAACACCATGCCTGCCACGCTAAATCTGGATAGCTCGCTGATCGATACGCTCTGGGTACTCTGGGCAGCCGCTCTGGTATTTGTGATGCAAGCTGGTTTTCTATGCTTAGAGGCTGGCACAACGCGTACCAAGAACGCGATTAATGTTGCTATGAAAAACGTAGCGGACTTTGCGATTGCCGTCAGTGTTTTTTGGCTCATCGGATTCGGCATCATGTTTGGTGATTCGTTGGGCGGTGTTGTAGGTACAACGTTATTCGGCTGGCAGTTAGACGCTTCGGGCAGCTGGGTGATTACGGTATTCATCTTCCAGGCAATGTTCTGCGCGACCGCCGCGACCATTGTGTCGGGTGCGGTGGCGGAACGCATGCCCTTTCTGGCATATATCTGGACGGCGCTCTGGATCGCGTTAATCATCTACCCCGTATTCGGCCACTGGGCTTGGGGCGGGCTACTAGGTGGTGCCGCAGGCTGGTTAGGGGCTCTAGGGTTTGTTGATTTTGCCGGCTCCACAGTGGTTCACAGTGTAGGTGGCTGGGTAGCGCTGGCAGCAGTACTCTGCATCGGCCCCCGCAGTGGTCGTTTCGCACACGACAAGCCTCCTACCGCTTTTCCCTCTGGCAACCTTCCACTCGCGATGCTTGGCGCGCTGTTTATGATATTAGGCTGGTTCGGCTTTAACGGCGGTAGCACCTTGGCTGTTACTGACCAGATACCCGGCATATTGGCTAATACCGTGCTTGGAGCCGTTGGCGGCATCCTTTCCGGCATGCTCATGGGAATGCGCACACGTCGTTACGCCGATGTGATGTACGCAATTAATGGCGCCATTGCTGGTCTAGTCGCCGTCACCGCCAGTGCGCATGTGATCTCGCTCCCAGCAGCATTTGGCTTGGGGGCGGTTAGCGGCGTGCTAATGGTACTGACCAGCGAATGGCTGCTGAGTAAGCGTATTGATGACGCCGTATGCGCCATACCTGCCCATTTAGTATCAGGCATTTGGGGCACACTCGCACTACCCTGGGTGGCGGATATGACAATGCTGGATAGTGGCCTGTCCCGACCCGCTCAATTCGGCATTCAGCTTCTTGGTGTTGTCGTTTGTGGCATCTGGAGCTTTGGCAGCGCATGGCTGCTATTTCGTATCACTCGTCGCTTTCTGCCCTTAAGGGTCTCGCCTGAAGCTGAAAAAATGGGTCTTAATTTAGCCGAGCATGGCGCCAATAATGAGCTGAACCAGCTACTCGAACATATGCGCCAGCACGAACAGCAAGGCGATATTCGCCGGCGAATTGAAGCCGACCCGTTTACTGAAGTGGGCGAAATAGCGGCCAGCTATAATCGGGTAACAGCGGCCCTTGAAACCGCCCTCGGCCACACCCGCGTGATGCTGCGTAACCTGCGCGATGGAGTAATCACCTGGCAAGCAGACGGCTCGCTGACAAGCCTTAACCCCGGCGCTGAGATGCTCTTTAATGTCGACGCCGCCACTCTCATCGGCCAACCCGTTTCCACGCTGCTACCGAACTTCAAGCTGACACCCGGTGCACGCCATGAAATCAAACGACGTACAGCCGATAAGCGAGTGCGTTATCTCGAAATACAGGTGAGCGAAGGCGCCAGCGGCTCCGCATCAGAGCGCTCTGGCATGGTGCGCGACATCACCGAGCGCAGACAGCTTCAAGAGCAGTTAAATCGCGAACGTGATCTTGCTCGCACCACTCTAGCCTCCATCGGAGATGGCGTAATTACCTGTGATGCCAGCGGCAATGTCACGTTTATCAATGCGGAAGCCAAGCGACTGACCGGCTGGACCCTTGAAGAGGCCATGGATAAACCTATTCATGTGGTTTACCAACTACTTGAGGAAATCAGCGGCGACTCCATAAGTAATCCAGCCCGGCAAGTACTGACACAGCTAACGCCAGTGCAATCAACCGAACATTGCATGCTCGTCCACCATGACGGCACGCATACCCCCATCCAGCACAGCGCCTCACCCATTCGTTCACGCAGCGGCATTACCCTGGGCGCTGTTGTGGTTTTTCAAGATGTTAGCCTCACACGCCAGCTTACTGAACAGTTGAGCTATCAGGTCAGCCACGACAACCTAACCGACCTGTTGAATCGGCGCGCCTTTGAAACAGCACTTACAGCGCTTCTCAATCGGGAGGATGGCCAGCACGTGATGTGCTACCTGGATCTTGATCAGTTCAAAATCGTCAATGATACCTGCGGTCATCTTGCGGGTGACGAACTGTTGCGCCAAGTATCATTAAAGCTGAAATCCCATGTACGCAGCAGCGATATTGCCGCGCGTCTCGGTGGCGATGAGTTCGCCCTACTGCTACCAGATTGCGGGATAGAAAGAGCACTAGTGATTACCGAGGCACTACGCAGCGATATAGAGAATTATCGTTTTGCCTGGCAAGAGCATACGTTTGGGATTGGGGTCAGTATTGGCTTGGTAGAACTCCATGCTGCTCAGCCTATGCAGCTTAGCCAAGCACTCCACGCCTCTGATGCGGCGTGCTACGCCGCCAAAGAGGCAGGCCGCAATCGTATCCACTGCTATCAGCCTGATGATCATTTTTTATTGGAAAAGCACGGTGAGCTACAGTGGGTTCAGCGCTTGCAAAATGGCCTGGACAATGATGCTTTTCGCCTTTTTGCTCAACCGATCAAAGCCATTTGTGCTGACGCCCCCGCCTACCGTGAGATATTACTTCGGCTCGAAGAGCATGGTGAACTCATCGCCCCAGGAAGTTTTTTACCTGCCGCTGAGCGCTACCACTTTATGGGACGCATTGATCGTTGGGTAATTCGCAATACTCTGGCCTGGCTAGGGGATCAAAACCGCCACTCTGTTCCGTCAGCGCATAGCCTATGGGGCATCAATCTATCCGGGGCATCGCTTTCTGACGCTGAATTTTGTCAGGATCTTATTGCTCAGGTGTCCACTGCCTATCTGCCTCACGGCACACTCTGTTTTGAAATCACTGAAAGCACCGCGATCGCACAGCTCTCACGTGTCAAAACATTGATTCATACCCTGAAAGGCTACGGCTGCCGGTTTGCATTGGATGATTTTGGCACCGGGCTTTCCTCTTTCAGCTACTTGAAGCAGCTACCCGTCGATTATCTAAAAATTGACGGTAATTTTATCCGCAATGTGCATCAAGATCCGATTGATAGAGCAATGGTTGAGGCGATTCATGCCGTCGGTAAAGCACTGGGCGTTAAGACCATTGCTGAGTTTGTTGAAACCCAGGCAACATTGGATACGTTACATCAGATGGGAATTGACTATGCACAAGGATATTTACTCGGCATGCCTGAACCGCTTACCAACATGGTCGGCAATCGCATTAAAGTAATGCCGCGCTAGCAGGAACGTGTTAACAAGAACGTAGCGATATAAAATTCAGAAACGAAAAAATCCCTAAAAAGGGCATAATCGCTGGGAGGTAAACGCTAAAAAAGAGGAAATAACAAGAAGGAAGTATGCGGGGTAATGGGGTGGATGATGGGACTTGAACCCACGACCACCGGAGTCACAATCCGGGGCTCTACCACTGAGCTACACCCACCACAACCTAAAACTGGAAACGCAAATATTGTCACTGGGGTGGATGATGGGATTTGAACCCACGACCACCGGAGTCACAATCCGGGGCTCTACCCCTGAGCTACACCCACCATAGACAATCTTACGTAAAAACAGGTATTACACACTTGAAGATATGATTCTCTGACGGGTTGTTACCACTGAAATTAGGTGGCACGCCCAGCAGGAATCGAACCCGCAACCTACGGCTTAGAAGGCCGTTGCTCTATCCGGTTGAGCTATGGGCGCACAAAAAGCATTCAGAAATAACGAATACTGATGAGCACTAGACCACAACCAAAGCTTGAAAAAGCAAGCTACTACCTTTCACGTTTAGGTGTGGTCGGGATGGAGGGATTCGAACCCCCGACATCCTGCTCCCAAAGCAGGCGCGCTACCAGACTGCGCTACATCCCGATTTTTCATCACCCTAGACGCTACCGCTTGGTCCGTCTCAAGCGAGGCATATATTACTATTTTTAATTTTAAAGTCAACCATTAAAGTGATTGTTCGTGAAGGCGCTTTGCCTGGGTGCCCTAGCGTGCGAAAATTGCCGCCTTAGAAAGCGTAGCCAACTGCGCTAGCAGCACTAGGTACTGCCTTAAAAGCCATTACGTCAAAAGGCTTCGAGACACCGCCTAGCCCTTTTCCACGTCCACAGGGATTTCTCTACATGACTGCCCAACTAATCGATGGCAAAGCCATCGCTGCTACTGTTCGCCAACAGGTTGCCGAGAAGGTTGCCGCACGTAAAGATGCAGGCGCACGAGCACCGGGCCTAGCCGTAGTTGTGGTAGGAGATGATCCCGCCTCTCACGTTTACGTCAGTAATAAGCACCGCGCCTGTGAACAGGCAGGCATTCTTTCCTTCCAGCATACTCTGCCCACTGCGACCTCTCAGCATGACTTAGAAACGCTGGTTGATCAGCTCAACAGCGACCCGGCCGTAGACGGCATACTGGTTCAACTGCCACTACCCAAGCACTTAGATGCCGGCCCTATTTTAGAGCGTATTCGTCCTGATAAAGATGTTGATGGCTTTCACCCTTACAACATTGGTCGCTTAGCACAGCGCATGCCTGCGCTACGCCCTTGCACCCCTAAAGGCATCATGACCTTACTGGCGCAAAGCGATATCGCGCTACGTGGCCTGGATGCCACCGTGGTCGGCGCTTCTAACATTGTCGGCCGCCCTATGGCGCTTGAACTGATGCTGGCGGGCTGTACCACTACCGTATGCCACCGTTTTACCCAGAACCTTAAAGACCACGTTAGCCGCGCTGACATTGTGGTGGTAGCCGTCGGCAAGCCAGGCATCGTTAAAGGGGAATGGATTAAGCCAGGGGCTGTTGTGATTGATGTAGGTATTAATCGCCAGGAAGATGGCACGCTAAAAGGCGACCTTGATTTCGCCGCCGCCGCTGAACGCGCCAGCTTTATCACCCCGGTTCCGGGCGGCGTGGGACCCATGACCGTCGCAACGCTGCTCGAAAATACGCTTGAAGCCGCCGAATGGCACGATTTGACGCCCCAGGATCACGCCTGATTCATATACCCCCCTTTTTTATGCAGGAGCATGGCGCAGTGCAACGTATTGGTATTATTGGCGCAATGGCGCAGGAAGTAAGCACCTTGGTAGCTCAGTTAGATAATGCAGAACGCTATGAGCATGCGGGCTTTGTTTTTCATACTGGCACGCGTTACGGCCTTGAGGTCATTGTCTTGCAGTCAGGGATTGGCAAAGTCAACGCGGCAGTGGGCACCGCTATTTTATTGGAGCGCCACCAACCCGACGCCATTATTAATACCGGTTCGGCGGGTGGATTTGCCACCGATTTAAAGATTGGCGATGTGATCATCTCTGATGAAGTACGCCATCATGATGTTGACGCCGTCGTATTTGGCTATGAGATGGGCCAAGTACCTGGGATGCCCGCCGCCTATCAGGCCGATACGGCGCTACGAGACATTGCCCGTAACGCCATTGCATCATTAGGTGAGGCCAACGTACGCGAAGGACTGATCGCCACGGGAGACGCTTTCATGGCCGATCCCGCGCGCGTAGAAGCAACCCGCGCCCAGTTTCCCACCATGCTGGCGGTCGAGATGGAAGGCGCTGCGATTGCTCAGACATGCTATCTCTATCAGTGCCCTTTCGTCGTGATTCGCGCGCTCTCTGACATTCCCGGCAGCGGCGACAACCACCTCTCTTTTGATGAGTTTTTGGAAGTAGCTGCCGACCACTCATCGCGCATGGTAGATCAAATGCTGAAGCAGCTTAGCCAAGGCTAGCTGGTACCTCAGGGCTACGCCTTCTTAATGGCCCATCCAAGCGTTTCGCCCGCCAATAGCGGAATAATCGCCTCGCCTTGGGCATAGGAGTAGCTCTCTGGCAGTCGCCATTCGCGTCGTTCTAGCGTCATGGTGTCAGCGTTAGGCGTCAGGCCATAAAAGCGCGGCCCGTTAAGGCTGGCAAAGGCTTCCAGTTTATCCAAGGCATTCATTTCATCGAAAGCAGTAGCGTAAAGTTCAATGGCGGCGGGGGCGGTATAAGCACCCGCACAGCCGCAGCTTGACTCTTTAGCACCCTGAGAGTGAGGCGCGCTATCGGTGCCCAAAAAGAACTTATGGCTACCGCTGGTGGCTGCTTTCAAAAGCGCCTGACGATGCTGCTCACGCTTGAGAATCGGCAAGCAGTAGTAATGAGGGCGAATACCACCGACCAACATTTTATTGCGATTGAACAGTAAGTGATGGGCCGTAATCGTTGCAGCCACATTGTCCGGCGCTTGCGCGACAAACTCTGCGGCCTGCTGAGTAGTGATATGCTCAAACACCACTTTCAGCGTGGGGTGGCGCTCCAGTAACGGCTTCATCACGTTTTCAATAAATACCGCTTCGCGATCAAAAATATCAATCTCAGCGGTAGTGACCTCGCCATGTACTAACAGGGGTATGCCTACTTCAACCATCTTGGCAATAGTGGCATCACAATGGGCTAAGTCGGTCACACCTGAGTCAGAATTTGTAGTGGCACCCGCTGGGTAAAGCTTGACCGCTTTGACGATGCCGCTCCGCGCTGCGCGTTCAATCTCTTCGGGGGGCGTGGTATCGGTAAGGTAAAGCACCATTAAGGGCTCAAAAGCACTGCCCGCGGGTAAGGCGTCTAGGATACGTTGACGATAATCAATCGCCTGGGAGGTTGTGGTGATCGGCGGGGTTAGATTAGGCATAATGATGGCCCGCCCCATCTGTGCGGCGGTATGGCCTACCACCGCCTTTAGCGCTTCACCATCGCGTAAATGAAGATGCCAATCATCGGGGCGGGTCAGTGTTACAGTGTCCACGGCGAGTCCTGTACTGGAGTGATGTCGGAAAAATGATAGCGACAGTATACGCAATTGCGCGATTGGATAAATCCACTCTTCGAGCACCACACATTTGCCCAAGTGTCGTATCATGGCGGCACTTTTCTTAATGAACCCGTCTTAACGACTAGGGTTGATAGCTCGCGGTTAACGTTAAGGGCCCGATTGTTTATGCAGAATGTGCGGCGTTATGCGGATGTCATTGCCAGCCTGGAGGGCGTGTTATGGCTAAGCCTGGCTTGGTCAATTTCGCTGTCTGTCCATATGGGCAGCACGGAACCTACCCTCGCCAGTTTGTTAGTGATTGGTGCTCTCGTGGTGTTCTGTTGGGCGCATCGCCCGCTGCGTTATTTGTTGGGTCGTTACCATATTCGCAAACGCCGAACCGATATGTGGATACATATTTTAGCCCTGCCACTGCTGCTGGCGATGTTCTTCCACATCATGCTGGAAGCCCTTTTAGGCAGCGCCTGGTTGCCGCCGAAAATGCTGCTATTTAATATCCTGGCCTCTGCTGGCTGGGCCACCTACGTCATGACGTTGTTTATTAAGTTTGTTATTCATGGCCTAAAAACCAGGACTAAGTAAGCTCATCATGCCAACGGCTCTACCACTTCCGCTCTCTACGCCCAACCGTAATTTAGTGCGGCTCACTATCGTGCGCGGTATTACCTGGACCGGTTTTTTACTGGCAATTATTGTGGGTGTCGAATTGCTCGCCTTCGATTTACCAGTGACTGCTGTGGTAAGCGTGGTGATAGCCATGGGCATACTGAATATCGCCACTTGGTGGCGATTGGGTCGTCCACGGGCCGTTACCCACCTGGAGTATCTACTGCACCTACTGGCCGATATTGCAGGCCTTACACTGCTGTTTTACTTTTCCGGGGGCTCCACCAACCCTTTTATTACCTACTACTTAGTCCCGGTTACTATTGCCGCCGCCACCCTGCCCTGGCGCCACGCCTGGATCATTGCAGCCTGCGCTATGGCGGGGTATACCTCTTTAATGTTCTCTTACTACCCAATCCCGCAATTGGGTCATATTAATAGCGACAGCCCCTTGAGCCTGCACATATTGGGTATGTGGCTTAACTTTGGCCTCTCAGCGGGTTTGGTGACCTTTTTTATCTACAAAATGGCCCACGCATTGCGTAGCCGGGACCAGGCACTTTCCCGCACCCGGGAAGCCGCGTTGCGTAATGAACAGGTATTGGCAGTCGCCACTCAAGCCGCCGGCACAGCGCATGAATTGGGAACGCCGCTCTCTACCATGGCGGTACTACTCAAAGAAATGCAGGCCGACGCGCTACCTGAGTCTGAACTGCATGAGGACATCACCCTCCTGCGTCAGCAGGTGGACGTCTGCAAATCACGGCTGCAAAACTTAGTCTCTAATGCGGATAGGCGCCGAATGGCAGAGCCTGAAGTACTTGATGCAGAAGTTTGGCTAGCAGGCGTTGTGCAGCGCTGGCTAGTGCTAAGGCCTGATGTGAGCCATCAGTTCGAGGTGGCTGAGAAGCGTAGCAGGCCATGGCTTGCGGTTGATGCCACGCTTGACCAAGCGTTAACGAATCTTTTGAACAACGCCGCCGACGCCAACCCTGAGCAAATTTCGATTCGTTTAGATTGGCAGGATGAAAATGTGGTCATTGATATACGCGACCATGGCCCAGGGGTGGCCATGTCGATTGCCGACCAGCTAGGGGAAACGTTTATCTCCACAAAAAGCAAAGGCATGGGTATTGGTTTGTTTTTAACCCATGCCACTATCAATCGCTTTGGAGGCGGGGTAAGCCTGTATAATCACCCGGAAGGGGGTACGCTAACGGAAGTTACACTGCCCCGCTGCGCGGCACCGCATTAAACCCGGCTGCCCAAGCATCGCCTTTTATGGATTGAGGACAACATGCAAACGCGAGACCAACGCCTGCTGATTGTTGATGACGATGAAATGTTTTGTCATGTGCTAAATCGCGCTTTAACGCGGCGTGGTTACGAAGTCATTGTTGCCCATGATGCCGATCAGGCCCTGGCAATGGCCGCCCAGTACTTACCCACGATGGCGACCCTTGATCTAAAACTGGAAAATAGTTCGGGCTTAAAGCTGCTTCCCGAGCTACTGGCCATTTCGCCCCAGTGTCGCATTGTGGTGCTGACAGGCTACTCCAGCATTGCAACTGCCGTTGAGGCCATTAAGCTTGGTGCAGTTAATTATCTCTGCAAGCCGGTAGATGCAGACGACGTCCTCACGGCCTTTGAGCGCCAAAGTGGCGACCCTGATATTGAGTTGGCTGATAACCCACCTTCGATTAACCGCATCACCTGGGAGCATATTCAGAAGGTACTCCAGGAGCACGACGGCAATATATCGGCCACCGCCCGAGCACTGGGCATGCACCGCCGTACCCTGCAGCGCAAATTACAAAAACGCCCAGTGCGGCGTTAGATTGTTGGCTAACTGCTCGCCAGCTCAACCCCCCGTCCCCACTTAAGCGTTTAGGCGGGGGCCTCAACGCTTAATGCGCCGTCCAGCCTAGATCAATATTAAAGCTTGATCCGGTCACTGCACCGGCAGCATCGGACGCCAAGTAGGCGACTAATTGCGCCACTTCCTCAGGCTCGATCAGGCGTTTGATCGCCGCCTCTTTGAGCATGACTTTCTCAATCACTTCCTGTTCATCCATACCGTGCAATTTAGCTTGGTCGGCGATCTGATTATCCACCAGTGGCGTTTTTACATAGGCAGGGCAAACAGCGTTAGCGGTAATCCCTTGCTCGCCACCTTCCAACGCTGCGGTTTTAGTCAGACCAATCATCCCGTGCTTGGCGCTGATGTAAGCTGCTTTGCCGGGCGAGGCCACCTGGGCATGTATTGAAGCCACGTTAACGATGCGCCCCCAGCCTTTTTCGCGCATGTGCGGCCAGGCCGCTTGCGTGAGCAGAAAGGGAGCGGTCAGCATCAGATCCATAATCTGCCGCCACTTTTCCTCGGGAAACGTCTCGATCGACGCAACATGCTGGATACCGGCGTTATTGACCAATATATCAACCCCGCCAAAACGCTTAACCGCATCGGCTACCGCCGCACGGCAGGCATCTGGGTCGGTCAGGTCGGCTTCAAAAAAGGCAGCGCCAGCCTGTTCAGCAATCGCTTTTCCCGCCGGGTTAAAATCGACAGCAAGCACTTGATAGCCTAGCTCGCAAAAGTGCTTAACAACCGCAGCACCGATACCACTGCTGGTCCCGGTGACCAGCGCTACACGCGGCGTTGAAACTGATGAGGAAGTCATAGGCATTTCCTTGGCATAAGTGGTCAGAAGGTGTTTTCAGTATAGCGGTACGTGGTTAAGCGTCAGACTCATCGGCAGGTTGCATTAAACGCGCCATCATTTGCTGCGCCAACCTAGCAGCCTCCTGCATGTTCTCGAGTTCTTCTAAATTGCGCAAGATTGCGCGCTTATAGAGCCCATATCCACCTGGCAGGCGCTCAAGAAATAGCTGATAGGCGCCTGAAGGCAAGGTAAGCGTCAGCGAATCTACCAAAGGTTCCGTGAGACGGGGGTGATCAGGCACCACGACCAGCCAAAGCTCACAGGGTGTAATCAACGCACCCACCATGTTTCCAGCACCATGATGCTGAAAGCATAGCGCATCAACCCCTAACCGTGGGTTCCATCCCTCCTGTTGTTTCATGGAAGGTAAATGCACATCTCGATAGGCCTTCGCCAGTTCAGCAAGAGAGGCGTATTCGTCAGCAGTCAGCATATACATAAACGTGTGAATTTTTTCCAGGTGATAACAGGCATTAATGGGCAATGTAGCGAGCTGCTATTGGCGAAATAAGTGTTGCTAAGCCACAATGGGCGCAGATTATCGTGCCGCAAAGACTTTTCACTCGGTTACGTTCCACTTTGTAACTTATTCTGCTTATCGTAAAGGAGCGCCACCTATGTTTGTGGTTATTTTTGGTCGGATGTCCTGCCCCTTCTGTGTACGCGCTAAACACCTTGCGGATCACTTGGAAAAAGCCGGAAAAATTGAAGGGTACCGCTATGTTGATATGCCTTCTGAAGGCGTTACTAAAGAAGATATCGCCAAGACCGCTGGCAAACCCATTCACACCGTACCGCAAGTGTTTGTTGATCAAACCCATGTCGGTGGCTTTACCGAGTTTGATCAGTTTGTCCGCGACAAACAGCTCCTCGCCGTTTAATAGTAATTGGCGATTGCCACTGCGCTGCCGTTAAAACGCTCGTTAATACCCGTTGAACCCATGCCTGCCTTGCTTGCCTATACTGTGCAGTTACTCATGGCCCACGCGAGGTGTGCCACTTTTAGGCAAGGAGTTCACCATGCAGCGTCAGGAGTTTGTTCAGCAGCTGTGGCTAGACTATGTACATACACACCCCGATATTGGGGCATTGAGGCTGTGGCCACTCTCGGCCGCAGCCGAATATTTAACCTTAGTTACGCTCAACTACGGCCCTTTTTCCGCTACCGCGCTTAGCAGCAATTTAGCCCACATGGGCTATCGCGCTATTAGCCACTACGCCATGGCAGACAAAGGCCTACTCGTGCATTTACTAGCCCCCAGCGATGGCAGTAGCTGGCTAGTGCTTGCCGAATTGCAAATAGGCACCCTTTCTAAAGCGCCGCGAGAAGCGATTGAAGGACTGGTGCGCCAATCGCATCCCCAGGATTGCAAAGGGCATAATTTACTTTGCCGCGGCAGACCCTGGCCAATGCCCTCTTGGGCGCTTTACCAGCAGTTGCAACAGGCCCATCCGCTAGCCGCATGGCTTGCGGTCATGGGACCCCGCTTGCACCACGCGGGCTTTGATTGTGGTCAGCTTGGCGAACCGTTAGCCGTTTTGGATCAACGTCTCCAAGAGGTAGGCATGCTGAGCCTGAAAGAGCAGCAGAACGGTGTTTTTACGGTGTCAGCACTGCTCGACCATCGTTTTTACCCAACGACACCGCAGAAAGCCGTATTCGCCGATGGCGATGAGCATCGCCTCTGCTTAGGAGGGCTGGCGCTCGTCCAAAAACATGTAGAGCATAGTCACGAGCGCCTAGCCGACGTACTTCTGCCCCATCACACACGCTGTGAAATGGCGTGAGACGCTAACTTTTTTCAGTTAGTGTCTCACTATCCCACTATCTTTAATGCCACTCGGCTTAAAGGCTGACGGGGTGCCTTATTAAGCGTCAAAGGTCATTTCAGGCACGTGGTCTGGCACGATTAGTTTGCCCGCTGTTTTTTCGACGATTTCTTCAACGCTAACGCCGGGCGCACGCTCTTTGAGGATAAAAGCACCGTCTTTGATTTCCAGATAAGCGAGATCGGTCAAAACACGGTTAATACAACCAGCCCCCGTCAGCGGCAGCTCACATTTTTCCAGCAGTTTGGATTCGCCATGTTTAGAGGCATGCGTCATGGTGCAAATAATATTATCAGCGCCAGCCACCAGATCCATGGCGCCGCCCATGCCTTTGATAAGCTTGCCGGGGATCATCCACGAGGCGATATTGCCTTGTTGATCAACCTCAAAGGCGCCCAGCACGGTCAAATCCACATGTCCACCACGAATCATGGCAAAGGACTCAGCTGAAGAGAAAATCGCCGCACCTGGGCGCGCCGTCACGGTCTCTTTACCCGCATTGATCATATCTGGATCAAGCTCTTCTTCGGTGGGGTAACGGCCCATCCCCAGCAGTCCGTTTTCGGATTGCAGCATGACATCAATGCCGTCTGGAATGTAATTGGCAACCAGGGTGGGAATACCAATGCCCAAATTGACGTAAAAGCCATCTTGAAGTTCGCGAGCGACACGCTGGGCCATTTGTTCTCGTGTTAAAGCCATGGTGACTACCTCTTGTTGAATCGTTAAATGAGAAGCGAGTGAGATATTTGAAATTTAAGTCTTTGAAAAGCGGTGACTTAACTGCGCACCGTGCGTTTTTCAATGCGCTTTTCAAACGTGCCTTGAATAATCCGATCCACATAAATGCCTGGCGTATGGATCTGGCTAGGCTCAAGCTCACCCGGCTCCACAATTTCTTCAACTTCTACCACGGTGATTTTTCCTGCAGTAGCGGCCATGGGATTAAAATTTTGTGCTGTATGGCGATACATCACATTGCCATAGCGATCCGCTTTCCAGCCTTTCACAATGGCAAAGTCACCTATAATGGCTTCTTCTAAAATATAGTGCCGGTCATTGAAGACACGCACTTCCTTGCCTTCGCCAATCGGCGTGCCGTAGCCGGTGGCAGTGTAAAAAGCAGGGATACCCGCGCCACCTGCGCGCATTTTTTCCGCCAACGTGCCTTGAGGCGTCAACACCACCTCAATTTCATCGTTGAGCATTTGCTTCTCAAATAACGCGTTTTCACCGACGTAAGAGGCCAGAATTTTACTGATTTGACGATCTTCAAGCAGTATCCCCAAGCCAAAACCATCCACACCACAGTTATTTGAAACCACGGTAAGGTCTTTAACGCCGCGACGCTTGATTTCAGCGATCAGATTTTCGGGAATGCCGCATAGGCCAAAGCCGCCAGCGATGACGGTCATACCGCTCTCGATGCCTTCCATCGCTTCTTCGTAGGAAGATACTCGCTTATCGAATCCTGCCATTGTTGTGCCTCACGTTGTTGTCATTAAATATGAGTGGTCATTGATATGAGCTGTCAATAATACATAGACCGCCCCTTAAGATAGTGCCAGTGTTGTGCCAGATGATATATTTGTTAAGTTTGTTTTTCTTATCAATTCATTGATAAAACTTATAAAAGGCACTTTATGACCGTCAAACAGTTGCGCGCCTTTCTCGCGGTCGCCCAAACGCTTAGCTTTACTCAGGCCTGTGAGCGGCTGTATTTATCCCAACCAGCGCTCAGCTTGGCGATCAAAGGGTTAGAAGAGTCGTTGGGGGGCAAATTGTTAATCCGGAGCACCCGTAGCGTTAGGCTAACCCCAGAAGGCGAGTCACTGCTACCGCTGGCCAAACACTTGCTGGCCCAATGGGATAATACCGAAGAACGGTTGCGTCAACGCTTCACGCTTCAGCTGGGCCGGTTAAGCGTCGCCGCCATGCCTGCTTTCGCCTGTAACTTGTTACCCGCAGCGTTAGTTAAGTTTCGCCAGCAATATCCCAAGATCAATATCACAGTCCACGACGTGATCAATGAAGAAGTCACTGAAATGGTGCGCTCTCGGCAGGTGGAAATGGGAATCGCTTTCTCACCGGAAGGCGCGGGCAGCCTGCTGTTTACACCCCTGTTTGAAGATCATTTTGTCGCGGTGGTACCACCGACTTCCTCGCTAAATCAAGCCTCACAGCTCGCTTGGTCGACCCTTCTCAATCACGATTTTATTACGCTGCAGCGCCCTTCTATGGTGCGCCGCTTACTGGAACAGGAGCTGCGGAAACAACACATGGAACTGCCTGTGGCGTTTGAAAGCCACCAGCTCTCCACCGTCGGAAGAATGGTTGCTGACGGGTTAGGGGTGAGCGCAGTGCCTTCTATGTGTATTCGACAAATGCATGAGCTGGGCGCCCGGTGCATACCGCTAACAGCGCCAGCCATCTCTTGCCGTGTAGGTATTTTGACACACCAAGAGCTTTCCGTTGCCGCCCATGCGCTTCGCACTGTACTGCTTAATACCGTTCAAGCGCCTTCGCTCCCTCTCGACTAACCCTCTGCTAAGTTGATGAGACGAACTGGGGTTCTGCTGGGCAGCGTGGCTAGGATCATTTAGCATTCAGTATTAAGCTATTCGTCTGACGGTAAGGAAACGTGGTATGCCTATTTTCAAGGGGCTTGTCAGCGCTCTGCTGCTAACGCTCAACACGCTATTTTGGGGCGTACCTCTAATTCTGTTGACGCTACTCAAACTCATTGCTCCCGGGCAGCGACTGAAACAGAAGGTGCTGCTGGGTTTAAATGCCGTGGCACTCAACTGGATTGGCTTTAATCTGTGGTGGATGCGGCATTGGCTTAAGCCTGACGTATCAATCACCGTTCCCGAGCAGTTGAGCCCCCATCAGTGGTGGCTGGTAATATCCAACCACCGCAGCTGGACTGATATCTTTATGCTATTCATGGCGTTACACCGCCGTATTCCGATGCCGCGTTTTTTCCTCAAACGTCAATTAATCTGGATTCCTATCGTTGGCTTGGCTTTTTGGGCACTCGAATTCCCCTTCATGCGCCGCTTTAGCCGTGAACAAATAGCTAAAAACCCCAAACTTGCCACCATAGACCGCACGTCTACCGAGCGTATGTGCCAACAGGCACGTAATACCCCGATTGCGATTTTTAATTTCGTCGAAGGCACGCGTTTTAGCGTCGCTAAGCGCGATGCCCAGCAAAGCCCTTATCGTCACTTGTTGCGCCCCAAAGCAGGTGGCGTTGCCCAGGTACTTAGCCTGCTAGGCAGTCAATTAGATGGTATTCTGGACGTAACCATTAGCTATACCAACCCATCCCCCACTTTTTGGGGTTTTTTGTGCGGTAATGAAGCACCCATTACGCTATACGCACGGCAACTAGATATTCCTCAGTGGATGTACGCACCTAATAACCACGACGAAAAGCAGCATAAGGAACGTTTCCACACATGGATCAATTCACTCTGGCGGGCAAAAGATGGTTTGTTGGACGGCCAAACCGATCACGACTGATTGGTTTGCTAAGCACCTGCCTATTAGCCGGAATGCTTGTCGGCTGTGCCAATGCGCCTCAATCGTCATACCAGCGTGCGGCGGCCCCTAGTGCTACGCAGATTAGTGGCAATTGGGTGCAGGTACAGCGCGGTGACACACTCGGGCAGATGGCGGCCCGCGCTAATGTGCCGCTAGAACGGTTACAACGATTTAACCCAGGCGTGAATGCACGACGGCTTAAGGTAGGCCAACGGTTATTGATCCCCACTCAGCAAGAGCGCGCGCCCTCCGGCGGTCCTTATCGTTACCAAATTCGCCCCGGCGATACGTTTTCGAGTGTCGCCCGCCATTTTGGTACCACCAGCGGCCGTATTCAGAGCGCCAACCCTAGCGCCACGCCCACTAACTTACGAGTAGGCCAAGTCGTTAGCGTTCCGCTTGGCGGCTCTGCGCCTCGAACCGCTGCGAGCAGTAGTGGTTCACCTAGCCCTAACCGACCCGCTGCCGCGCCCAGTAGTGCACCCAGTCAGGCGCTGCCCGCTTCAGCTAGACGCTGGCCCTGGCCATTGGATGATTATCGTGTGGTTCGCCGCTTTGGCCCAGATAGCCGTGGCACTCTGCAGCCAATGCTGCTGGCAACACAACCGGGCGCCCAAGCAAAATCTGTCGCCCCGGGTGAGGTACGTTTCGCCGATGGAATGCGTCAGTTGGGTGAGGTCGTGATCGTGCATCATGCCGACAATCTCCAAACCGTCTACGCGCTTTGTGATCGTATATTGGTCGAGGTAGGCAAGCAGGTGAACGCGGGTGATGCGCTTTGCGAGGTCGGTCAAAGTGATGCAACCCAGCGCTACGATCTTCTCTTCGATCTGCGCCAGGGTGGTAAACCCATCGATCCAAGGCAGGTGCTGCGCTAAAGCACTTGTTAAAGCACTGGTTAAAAACCATGCGGCCCCTGCTTAGACAGAGGCCGTGGGGTTTAGGCTAATGTCAGCCGTCTTGTTAGCCGCGATAGTAGCCAGGTTTTACAAACGGCATAGGGGTAACCACCATGGGTAACTGCTTACCGCGCACTACCGCGTACACAGTGCTTTGCGGTGCCTCCAGCTCACGGGTCACATAACCCATCGCCACCGGTTTACCGATGCTCGGTCCAAAGCTGCCCGATGTCACCACCCCAATCTCATTGCCCGCTTCGTCTACCAGTGTTGCCCCCTCTCTTACAGGCGCACGCCCGTCGGCTAACAGACCGACGCGCTTGCGGGTATGATCTTTGGCATCAACTTGATGCAGGATAACGTCAGCCCCAGGAAAACCGCCTGCACGCTCGCCGCCATGGCGACGCGGTTTACCAATCGCCCAAATCAGCCCGGCTTCAACAGGCGTCGTTTGCATATCCATATCGTGCCCGTAGAGGCATAACCCTGCTTCCAGACGCAATGAATCCCGTGCGCCCAAGCCAATAGCCTCTACTTCAGGTTCTGCCAGCAACCGCTCGGCGAAAGCTTCGCAGGCATCAGCCGCGACTGAAATTTCAAAGCCATCTTCACCAGTATAGCCACTGCGGCTCACCCACACTTCCTGCCCCGCAATAGTGAAGCGGCCATGCTGCATAAACACTAACTCGCACGCTTCAGGACACAATCGCTGCATCACATCTCGCGCCTGAGGCCCTTGGAGCGCCAGCAAGCCACGATCTAATGTCTCAACCTCATGGGTTGATGCTAAATTCAAACGCAAATGCGCTAAATCCTGATCTTTACAGGCAGCGTTCACTACGAGATAAAAGTGATCGCCTGCATTGACCACCATCAGGTCATCAATAATGCCACCTTCAGTGCTGGTGAATAGCCCATACCGTTGAGCGCCCTTTTCAAGCCCCACTAAATCAGCGGGTATTAATGTTTCCAGCGCTTCAGCGACATTATCGCCAGACACACTAATCTGGCCCATGTGAGAGACGTCAAACAGGCCGCACTTCTGGCGAGTGTGTTCATGCTCCTTTTTGACCCCCAGCGGGTACTGCACAGGCATTTCGTAGTCAGCAAAAGGCACCATTTTGGCACCCAATTGGAGGTGCAGCGCATGCAGCGGCGTTTGCTTTAATTCAGACATGGGGGATTCCTCACTTAGAAATTCTTCACTCACAAAAGAGAACGGGAAGCCACCTGTGTGCCTTCCCGACTCCATTTAGCTATACATCAAACATTCACTTGCAGCTCACGTAACAAGCTGAAGGTTTTATTGATCGTGTTCCAGTTCTTCACCCGGTAGTACATCTTTGCCATCGAAATAGTCCTTGGTTAACTTAAAGACTACCGGCGAAAGCAGTGCCAAGGCAATCAGGTTGGGAATGGCCATCATGGCATTGAAGGTATCCGCCATTAACCAGATAAAGCCCAATTGCGCGATGGCGCCTAGCGGGATCGCCAACACGAACAGCACGCGATAGATCATGATAGAACGCGTGCCAAACAGGAACTGGCAACATTTCTCACCATAAAATGACCAGCCAAGAATGGTGGTGAAGGCAAAGACAGCCAAGGCGACCGCGACAATTTGATTACCGAACCCTGGCAGCGCGGCGTCAAACGAGAGCGCAGTCAGCGACGCGCCGGCTTCACCGTCGATCCATACGGTAGAAGTCAAAATCACCAGTGCGGTAATCGTGCAGACAATAATGGTATCGATAAAAGTACCCAGCATCGCGATTAAGCCCTGGCGCACCGGATTTTTGGTTTTTGCCGCTGCGTGGGCAATCGGCGCACTACCTAAACCCGCTTCGTTAGAGAAGATGCCTCGCGCCACACCAAAGCGAATCGCCGCCATAACTGCTGCACCGGCAAAACCACCGGCCGCCGCCATTGGATTAAAGGCATAGTAAAAGATTAAGCCAAAAGCTTCGCCAATCTGTCCGGCGTTAATGATCAATACCAGCAGACCTGCCACCACATAGGCAATGCCCATGATGGGGACCAGCTTACCCGCCACCTTAGCGATACGCTTGATACCACCAAGAATTACCGCCCCTGCCAGCACCATAATGATCACGCCCGTGACCCAGTGCGGCACACCAAATGTGGCATCCATAGCATCTGCCACTGAGTTCGACTGTACGGTATTACCAATACCGAAAGCAGCCACGCCGCCGAAGAAAGCAAAGACACCGCCCAGCCAGAGCCATTTTTTGCCCAAACCGTTTTTGATATAAAACATCGGCCCACCGACATGGAAACCAGTGCTATCGGTTTCACGGTAACGGACAGCCAATACTGCTTCGGCAAATTTCGTCGCCATCCCTACTAGCGCGGTAATCCACATCCAAAAAACCGCGCCTGGGCCACCTAGCGCAATCGCTGTGGCTACACCGGCAATGTTACCGGTACCGATGGTCGCCGACAGCGCTGTCATCAACGCATCAAAGGGAGATATTTCCCCCTCATCGCCCTCTTTACTAACCGCTTTATCAGCGCTTGGCTTTGGCGCTCGTCCTGCCCACATTAGCTTGAAACCCATGCCGAGCTTTCTAATCGGCATCAGTTTCAAGCCAATCTGCAGGTAGATACCTACCCCCAGGAGCAAGATCAACATGATGGGTCCCCACACCACGCCGTTGATTGCCCCCAAGAGGCTAGTTAATGTTTCCATGTGCTTCTCCTCACCCTGTTAGTTTGTTGCATTTGTTAACCCAGAATCTGCATGTTTTACACTATGTGGCTAGTGGTCTTCTATGGTGATGTCGCTTGCGCATAGAGGATGCCACTTTTTTCATAACCAAACACAAAGGAATAACGGAATCAAAATACCTCGCTCTACTACGGTCGAAGGGAGCAGATAAGAAATTTGTTTCCGATTGGAAACACGTTAACATACATCTTTATTCGCTCGCTTTCCGCTAGCCGACAGTCGCCAAGGTGAGCGACAATCGCTAGTATGCCCGGGTCCAGAAAACTGTTTCATATAGGAAAACATCATGAGCAACCTTCCTGCCAATCTCCGTTACGCTGAAAGCCACGAGTGGGTACTTGACCACAAAGATGGCACCGTTACCGTCGGCATTACCGATCACGCCCAACAAGCACTGGGTGATGTCGTCTTTGTGGAACTGCCGGAAGTGGGCGCGGCGCTGACAAAAGGCCAAGAGTTTGGTGTGATTGAATCGGTTAAAGCCGCTTCTGATCTTTACTCCCCCGTTGCGGGCGAAGTGATTGAAGTGAATGAAGCCCTTGAAGACGCTCCCGAAACAGTCAATGACGCGCCTTATGAAGGCGGCTGGATTATGAAAGTTCGCCTAGACAGCGATGCCATTGATGACCTATTAGACGCCGATGCCTACCAGGCAACACTCAGCGCTGACGAATAAAGCATACTCAGGCGCCTGCCTTTTCTGGCAGGCGCTTCGCTTATTATCCTGCACGGCTCTCTCTTAACGTTCGGAATCTTCTTCATGTCTCTTGAAACACGCCGCCTGGCCGAGCTGGCCGACCACGATGCTTTTATCAAACGTCATAATGGTCCAAGTAGTGATGACGTTACCACGATGTTAAAAGCGCTCAATATGCAGCACATGGAAGATCTGATCGAGCAGACCGTGCCGAGCGATATCCGCCTGGGGCGCGAACTGTCGCTAGACGATCCGCGCAGTGAATCCGAAGCGTTAGAGTACTTAGCTCAGTTGGCGCGGCAAAATCGCGTGGCTAAAAGCTACATTGGCCAAGGCTATTACGGCACGCACATGCCAGCGGTCATTCAGCGCAATGTGCTGGAAAATCCAGGTTGGTACACGGCTTATACGCCTTACCAACCGGAAATCTCTCAAGGCCGCCTGGAAGGCCTACTGAACTTCCAGCAAGTGGTAATGGACTTAACCGGCATGGAGCTTGCGAATGCTTCACTGCTTGACGAAGCCACTGCTGCCGCCGAAGCCATGGCGCTGTGTAAGCGCGGCAATAAGAAAAGCAAATCCAACGCTTTCTTCGTCGCCGACGATGTATTCCCACAAACGCTGGACGTGGTTAAAACCCGTGCGGAGTTCTTTGGTTTCGAACTGATTATGGGACCGGCTGAAGAACTGGCAGCCCACGATGTTTTTGGAGCCCTGGTACAGTACCCGTCTGCCAGCGGTGAAGTTCGTGACTTAGCGCCGCTGTTGAACGCAGCCGCCGACCGCAACATCATGACCTGCGTGGCGACCGACCTTTTGAGTTTGGTGCTGCTGAAAGAGCCCGGCAAGTTTGGCGCGGATATCGTGGTGGGCAACTCCCAGCGTTTTGGCGTACCCATGGGCTTTGGTGGGCCTCATGCAGCGTTCTTTGCCACATCAGATAAGCTCAAGCGCTCAATCCCAGGGCGGATTATCGGCGTCTCCAAAGATAGCCGCGGCAATACCGCCCTGCGCATGGCGATGCAAACTCGCGAACAGCATATTCGCCGCGAGAAAGCGACCTCGAATATCTGTACCGCCCAGGCATTGCTGGCCAATATTGCCGGTTTTTATGCGACCTATCACGGCGCTGAGGGTCTGCGCAAAATTGCGGGCCGCGTTCATCGTTTGACCACCCTACTTGCTGAAGGCCTTAAGCAGGCAGGCGTCACACTCGCCCATGACAGCTGGTTTGATACGCTATGCTTGACAGGCGTTGATGCAGGCAAGATTCATGGCCGCGCCATGACCCACGATATTAACTTGCACTACTTCGCCAATGGCAATGTGGGCATCAGCCTCGATGAAACCACCACCGCTCACGACGTAGCCGCATTATTTGATGTGCTGCTGGGCGATGAGCACGGCCTTGCCGTTGCAGTGCTGGACGAGCAGGTAGTGGCTAACGGCGCCTCGGGTATTCCCGCTAGCTGCCAACGCGAAAGCGACTTCTTGAGCCACCCTACCTTCAGCCGCTACCGCAGCGAAACCGAAATGTTGCGCTACTTGAAGCGCCTGGAGAATAAGGATCTGTCGCTTGCTCACGCGATGATCCCGCTCGGCTCCTGCACCATGAAGCTCAACGCCACCAGCGAAATGATCCCCGTTTCCTGGCCGTCGTTTGCACATCTTCACCCGTTCGCCCCTCGCGACCAGGTGGCTGGTTATCATCAGATGATTGATGAGCTCTCAGCCTTTTTGGTTGAAGTCACCGGTTATGATCATCTCTCCATGCAGCCTAACTCCGGCGCGCAGGGGGAATATGCAGGTTTAGTGGCGATTCGCCGTTACCAGGCGGCCCAGGGCGAAGGTCATCGTGATGTCTGCTTGATTCCTAGCTCTGCTCACGGCACCAATCCTGCCTCAGCGGCGATGGTGCAGATGAAAGTGGTCGTGGTTGAATGCGATCAAAACGGCAACATTGATATGGCTGATTTACGCGCGAAAGCCGAGCAGCACCGCGATCAGCTGTCTGCCATTATGCTGACCTACCCGTCGACCCACGGCGTGTTTGAAACCAGCGTGCGCGAAGCGTGCAAAGTAGTGCATGACAATGGAGGCCAAGTTTATATTGATGGTGCCAATATGAACGCTCAGGTGGGCTTGACGCGTCCCGGCGACTTCGGTGGCGATGTTTCCCACCTCAATTTGCATAAAACGTTCTGTATACCTCATGGCGGCGGTGGCCCAGGCATGGGCCCCATCGGCGTTAAAGCGCACCTAGCGCCCTACGTTTCTAACCACGTGGTTACGCCGATCAACGGTGTGAATAGCGATAGCGGTGCGGTATCCGCAGCCGCCTTTGGCAGCGCCTCAATCTTACCGATCTCGTGGGCCTATATTAAAATGATGGGCGCGCGCGGTCTGCGTGAGGCAACAGAGCTTGCCATCCTTAACGCCAATTACATTGCCAAGCGTTTGGAAGCGTCATTCCCTATTCTCTATCGTGGCCAGAACGGCACCGTCGCCCACGAATGCATCATCGATATTCGTCCGCTCAAAGCGGCCTCCGGGATTAGCGAAGAGGATATAGCCAAGCGCTTAATGGATTACGGCTTCCACGCACCGACCATGTCATTCCCGGTGCCAGGCACGCTAATGATCGAGCCGACCGAGTCGGAGTCGCTGTATGAAATTGACCGCTTCTGCGATGCCATGATCGCCATTCGTGACGAGATTGCCCGGGTGGAAAGCGGTGAATGGCCGTTGGACAATAATCCGCTGGTCAATGCGCCGCACACTCAGGCGGACCTGATGGATAGTGACTGGCAACGGCCTTATAACCGTCAGTTAGCTGCCTTCCCCACCGCTGCTGTACAAGCCGCTAAATACTGGCCTGCCGTTAACCGCGTTGACAACGTGTTTGGCGACCGTCAGTTGATCTGCTCTTGCCCCAGCATTGACGAGTATCGCGACTAAACGCCACTTAAACGCCCCTGCTGCCTTAACCGTTCGATGGCATCAGGGGCGTTTTTTCTTGCACACGCTGGGCGTGAAAGCCGTTTAACAGCTTTTCGTAGCGTTTAGGCAGTACCGAGTCGCGACGGCGAAGTAGATAAAGCACTTCATTGACCGCATTGGGCAGATTGAGTGCTTTGACTTGGCGCTGCCAAGGAGACGTTTCCAACACCAATCTCGATACCACGGTAAAGCCAAGCCCCCTGGCGACCGCATCCAGCACCATGCTGACTTCATTGGTAAAGCCCTGATGGCGGAAATGCGTCATTGAACGAAACTCATCCGGATAATTAGCCCGTAATAGCGCATTAGCGTGGTTAATGCCGTCGTAATAATTGAGAAAGCCAATCCCCATCAAATCAGACAGCGTACTACCGGCAAAATCAGCGGGCACCACTAAACAGAGAGGCTCCTGATGCCAAATAGAGCAATGAAGTTCAGGGTGACTCATTGCCTCCGTGACAATGCCAATGTCATAGCGGCCATCTAACAGATCATTCACAATTTCATGGTTAAAAGCGAAACTATAGTTGACCGTTAAATTGGGGTGCATTTGCTGCTGGCCCAAAATATACGGATAAAACATCAGACCCACGCTTCCAGGTGATGCAATACGGCAATCGCCACTATCGAGTGAGTCGTCATCTAAGCCATGACGAAACTGTTCATGCTCAGCAAACAGCTTCAACGCATAATCATAAGCTCGCCGCCCCGTTTCCGTTAGCGTAAAACTGCGCCCCTTGCGCTCAAGCAGCTCTTTATTTAAGTAGCTTTCTAGCTTGCGAACATGCTGGCTTACGCCGGGCTGCGTCATTTCCAAGCGATGAGCGGTACGGGTAAAACTGCCTGTTTCCACTAACGTAATAAACGTACGGAAATATTGAGCGTTAAACATAGTAAAGAACCATTGTCTTTAGCAGCCATCCTTTTAAACAGGGTTCATAGTAGCACAGCGGCCCGGGCAGTCGTTGCGCCGCTGTACCGCTGTACCGGCTGCCTGGGCATGGTAAACTGCCAATAGCACTCAAACGACCAGGGACAGCCCCACTAATGACCGCAACTGCTCAACCCCGCGCCACCCTTTCCAGTATCATTTCCCCAGAAGGAAGCCTGGAAGTACTTTCTCAGCATGAAGTTAATCGCCTGCATAAAACCTCTCAAAGTGGCCTTCATGATTTACTTCGGCGTTGCGCACTGGCGGTTTTAAATTGTGGTAACCCAAGTGACGACAGTCTGGCGATTTTAGAAGCCTATAAAGATTTTGATATTGAAGTATTGCAACAAGATCGCGGCATTCGCTTAAAGCTGACTAACGCGCCAGCGGAAGCGTTTGTGGATGGCCGTATGATCCGCGGCATCCGCGAACATCTCTCCTCAATTATTCGCGATATCGTTTACGTCTATAACGAAATTCAACATCACAACCGCTTTGACCTTAGCACTGGCGAAGGCACTACCAATGCGGTCTTCCATATCCTGCGCAAAGCGGGCACGTTGAAACCTGGCCGCGACCCTAGCCTAGTGGTCTGCTGGGGCGGTCACTCTATTTCTCGTGAAGAGTATGAGTATACCAAGGACGTCGGCTACCACTTAGGTCTGCGTGATTTAGATATTTGTACCGGCTGTGGGCCAGGGGCTATGAAAGGCCCCATGAAGGGCGCCAACGTCGCCCATGCAAAACAGCGCCGTAAAGAGGGTCGTTATTTAGGTATTTCAGAACCCGGCATTATCGCCGCCGAAGCGCCCAATCCCATCGTTAATGAACTAGTGGTAATGCCGGACATTGAGAAACGCCTGGAAGCATTTGTGCGCCTCGGCCACGGCATTATTGTTTTTCCTGGCGGTGTTGGCACGGCGGAAGAGATTCTCTATTTATTGGGTATTTTGCTGCACCCAAGCAATAAAGATATCCCATTCCCGTTAATTTTCACTGGCCCTGCCGATTCTGCCGCCTACTTTCAGAAAATCGATGAATTCCTGGTCTATACGCTCGGTGAAGAAATTCGTCGCTACTACACGATTATTACAGGCGACCCGGTGGCGGTTGCTCGCACCATGCGCCATGGCATCGACGAAATTGCTGAATTTAGGCGCACACACCAGGATGCGTTCTACTACAACTGGCGGTTAACCATTGCACGCGATTTTCAGGCAACGTTTCAACCGACCCATGAAGCGATGCGATCGCTAGCGCTTCACCGCTTACAACCAACTCATGAGCTAGCCGCTAACCTGCGCCGGGCGTTCTCCGGGATTGTAGCGGGCAATGTTAAAGAAGACGGTATTCGCGCCATTGAAGCCCATGGTCCCTTTGTGCTGACGGCTGAGCCTGAACTGATGCAGCGCTTGGATGAACTATTGACCTCATTTGTGGCACAAGGTCGCATGAAGCTAGATGGTCAGCATTACACACCCTGCTACGTACTTAAATAAACCGCAACACCGCACCACAGCTGACGATTAGGTGGCGGCTGTGTGCTACAGGCGCGATCAGCCCCAGACAACAGGAACCATTCCAGAAATAAGTGGCCTGATTAGCTACACTAGCGTGGGCAATGCACCTGTCACTATTGCCCTAATCACTACTGAAAGGAACTCACATGTCGATGATTAATCAGTTACAAGATGTAAAAACAAAGGATTTCGCCAAACACTGCTATGAAAGCAGTAGCGTCGATAAATTACGCGATGCCGCCGAAGGCAGTCCCGACCAAGCAGAAATGGAACATTGGGGGCTAACGGAAGGACAGTGGGAAGAAGCCATAGTGGCTGCGTTGGCGGATCATGAAGCCAAAGAGTAAATAACTTCAAATAGCGGGTAACTGCTATAACACATGCGCCCTAACAGCCAAACGTTAGGGCGTTTTATAGTACAGCCTCCCTTATGTATTCCACACGATGCTTATTCCACGTTCGATAACGCCACACCGCCATACTCTGTCCGAAGACGCTCTAGCTTGGTAACTTCGCTTTCGCTCAGCGCCGGGGAGTCCCATAATGGCTGCTCATCAGCTCCTCGCAGGCCTTCCAAGCTAACTGTCAGTTCTGCATTACTGGGTATTTGAGGTTCTCCCCAGGGGCCAAAACGATTAGGCGCAAGACTCCAGGCCAGCGTCTCTCCCGGCTCAATTCCGCCCGGCACAACGTAGTAGAATTGCTCATCGACCCAAGGCTGTGAGCGTTCAGGACTGGTAACGATACCTCTTAAAGACAGCTCGGTAATGACCTTATCAGTGGCATTCGTTACTTCAAGATCAATCACCGGCTCAGGAGCACCATAAGGGCTCTCGCCCATGTAATAGCGAGCACTATCAATACTGAAACGCGCTAACTGCTGCTGGTCGCTTTTCGCCTTAGCTTGCTTCTCTTCCAATCGTGTTAACGTGCGAATTGCCTGCTCACGCTCTCGTGACCGGCGCTCGCGAAGTATTTGATCGGCGCGCTGAATAACCTGATCGCCAGTCAATCCATGCATTTGCACATTGGCTGACTCAGCGATCTCTGCCGCGTTCATACGGTTAGGATTAAGAATATCAATGCTGTTAAATGTCGATGCCGTCGAAATAATAATGAGCCCTTGATCAAAATCGTCGCGCTTATAAGTAGGCAGCGAGTTGCGCACTTTTTCGACCGAGACGACTGACGCGGGCATGGAGCTTGTGTCAATTTTGGGGTCTGAACAACCCGCCATCATGAGTACTGATAGTGCTATTGCAGACAGCCTTAGAGGGCTACACATACACACACCTCAACGCAGACAATGGTAAAAATTGCTGAGGAGCTTAACGGAAAGTACTATTTATCACTACCCTTTGGTGCTAGCGAGTTAAATTTGCCATCACCATAGTGGCACACCGTCATCGTATTCTCTTTACTAGTAGTTACGATGCAGAACGAACAAAATCAAAGTGAGATGCTGGCTTACCTAAGAGGGTGTAACCTGAATTCATAGCGATGCACAATCGCCTTCTCTTTTTACTCTTATGCCACTCTAACAACCTTATAAAAGGGAGTAAGAAAATGCTAAATATTGGCTTTATAGGACTTGGCTTGATGGGCCAGGGTATGGCCACAAACCTTATTAAACATAATTTTCCTTTGACTATCATGGCGCATCGAAATCGTGCACCAATCGAAGCACTATGTCAGTTGGGAGCAAACGAGGTAGGAACACCTGCTGAAGTTGCCTCACGCAGTGATTTAGTTTTTGTCTGTGTCAGTACTAGTGAACAAATGGAAACCATCACTCTGGGCTCTGAGGGTCTACTTGCTGGCGCGAATCCTGGTTTGATTATCGTCGATTGCTCGACATCGCTACCTCAATCGACACAACGGTTATCCGCGAGTATCGAAGCCGCAGGATGCCACCTGTTGGACGCCCCATTAGCAAGAACACCAAAGGAGGCCCGCGAAGGACGGCTGAATGTCATGGTGGGAGGTAGCAAAAAAGTAGTCGATCAGGCCTGGCCAGCCATAGAGTCATTCGCTGAAAATATCTTTCATATCGGTGAGCTTGGTTCAGCCCACAAACTCAAACTGATCAACAACTATCTCTCGCTTGGCGCCGCTACCCTGGCGGCAGAAGCCGCGGCGATGGCGGCCAACATGGAGGTTGATCAGCAAAAATTATTTGAAGTGTGTTCACAAGGCGGCGCCAATAGCGCCATGTTTAACGCTGTGATGCCCTGGGTGCTTGAAGCAGATGAAACGCGCTTGCGCTTTAGTTTGGGCAATGCCGGTAAGGACATGGGTTATTTAAGCGAAACGATCACGGCATCTGGTTTCGAGAGCATGATGCTGCCTGCCTTACGCGAGGTATTGAAGCAAGCTGAAAACACACTGGGCAACGACCAGTATGTGCCTCGGCTTTACGACGCCAGCATGTTGCGAAATAAGCAAGATCTGTAAACCGCCTCATTCGGCGAGTCGACATTGGAAGGCTACTAATTAAGAGCAGGCGCAACATCGACGTGCCGATTACACTTTAAAGAAGCTCGCCACGTCGATGTTATTGGATTGCGCTATTCACCACACGTGTTGCTCAATACGTTCCTGGGTAACTGCCACCATCCAACAGTATATTTTGTCCGGTCATATAACCGGCCTGAGCGCTACACAGAAACGCACAGAAGGCGCCAAACTCTTCCGCCGTGCCGAAACGCTGCGCAGGAACTTTTTGGCGAAAGGAATCCCGAACGCTTTCGTATTCCTGGTTGGAGGATTTTGCGACGTTTTGATGAGTGCTCTTTAATCGATCAGTATCAAAAGAGCCTGGTAACAAGTTATTGATCGTTACGTTGCGACCAGCAAGCTGCGGTTGACGAGCCAAGCCCGCGATAAAGCCCGTCAACCCGCTGCGGGCACCATTGGATAGCCCCAAAATATCGATGGGTGCTTTAACGGCTGCTGAGGTGATATTAATCACCCGGCCAAAGCCCCGTTCCGCCATGGCGTCTACCGTTGCCTTGATGAGCTCAATAGGCGTGACCATATTGACATCGACAGCGTCTAACCAGTCCTGTCGTGACCAATCTCGGAAGTCTCCTGGTGGAGGGCCACCGGCATTATTCACCAAGATATCTATTTGCGGACAAGCGGCTAGCACCGCTTGGCGTGTCGTTTCTTGTGAAATATCCCCCGTCACAGTGAGCACCGTCACATCAGGGTTCATTTGCCGTAAATGCACCGCCGTCTTTTCCAGTAACTCGGAGGAGCGTGCGTTGATAACCACATTCACTCCCTCCATTACCAACGCCTCGGCACACCCCTTTCCAAGCCCCTTGCTTGCGGCACACACCAGTGCCCAACGACCTGCAATACCTAGTTCCATTTTCTACTCCTGTTTCGCCAGTGATCGATTTAGAGGGATTGCTCAAGCATCCACTGATAATCCTGTTCACTCGCAATGCGCGGGTTCGTTTTGTGGGTGTGATCAGCCAAGGCGCCTTTAATGATTCGAGGGAATAACGCTTCAGACACGCCCAATTCCGCTAACCCCATGGGTAAATCGAGGCGCTTAGTCATGTCTGTAATAGCCGGGCCAATATCAGCGGGGCTACTGAGCTGCATCGTCTGGGCAATGCGCTCGAGCTTTTGCTCATGCTTTACAGACTCACAGCTGGAATTAAATTCGATCACTGCTGGCAGGAAAATGGCGTTAAGCGTGCCGTGGTGAAGCCGCGGATTAATACCGCCTAACGAATGACTCAAGCTATGTACGCAGCCTAATCCTTTCTGAAAAGCCATCGCCCCCTGCATTGAGGCACTCATCATATTCATGCGTGCTTCCCGATCACCGGGGTTGCGCGTCGCCTTCTCAATATTCAGCCAGCCGCGGCGCAGTCCATCCAACGCGATGCCGTCGGCAGGAGGATTAAAGGCCGCCGACATGAACGTTTCAAGGCAATGAGATAAGGCGTCCATCCCCGTGGCTGCCGTCATTTGAGCGGGCAGACTCAACGTTAATTCAGGGTCGCAAATAGCAGATTTAGGTACCAGGTGGGGTGATAACAGGCCAACTTTACGCCCATCTTCCAGGATCAGAATCGCCCCGCGGCCTACTTCACTCCCGGTGCCTGCCGTCGTTGGAATTGCGATAACAGGTGCCGTGGCAGCGGTAATTCGCTCTGAGCCTCCTTCAACCACCGCAAAGGATTTCAAAGAGCCTTCATGGGTACCGCAAATAGCCACGCCTTTAGCAAGATCAATGGAGGAGCCGCCACCAATGGCAATGATGCCATCGAAACCACCCTCGCGGTATTGCGTAACGGCTTGACGCACGGCGGCCTCATTGGGGTTGGGAGGCGTTTGATCATAAATGGCCGGATTAGGATCACTTAAATGCTTTAGCACTTGGTCGACAATACCCGCGGCCCGCACTCCCGCATCGGTCACCACCATGGGATGTCGAATACCCAGCCGGTCGCACTCCTGCTGTAGCAACGAGGCGGCCCCGAAATCAAATTGAATTTGAGTGACATAGTTGATTAGTGCCATTTCATTACCTTTGGAATTGTTAGTGTTTTTAAGTAATAACTTACTCTCGCCCTGCTAACAAGCCTGTTGATGCAACGCCACAAGCAGATATCGCGGAGCGTAATTTCGACCAATTCCAGCTCAATCAAGCTAGAGAAGTCGCGTCAAAATTGAACTAAAGTCTACAAAATATGATTATTGAACACAATGGTCGTTAATGCTAGATTTGTTTTGCCAACCTACAAATACACAAAAACCCGAGGCTCACATGAAAACAATCACCAAAACTAAATCGCTCAAGCGCATTACTGCTCTACTACTACTCACGGCATCCAGCTCGGTGCTGGCGGCCTACCCTGAAAAACCCATCACTATCATCGTTCCATGGGCCGCAGGTGGCGGCACCGATGCAACCGCGCGCACTATTGCCGCTGCGTTAGAAGAACAATTGGGCCAAACGGTGAATGTGGTTAACCGTACCGGTGGTAGCGGTGTTGTCGGCCACAGTGCCATGGCGAGTGCAAAACCGGATGGTTATACCCTGGGTTTGGCTACCGGTGAGCTCAATATGATGCACTGGCAAGGCCTGACCGACCTGACTTATGAAGATTTCACCCCAATCGGCCAGATCAACTTTGATTACGCCGGCATTCAAGTAGCCGCCGATGCGCCTTACGATTCAGTCCAAGAACTCGTAGATGCTATTGCTGAGCAACCCATGGGCACCTTTAAAGCCTCAGGTACAGGTCAAGGTGGCGTATGGCACCTAGCCTTTGCAGGCTTCTTAATGGATCAGGGGCTTGAAGCCAACCGTGTTACCTGGATCCCCAGCCAGGGCGCGGCGCCAGCAATGACGGAACTCGCTGCCGGTGGTATCGATATTGTGCCGAGTTCTGTTCCCGAAGGTCGTTCGATGATCGAAGCCGGGCGTGCCAAAAGCCTTGGCGTAATGGCACCAGAGCGTATTAACAGCTTCCCCGACGTCCCTACGATTAATGAAGCGATCGGAAGCGATTATCTCGTCGGTGAATGGCGTGGCATCACCGGCCCTAAGGGTATGGATGAGGAAATCGTAGCGACCCTTGAGGAAGCGCTAGAGGCCGCTTACAACAGCGATACCTATCAAGACTTCATGGCTAAACAAGGCTTTGGTACTGAGTGGCGCAATGCCGAAGAGTTTGGTGAGCTGATGGTCGAAATGGATGCGGTGTATGGAGAAATTGTTAAGAACGTTGGGCTGAGTCAATAAGGGGCTAAGCAATGAGAGATCTCCTCTTGGGACTAGCCTTTATGCTGCTTGGCGCCGTTGTGTTAACTGTCGCTAGTCAGTACCCGACGATGGCAAGTCTTCAATATGGTCCATCTCTGTTTCCCTCCCTCATTGGGGGAGGGTTTCTCATAGGGGGCCTGGTACTTTCGGCAACGCAGCTACCTACGCTAAAACGTCAACTGTCAGGCACCGATGCAAATGTGGGGAATATCTTCGACTTACGTTCCGTGCTTGTCTCACTTCTCCCAATAGCACTCATTATTTTTTATATATTCACGAGCGAGTTTCTTGGTGCGGCCCTCTGCCTAGCCATCATTATGTTCGTGCTTATGCTGGTGAGAAAAACTTCCCTACCTTTAGCACTGCTGGTCTCCTTCGTCGCGTCGCTCACAATTTATTTCCTATTCTCGCGATACCTGCTGATCCCCCTTCCTGAAGGGCTACTGAATTTCTGGGGTTAGATTATGGAAGCATTCCTGTTAGGGCTGCAGCTCGTCTTTAATGTAGAAACAATGCTGGTTATCTTTGCGGCCGCCATATTTGGTGTGTTCGTGGGAGCGGTGCCAGGGCTAACCGCCACAATGGCGGTTGCACTCTTGGTACCGATTACCTTCTACATGGATCCGACCCCCGCTATCGCTGCCATTGTTACCACATCGGCCATGGCTATCTTTGCTGGTGATATCCCAGCTACGTATTTAAATATCCCCGGCACCCCTTCCTCAGCTGCCTATGTTAACGATTCACATCTGTTAGCACATAAAGGGCGAGCACGAGAAACGCTGGGAATGAACTTGATCTGTTCGGTATTTGGCGGTCTATTCGGAACACTAATACTGGTCTTTGTCTCACCTTCATTAGCTGAAGTGGCACTCCAGTTCAGTTCTTTTGAATATTTCTGGCTGGCGCTACTGGGGCTAAGTTGCTCGATTTTTATCTCTATTGGCTCCAGGGTTAAAGCATTTCTCTCTTTGATGATCGGTTTACTGCTCTCGACGGTTGGTCTGGATATGATGAGTGGCGCCCCCCGCTTCACCTTCGGCATTCCAGACTTAATGGGAGGTGTTAACTTTATTCCGGTAATGATCGGCATGTTCGCACTCAACGAACTAATGCTGTTTTATGGTTCACGCAATGAGGGCAGAGAGCTGCCTTATTTATCCAAAGATAGCGTTTTCAAGCAGGCACCAAAGCATATAAAAGCTTATTGGCCGAACATGATAAGAGGGAGCTCGATTGGAACCCTGATTGGCGCACTTCCCGGCGCGGGGGCTGACATTGCGGCGTGGATTTCTTATGCCGTTGGCAAAGGCCGCTCTAAACAGAAACAGAACTATGGTACCGGTCATGTTGAAGGCATTGTCGATGCCAGCTCCGCTAATAACTCGGGAATCAGCGGCGCTTGGGTGCCGGCCTTGGTATTCGGGATTCCGGGTGACTCGATAACCGCCATAGTGATCGGCGTACTCTATATGAAAGGTATGAATCCTGGCCCCACCATTTTCATGGATGGCACCGGCTTGATCTATGCCCTTTTCATCGTGTTCTTTCTTGCCAATTTAATCATGCTACCGATTGGCTATGCGGCGATAAAATCCGCCAAGGTATTCATCTTAACGCCCCGCAAAATCCTAATGCCGATCATCTTATGCTTCTGCATTGTAGGCGCCTTCTCCATCAATAATTCGATTACTGATGTATGGATTATGTTGCTGATCGGCTTTATCGCCTCAATTCTCGCCCGATGTGACTTTCCCATGGCGCCAGCGATTCTTGGCTTGGTGTTAGGCACGACATTGGAAAACAGTTTTATGAGCTCAATGCTAAAAAGCAATGGCGATCTACTTAGCTTCTTTTCCCGCCCTATTAGTGCAGGTCTAGGTGCCCTCGTTATTTTGCTATGGCTCTCTCCGCTAATCACCATGGCCTACAAAAAATTCAAACATAATAGTCAGCACAAAGCGCCGAGGATTCCATGAAACGCTATACAAGAAATTGGTTGGAAGAGGTACTGGTTACCCTATTCATGGAGGCCGGCGCTTCACGTGAAGTAAGTGAGACGACCAGCAGTATTCTTATTGAAGGCGATTTATTGGGGCACCATACCCATGGCGTCAAACTGGCTAATGGTTACTTAAGAGATTTGAAATCGGGGCATGCGTGCGGTGACCACAACGCGATGACCTCAAAAGAGATCAGCTCAGTCGCTGCCCTTGTTGATGGCCACTATATTCTTGGCCCCTACTTAGTGCAAAAAGCGCTTGAGCGAAGTGCTGATGCAGCACGAGAGTCGGGCATTGGTATTGTGACCATAAAACGTTCGCACCATATCGCCTGCTTGGCCTCGTATTTACAGCCTTTTGTTGAGCAAGGGTTGATGCCGATCATTATGACCTCGGATCCAGCGGTGAAATCGGTCGCTCCATATGGAGGCGTTTCGCCAGTTTACACACCGAATCCTATTGCAATGGGCATCCCCAGTCGCGTCCAACCGATCATAATGGACGTCAGCATGTCGACCGTCACTAACGGCAGCGTAGGAAAAGCACATGCTGAGAAAACCAAAATGGCGCATCCTGTCATCCTGACGAATACAGGTGTTGCCAGCGACGATCCAGCGGACTTCTTTAGCGACCCGCAAGGTAGCATCCTGCCGCTCGGCGGCCAGGAATTCGGTCATAAAGGTTTTGCGATGGGGTTGATGGTGGAAGCACTGACCTCCGCATTAGGCGGGTTTGGTCGTAAAGATGCGCCCACTGGCTGGGGGGCCTCGGTGACAGTCATGGTGATCGACCCCACCCTTTTCTCGGGGCAGAGTGCTTTCCTTGATGAAACAGATCATTTAATCGAAGCATGCCTGAGCTCCAAGCCGGTCAACCCACAGCATCCGGTGCGAATGCCTGGACAAGCCGGGCTTAGTCGTCAAGATAAGTACTTGGAACAAGGTATTCCGCTGCCGGACGATGTGGTGACTGAGCTACAAAAGGCTATTGATGACTCATCACTAAAGGGCCGTTATTAAAGATAGCTGCGGCAAATAATTGATCATCGTAGGACCAGAGCAGTGAGGCATCTATCATGAGCGAACCAACAAAAATAGGCTTTATTGGCACAGGCATTATGGGTGGGCCGATGGCCGCCAATCTCGCCAAAGCTGGCCATCAGGTGCGCGTCTGGAATCGCACCCCGGATAAAGCGCACGCTCTTACCTCACTGGGCATAGAGGTAAGCGAGACTTTCCAGCATGCGGCTGAGCAAGCAGACGTTGTGGTGGTCATGCTCAGTTCAGGGCCTGTCTGCGATGAGGTGATCCTGGGCCCCAACGGTCTATTAGCAGCCATGAAGCCGCACAGCACGCTGGTAGTGATGAGTTCGATCCCGGTTGAGACTGCACAGCAGCAGGCCAAGGCCGCGGCTGAGCGCGGGATTGGTTATCTGGATGCCCCCGTATCAGGAGGCGAAAAAGGTGCTCAAGCGGGTAATTTGGCGATTATGGTCGGCGGTGAAGTGGCCACATTCGAGCGCACAAGTACCCTACTTCAGGTAATGGGCAACCCGGTTCATGTTGGCCCGGCGGGTACCGGGCAGCTAGCGAAGTTAGCCAATCAATTAATCGTCGCCAATACGATCGCCACTGTCTCAGAGGCGGTGCTTCTTGCAGAGCGCGGCGGCGCTGATCCCGCTAAAGTTCGCGAGGCACTGTTAGGTGGTTTTGCGGACTCCACCGTACTGCGCGCTCATGCCCCCCGTATGATTGCCAATGACTTCGCACCGGGTGGCCCCGCCAAATGGCAACTCAAAGATACCCAAACGGCCATTGCGCTCGCCAAAGAGCTGTCGCTTGACCTGCCCGTAACATCGCTGGTGAATAGCTTGTTCACGGACCTTGTTGCCCATGGCGACGGAGAGCTCGACCATAGCGCCTTGATTCGAGAACTCAGACGCCGAAACGAAATGCCCCTCGATTAACGACGCAAACTACCTTTATCGTTAACGCAAGTAATCGGGAATGTCGAGAACGCCGTGGTCACGAAAATCGCTAAGACGCTCTTGAACCTTGGCTTCGGAGCCTGCCAAGTGAGCAGAGAGCGCTTGGCTAGCTTGCTCGCCCTCTTTATGACGCATTCTGTCGAAGATTTTTAGATGGTCATGAAAGAACGGATCTTTGTCTGGCAGTGCCATGCTCGAGCCCAGCAGGTGCTTGCTCATAAGCAGGACAGGATGAGTGCGTCTTAGCATGTTAAAAATTTCTTGATTGCCCCCCATGCTCACGGTTCTGTAGTGCAGGTCGCTTTCAAGTTCATCCAGTGTCGCGCCTTCGACATTAGGATATTTCGCCGCTGTCTGCTCTAACTTCTCAATGAAATGGGAGATTTGTTGCTCGGGCATACTCTGCGTAGCCCTGGCAATCATAAAGGGCTCCAACTGCCTACGCGCTTCATAAAGGTTATGCAGTCGATCATTGTCCAGCGGCACAATGGACCAACTGGTGTACTTCACTTTTTCAACCACCCCAATGGACTGCAGATAGAGTAGAATTCGATGCGTAATCGTACGGCTGACACTGTATTTTCTTGCCAGTTGGAGCTCGTTGAGTTCAAACCTGCCCTTCATCGAACTCAAGACAACATCGTGTTCCACAACATCGGCTATAGCGCGCCAAGTGTCTGTGCGCTCAATCTTGGCATCCTCTCCCAACGCACTGAAATCGGCCGTGGTTAGATTCCGCCTGATAGGCTCAACGGCTGTTGCCCCCACCAAGTAACCACGGCCATCGAAACGGCAAATTAACTGTTCATCATACAGTCGTCCTAACGTCTGACGAACAGGAGAGCGGCTCATTCCGAATATTTCTGCAATATTGCCTTCGAGTAGCACTAAACCTGACTCAAGGTGGCCACTGTTGATACTTCGCTTAAGCGCCTCGTAAAGCTGGTCTTTTAACGACTGCGACATTCAAGCCACTCATTACATAGGTGTTAGTTAAGGGCTATATAGGGCTGTTAAGTAACGGCACCCACCATCCACGGCACAAATTCATTGTTACCATAACCCAACGATTCACTGGCACTCTGCTCGCCCGAGGCAATCGAAATGATCTTCTCAAAAATATGCTCGCCCACTTCTTCTACTGTGGCGGTACCATCCACAATGGTGCCACAGTTAATATCCATATCTTCGAGAATACTTTCATACATCTGCGTATTGGTGGCCAGCTTAATACACGGCGCGGGCTTAAACCCGGAGACAGAGCCGCGCCCCGTGGTAAAACACACAACGGTTGCGCCTGAAGCAATCTGACCCGTGACGGATACCGGATCATAGCCGGGGCTATCCATAAAATTAAAACCTGGCTCTTTCAACGGCTGGGCATACTCAAGCACGTCATTAAGGCTCGAAGAACCACTCTTAGCCACGGCGCCCAGCGATTTTTCAAGAATGGTGGACAAGCCCCCTGCTTTATTTCCCGGCGAAGGATTATTGTTTAATTCAGCCCCATTGATCTGCGTGTAGTGCTTCCACCACTCGATCCTTTCAAGCAGCTTACGCGCCACGTCTTCATTGATGGCTCTATCTAGCAGCAAATGCTCGGCACCATAGATTTCAGGCGTTTCACTCAATATAACGCTACCGCCATGTTGGACGATAAGATCAGCCGCATGTCCCAGAGCGGGGTTGGCGGTAATGCCAGAATAACCATCTGACCCACCACACTGCAGTGCCACGGTAAGGTGGCTCAACGGGGCCGGGCGTCTCTCGGCATCACGGTAGTCATTCGACATTTGACGGATTTTTTCCGACGCCTTCTCAATGCTCGCTCGGGTACCGCCAGCGCTCTGAATATTAAAGTAAAATATTCTTGATGTATCGGTCAGTCCATACTTTTCAACCAGTTGCTTAACCTGATTAGCTTCGCAACCTAAACCAATAATAAGCACAAAAGCAAAATTCGGATTGATCGCATAGCCATTCAATACCCGTTCAAGGAATGCAAACCCCTCAGACTCCGTATTCATTGCGCAGCCTGAACCATGGGTGACCGGCACGACGCCATCAAAGCCTAATGCCTCAAACTCACCGCTGGCATTGAGACGCTCGGCAACCACTTTTGAGACCGTGGCTGAACAGTTCACGGTGGAAAGAATGCCGATATAGTTGCGGGTACCTACTTGGCCATTTGCACGATGGTAGCCATTAAAGGTGCGCTGACTGTCAGCCACTGATGTTCTTGGCGCTGGCTTGAAATGCTCAAGTGATGTGTCACGTTCCAACATAACAATATTGTGCGTATGAACATGTTCACCTGCCTCGATACGCCGCGTTGCCAGCCCAATAATTTGACCATATTTGAAGATGGGCTGTTCTGGCTCAATGACCGTTAACGCAACCTTATGACCAGCATCAATATTCTCATGGGCAGTATGCTGATCATCGTCAATGGGGTAGCCCTTTGGAACAGCCCTGCTCGCCACGCCAACGTTGTCATGATGATGCAACCTAATGACCGCAGGTACACTATTGATAAGCTCCATTATTTTCTCCCTAGCCTCTTAGACGTTTGCAAATCACTCAGTACCCCGCCATCAGCCCTTTCGCCAGCGCGTTTAGAATTGTTGTACTGGGCATATTAGACTATCGTCGAGTTAATGATCATTGTGTGCAATATTCAATCAAAGTCAGTTTACTTTCTCCCGAAGCGCATGTCGATAGCTATAAAACAGAGCGATAAATCTGGTTATCCACACAGGTATCAAATGAGTTCTCTGCTACGCTTAAGGAGCAAAAAAGGAGGATTAAGGGCATGACCGCATAGAGAATAGTGAAATAGCACATGGATGGCTGAACACTTAGCCTGAGGTAGATTGAAGTAGAAAATTAGGAACTCAGAGGAATGCGGCGCGTCGAATATCGTTACATACCCTAGTCCGTCTTGAACGGCTTGGACTTAACACCAATGCTATAACGAATATGCCCCTAAGCAATTAGGTACCAGGAGGTTCGCATGAGAAAATGGATCGTAATGGCAGTCGTCAATTGGCTGCGTAAGCCAGCAAACAGACAGAAAGCCAAGGACGCTTGGAAAGATGTTCGTGGTCGCAATGATGCAAAGCGGACGCCGCCACAGCCGCAGGCTACCCCGCGCGATACAACAGCAAAGCGCCCTGGCAATACCTTCGATAATCGTCCTTAAACGCTAGGCAACTTGGTTTGCATAGGTGGGATATCTGACACTTCCACAGAAGATTAAGTCGCTAGTACGCAAACGCCCCGCTGGCATATCCAGCGGGGCGTTTGCGTACTAGCGGTACTGATTGCTTGGCGCTAACGCGGGAATCTTCTCTACACCCCAGTTAATGAGGTAGTGGCGTTACAGATTAAGCACGACCATGACGGTATCCGTCTCATCATTGGCTGGCTGAACCACGAAGCCAAACTCTTTCGCCATTTCCCGCATGGCATGGTTTTCTCGCAGAACATCGGCAAAGACCTGCTGAAGACCACTTTCACGGGCATAATCGATCATTTGTTGCATAAGCCGATAGCCAAGCCCGGTTCCCTTCATGTCACTACGCACCATGATCGCAAACTCCGCCTTTTCTTTGTCGGGATCGGCAGATAAGCGGACAACACCCACGATTTCCTGTTTATCTGGCGGCATCGCAATAAACGCCATTTCCCGATCATAGTCGATCTGAGTCAGCCGGGCGGCGAAGGCATGGTCGAACCGCCGGATGGCGGCAAAGAAGCGTAGCCGCACATCATCGGACGTGGAATGACGAAGCATTTCCACCAGCGAACCTTCATCTTCGGGTCGAATGGGGCGCAGTGAATAACATTGCCCATTGCGTGTTTCGATAGTTTGCTCAAGTTGCTGCGGATATGGGCGGATAGCAAACGGAGGCCGCTGTTCACGGTCGGCCTTGACCACGATGCGCGCATCCAAGGCAATCACTCCGCTGGCATCGGCCAGTAGCGGATTGATATCCAGTTCAACCACGCGATCCAGATCGCTGATCAACTGTGACAGTTTAATGAGGGTGAGAGAAATTGCCTCCAAGTCGGCCGCAGGACGGTCACGGTAGCCGCGCAGCAAACGTGAGATACGTGTCGCCTGGATCATTTCTTGTGCTAGCAGCGGGTTGAGTGGCGGGAGACCCACCACCCGGTCACCGATTAGCTCTACTGCCGTGCCTCCCTGGCCAAACATAATAATCGGCCCGAAAACGCTATCTTCCGCGACACCTAAAATCAGCTCATGCGCCCCAGGGCGACGAATCATCGGCTGTACATTAAAACCATCTAACCGCGCCTCAGGCGCCACTTGGCGAAGCGTCGCCAGCATATCTTCGGCCGCCTGTGCCACCGCACCGGGCGAGGCCAAGTTCAACTGCACTCCGCCGCTATCAGACTTATGCGAAATATCACGCGAGAGGATCTTCAACACGACCGGGAAGCCCAACTGCTTTGCTGCTTCACTCGCCTCTTCCGGTGTATGCACAGCGATGGCAGGGACGGTTGGAATCCCATAAGCTGACAATATTGCCGAGGCCTCTGGCTCGGTTAGCACGTTGCGCTCATCTTTAAGGACTTGGTCAATAATGGCGTTCGCGCTGGCTTTATCGATGGTACCGCCAGTGGAAATGGGCGGTGGCGTTTCCATCAACGTTTGCTGGTTTCTCCAGTAGCTGGATAAGTGCCAGAAGGCCCGGATGGCCTGCTCAGGCGTTTCGTAAGTTGGAATTTTTTGTGCAGCAAACAAACGGCGGGCCTTAGCTGGCGCCCCTTCTCCCAGCCAACAGGTAAGAACTGCCGGGCGTTTTGACCCCAGGGTATCAACCACCGCTTGGGCGGCGTCCAGGCTATCTGCGACCGCTGTGGGGCAGTTCATAACAAGAATCGCATCCGCTTCCTTCTCATTGAGTAAGGCTTCAAGTGCACTTGTGTAGCGCTCCCCTGGCGCATCACCGAGGATATCGACGGGATTGGCATGCGACCACGTGGATGGCAGCACACTATCCAAACGCGCAAGTGTCACTTCAGAAAGCTCGGCCAAGCGCCCCTGCATCTCGGCCAGCTCATCAACTGCCAGCACACCAATTCCTCCTCCGTTGGTGAGAATAGCTAGCCGGTCGCCTTTAACGTGGATACCGGTGGCCAGGGTGCCTGCAGCTTGAAACAGTTCATCAAGTGTATTGACCCGCAGCATACCTGCACGCCGAAACGCTGCATCGTAAACGGCATCAGCACCCGCCAGCGCCCCGGTATGTGACAGCGCGGCTTTGGCGCCAGCGTCGCTGCGCCCTGCTTTGACCACCACCACAGGTTTATTACGAGAGGCCTTGCGAGCTGCGGATAGGAATTTTCGTGCCTCAGTAATGGCCTCAACATAAAGCAGAATGGAATGCGTCTTGGGGTCGAGGGCTAAGTAGTCGAGCATATCGCCAAAATCGACATCGCTCATCGAACCGAGGGACACCACATGCGAAAAGCCGATCCCCCGCGCTGATGCCCAATCGAGAATAGAAGTGGCCACCGCGCCAGACTGCGTCACGAAGGCAACATTCCCCTTTTGGGGCATGATATGCGCAAAGCTGGCATTGATCCCCCGGTGCGGTGCCAAAATCCCCAAGCAATTAGGGCCAACAATACGCATCAAGTAAGGCTTGGCTGCATCGAGCATCGCCTGTTTGAGCACTTGGCCATCGGCATGCTCACCTTCACCGAAGCCCGCAGTAATAACCACCGCAGCCCGGCACCCACGCTCCCCGAGCTCGCGAATAAGCCCAGGAACCGTATCTGGTGGCGTCGCAATAATGGCCAAGTCAGGCGCTAACGGCAGCTCACTTACCGAGTGGTAGTTGAGAGCCGAGCGGATAGCCCGCTCTCTTGGGTTTACGGTCAAGATCGGCCCTTCGAATCCGGCATCAAACAAGTTGCGCGCCAGCACAGCACCTACTGAGCCTGGGCGATTGCTGGCACCAATCAAAGCGATCGTGGTGGGAGAAAACAACGCATCTAAATTGCGAATTGACATTGAACATCTCCGTTTAGCAATGGCAGGTCAGTGCGGCGTATCGCGAAGGACTCAACGTTAGATGAAGATGAAGTTTTCCCTACTAATCGCTTTTCTCATTCGCCGCATAGAAAAGCCGTCAAGTACTTGCTAATAAACTAATGAAGCATATTGAGATAGCTACTTATCATTTAACTTGAAATTATTTAAACGGACCATGATGACCGTCAAGCTATCGTGTATTACACAAGGTAGTTAGGTCGTCAACGACTATACTTTTTTAACCTCACAAGAGGTATAACTTCACAGGAGGAGCCAAGACAATGACAACACTACAATCTCCCCAAAAAGCTTTGAATGCGACCAATTACGAGGGTGTCTTCATCGGGTGGTATCAGCCTTGGATGGCCACCAGCGACTCGACAGTCAAGCTACAGCATATTTGGTTTGATGCACTTAATGATGCCATGCGTCACGAAATCGAGTTTTTGTCGACTATCACTGCCTCATACAGCAAGCTAACAAGCTGTATGCTAGGTCTTGAAGGAGTCCAGACACCATTTTCAATAATGTCTTGTTACCATGATATGGCTAGTGACATGACTGAAGGTACATTGAAGCGCATGCAAAAGGTGGCAGAGCTTAGCGAAGATTTGAAAGAACGCCTGTGGTGCGAAATTTGATGCTTCTGGCGTTACCCCAGCTTCAGCAGCAGGATGTTTACATTCGACGCTTCTTCCAGAACTTACGCTTTGGTCATGGGCAGCAGGTTAGGAAGCATTATGATTTCCTCCCATGGCATGGGCCTAGCGAATAGGTAGCCTTGCAGCAGATCGCAATGACGGCGGATCAGATCTTGCTGCTGCTCTCGCTCTTCAATACCCTCGGCAACTACCTCTAAGTCCATGTGATGCGCCATGGTAATGATTCCCTGCACAATAGCGGCATTGCTACGACTGGTAGTGATATCTTTGATGAACGCCCGGTCCAGTTTGACTTTATGAATGGGCAGGTCGCGTAGATAGCTAAGGCTTGAGAAACCAGTACCAAAGTCATCAAGCGCTACCTTGATGCCTATTACTTTGAGCCGTTTGATCAGTTCGATGGCCTGCTCGGCCCCATCCAGCAGCACACTCTCAGTAACCTCAAATTCCAGTAGCTCTGGCGGTAGGCCTGTATCGGCTAATACCTGATGGACATCTTCCAAGAAGCCGTCGCGCCTAAACTGCAAGGATGAAATATTGATAGCGATGGGCACCACACGCTCACCTGCAGCGTGCATGGCGGCGGCATCTTGGCAGGCGCGACGAAGCACCCAACGCCCGAGCGGAATGATTTGCCCCGTTTGTTCAGCGAGCGGGATGAACACCATCGGCGAAATCATGCCCCTCTCAGGATGATGCCAACGAATCAAGGCCTCCAGGCCACGAATTCGGCCATTCACAGCTTCCACAATGGGCTGGTAATACAACTCGAACTGATCATGACCCAATGCTGTATGCAGGTCGTGTCGCAACAATACCGATTTTTCGGTGTGTCGCTGTATGTCACCCTGGTACCAATGCCACGTGTTACGGCCCTGCTGCTTAGCTTCAGTCATCGCCAGGTCGGCACGCTGCATCAGCTCATGGGGGTGTTCTACTGTATCGCGGTTGCAAGCAATGCCAATGTGATGTGCAAGGGCTTATCCGTGACCAGCACGGGAGTAGACAGCGTCTCCAGCACCCGCTCGGCAAATGCTTTACCAGCCTGGATACTATCGACACTCGGAAGAAGTAGTGCAAACTCATCGCCAGTCAGCCGAGCCACCGTATCCCCTGGAGCAACCAGTTGCTCCAGGCGCTCAGCCACCGCGACCAACAGCAAGTTACCAATATGATGCCCCAGCCCATCATTGACCGCTTTGAAGCCGTCCAAATCGAGATGCATGACCACTAACAGGCCTTGCGCCTGCTCGACACGTTCGAAGGCTTCCCCCAGGAATTTATCCAGTGCGGTATGGTTATGTAGGCCGGTCAGCAGATCATGTGTCGCCTGATAGGCGATCTGCGCCTCCTGCTCGCGATACTGAGTGATGTCTTGCTGGATGCCGATGTAATGGGTACAAACGTCTTGGTTGTCGAACACCGGACTAAGAGACAGACGATTCCAGAAAGCCATACCTCTTACTTAGCTAGCTACAGATAAGTGATTCATAAAAATATACTAATTTTTAGAGCGACCACGACACACTGGGTTTAGTAGCAGTAGACTTTAGGCTTATAAGTCACCGTTCCGATTTTTATAGCTAGATGCTTGGCTGGCCGACAGCGTATTCGCCACGAAGCCCACCCATTAAGCGGGATGTATGTACAGGTGATATCGTTGTCGGTGGCCACCCTGACGTGCCCTACTTTCTGGTCATTGTAGAAAATCATCCAGGCGTCAAAACGCTTGGTTCCAGTAGCACGTTTAGGCGCTTTTTCGTGACCAATAGAACATGCCTGATGTCTTGTTCAATATAATGGCTGATAACTGCTTATCACTCGGCCTGTTCGCTAGGCCGTAACATACATGCAGTGGCAAAAGGTGCTCTTCCCTCGGATGACAAAAGCGTGCATATGGAGCACTACCCCAGTGAGCCAAGCGACGGTTGCGCTCTGTTTCATCAATGTCTTGGCTGGAGCACGTAGTCACTAGCCAGTCTTCAAATGCCTTATTTTTTGCTTGGCTCTCTTGCGTAATAGGGCTAAAAAATTCCCGCATGTTATGAAATGAAAAACCTGAGCCGATCACCAAGAGGTTCTCACGCTCCAAAGATTTGAGCGCGCGGCCGATGGCAAGGTGAGTATCAGCGTCAAGGTTATTAACCAACGAAAGCTGTACACAGGGAATATCGGCCTCCGGGTACATGATTTTGAGCAGGACAAACACGCCATGGTCAAAGCCCCGTTGAGTATCTTGCTGGGCTGGAATACCGGCGTTTTCAAGCGCCCGCTTCACCTGTTGCGCCAGCTTAGGTTCACCCTGACAGGGGTATTGAATTTGATAAGCTTCGGGTGGGAAGCCAGCGTAGTCATAAATCAGCTCTGGCGCGGTCCCGGAAGTGATCGTGGGCTCAGACGCTTCCCAGTGGGCGCTAATGACCAAAATAGCTGACGGCTTGCTGATCACATTGGCTATCCCTTTTAGCGACTCGACCATCTCTTGGTGATCCGGGTCGCCCAATAGCGGCAGAGGCCCGCCGCCGTGGGAGAGGAATAAAATATCTGGTGCGGTGTTCATCATTATTTCCTCGTAGTGATAGTCGTTCGCCGGACAGGTAAGCGCATTTATCTAAGGAAGCTCTGAAAAAGTCACTGCCATCAGCGATAATACGGCTATCGTCAACTGCATAGGATTCAGTGCTGCCATGGATCAAATCACCTTCTCAGAAGCCGAGTACCAGAACAAGAAGCGAAAGACCCGCCGCGAACTCTTTCTGGAGCGGATGGACAAGCTGATCCCCTGGACGCAGTTGGAGAAGAAGGTAGCCCGTTATTACCCCAAGGGCGAGAGCGGGCGGCCTCCGTATCAACTGTCTGCCATGCTCCGCGTCCATTGCATGCAATTGTTTTACAACCTGAGCGATCCGGCCATGGAAGACGCCCTCTACGAGATCGAGTCCATGCGCCAATTCGCCGGTTTGAAACTGGACCGATTGCCGGACGAAACCACGATTCTCAAGTTTCGCCATTTTCTGGAACGCCACGGCCTTGGCAAGGTGCTGTTCCAGGAAGTGAACAACCACCTGGAGAAAAATGGCCTGATGCTGCGCGAAGGGAGCATTGTCGATGCCACTATCATTTCTGCGCCTAGTTCCACCAAAAACAAAAAAGGCGAGCGCGATCCGCAAATGCACCAAACTAAAAAAGGTAGCTCTTGGCACTTTGGCATGAAAATGCACATAGGTGTCGACGATAAGCTTGGGTTGATTCACAGCATTGAGACCACGGCTGCCAATGTCCATGACATTGTGCCTGCCGATAAGCTCCTTCACGGTGAAGAGCAACGCGTCTTCGGTGATGCCGGTTACCTTGGTATTCAAAAACGAGACGAGCACAAGCACCGCAACGATGTCTCTTGGTATATTGCCAAACGGCCTGGCACCCGCAAGCAGCTAGATGCCAGGCGACAGAAAGTCGAAAAAATCAAAGCCAGTATCCGTGCCAAGGTGGAGCACCCCTTTCGGTACATCAAACAAGTTTTTGGTTATGGCAAGGCTCGCTATCGTGGACTGGCCAAAAACACTCAGCGCCTGCACTTGCTGGCGGCGTTCAGCAACCTGCTGATCAGTGAGAAATACCTATGGGAATAGGGCGATTGCGCCCGTTTTCCGCTCAATGAGCGGGAAACGGGCAAAAATACACAAAGAACGGGAGAAGAATGTCTGAATTTTCGATTTTTTCTCGGCTCAAGTGAGCGGTGATGAATATCGGCAGTTATTCAGACCTTCCCTAACAATCCACGTATCATTGTCTATTTTGTGGTCGTTGCCAAAGCGGGTAGCTTTATCGTAGCGGCTTGTACCCGATGTTGAAGTTGTGGGCATAGCGAGGGTTTCTACTAATCCACTCCCAACGCCTTCACGACTGCGTCGATTGGCTCTGCATAGAAGCTGGTCTGAAACTTGGTAAATAGCTCTCCCGGGATGGTGGGAATATCGATGGCGCTGCTCATCGGCAGGGTGACTCGCTTGCCGCCGGCATCGAAGGCGACCTGCAGGCACTCAGCGAGGTTTTGAACGGGTTTTAAACTTCCGCCCAGGCTCATATCGCCTAGCACCACCATTTGGCTTTGCGTCGGCTTGCTGACAAGGCCTGATGAAAACGCCACCAAACTGGCTAACGACAAATCGCGCAGGACACCGCTATTTTGCAGATCTACCACATGGAGGTGGAAATCATGCTCCATGACCTTACGGGCACCGCTGATACGGCTGGCGTTGGCCTTGAAGTAATCAAATGCCATTTTGACCTGCTCTTTGGCTCCGGTGGAATTCCACAACCCCGACATCGCCAGCTTGCCGCTGCCTGCGGTTACCTGCATTTCGATGCGGTAAACACCTGGCATACCCTTGTCGCTTAGGCCAATAGTATGTACTACGCCCGGCTTACCTTGGCCTTCTGGAATCAGACCACCGCCGCCCTGTTCTTTCACCGACACAAAGTGCTCTTCCAGGGTCTCCTTGTCGATGTAGCTGAAATGGACATCGTAAAACTCCATGCCACCAATTTTTTTCAGCTGCTCTTTCACCCGGCGTCGCACTTGCATGGCGTATTCCAGGCACTCCCTCACCTCTACTTTCGCATACTCACCATGCGGGAACATCAGTTTGAGCAGGCCAGAAACCGTTTTTCGAACCGCAATCACATCACGCTGATTGAGGTTGTCACCCAGGGAGAAATAGCGATCAATCGCATCGGCGAAACTGCGCTTGCGCATTTCGCGAAAAAATTCAGCCAGATAATCGACGATAAACCCATAGCGCTGAGTAAAGAACGATGGCCGCATCTTGGGGATTTCCCAGCCGGGAATGTAGGCATGAAAGCGATCAAAGAATGCTGCATCAATCATCGCATCAGGAAATGGCGTCAACAGATGGCTGGTTTTCACCATCGACTCAACGCTCTGATTGATGTTGCCTATAAACACCATCGAGGCCGATGCCTCCATCTGCTCACGCCCACGGGCGAATGAACCAGACGCCATATAATCCTTCATGATCTGCACCCCGTCATTATCCTTGAACGAGATACCCGCTACTTCATCGAACGCCACCAAGTCCCACATGCCGACTAAACCAATGCGCCGTGAGCTCATGTTGTAGAACAAATTAGCTACCGTTGTCTGCCCGCCGGAGACCAGAATACTGTTGGGGGAGCACTCCTTATAGATATGGCTTTTGCCGGTGCCGCGTGGCCCTAGCTCACAAACGTTATAGTTGTTTTCAACAAACGGGATCATCCTGGCCAGCAAATGCCACTGCACGCTCTCGTCTAGCTCAACGGGTTCCATGCCAATCGAGCGGATCAGTACTTCACGCCATTGTGAATCGGTGAACCCACGCCGCCCTTCAAATAGCTCGTCCATATTCATGTGCGGCATTTGAATCGGCTTGAGCAGGCTGACGCCGAATGGTGATGTTGTCTGCCCCTCTTCATGGAAGTAGCTTAGCGTTGCAATTACCCAAATACCGCCCACTAGCAGCTTTTCGTTCTCTTTGACGATGCCTGCGGCGATCTCAGCATCTTTGATGCCTAAGTTGCTAAAAGCTGCTTCATAGCGGTCTTTCTTCTCGTTCAGTCGCACCGTTACACGATCAATGACCTTGAAGCTGCCCCGCTCCCGAACGATGGACTTCACCTTCTCCGCTTCATCAGGCCGAACGTAGTTATTGGTCAAAATCGCTTTGACGTTTTCCAGGCCTTTCGCAATTACCTCCGCATCATCAGACGCGCAGTACATACCCAGCAGGTACTCCAGCACGTACACCGGCACGTTGGCGCCCTCTTTCACTCGCTGGGTAAGGTCTTTGCGCACCACGCGGCCAGCAAAGTGAGTGTTGAGTAGCGTGTCGAGATCATATTGCGATTCGTTGTCCATAAGAAAAATTCCATTATTTTGTCAGTACACGCTACTATCCAACAGAGTTGGCCCACACTCGTCCATTGGACATCTTGTTCAAGTAACTTAGCCCATTAGCTCGCTGTGACGAACCAAAAGGAAAATAAGATAGTATGTAGAAAGCAAACTCCGGCGTTACCCAGTAGCTTTCAGCATTCCAGTCATAGTTTGAGAGAACATCATCTCGACCTAAATCTCTATACACTTGTGCAGCCAAAAGCATATAGTTCACAAAGTCAGAGGGAGTGCTTTCTTCTTGTGATGTAGCCTCTTTCCAAAGTTCAAGCGTATTGATCGATTTTTTCTGCACAGGATGATCAGGCATATTTGCAAATTTTTGATTCAGCTTCTCTCTTTCAACTTCTTGCCCTCTAAGTAAGCCTTTATTAAAGACTTGGTGCCTAATATCTTCGCTCTCATTACTCTGTACACCTAACGTATATGCTTGCGTCACAATATTTTCTTCAATTTTATTTACCACTAAATTGAAGAACTTAATTGATATCCATGAAGCATATACGACTGACAACCACTGCGAAAAAAACAGTCCTGGTCTACTACCAAACTTTCTTTCAAGATGCTTAGCTTCTGCCTCATATTCAGGGAAATGTATCAAAAACTCTTCTGGCCCTTTAGCTCTTTCACCAGATGAAGATTTGTGCAAGGCGTGTGCGTTATAAAAGCCGTTATCATTACAACTGACTTGCACCCCATTAATATTGACGCCCATGTTATCTTTAGCTAACTGCATACATACCCTTGTTTCAAAAGAAATCATCCGTAAACGCCAAGTCAATCACTACCCGGTAGCGCTCTCGCTCGGTGCCTAAGTCTTTATCGCGTAGCACCAGGAAATAGTCATTTTTACGGTCAAACGATGTACCCGAGAGCGAAAGGCGTACCGACTTCATGCGCTCGTTCATTTTGTCGCTGGCGCTATCGAAGGTGATTACCTCTTCACTGGAGACCACGTTACTGCCTTCATAAATCGCGACTGAAAGGGTGACAGGCCGCAAGCGTTCACTCACCGCTTCGGTTTGCAGCAGGTCGAAGCGCTGAATGTTATTGACCATCTTCAACGATGCCTTCGGTGAGATTACTTCGACCTTGCGGGTACTGCGTTTCTCGGCTTTTTCGCCACGCAGCTGCTGTATCGTGAGCACCGGCACAACGATTTCTTGGGGCATGATGCCACCATGCACAAAGCGCGCCCCGCCGACAAAGTGAAAACGGTGTGCGCCTTTGGGTATCCAGAACTGGGTGTCGCAGGCGGTGCCTGCCGTATCGCGGGTATGGCCGTGCCACACGCTGGGGTTGTCGGGCAGCGACTCGCCCAGCACATAGCGCTTTTTGCTTTTGAAGGCCGACGTTGGCTTGTCTGACAGCGCCGTGCGGTCGGTAGCATCCAGCGCACTGCGCTGGAACAGAAAACCGTGGTCGGCGGTGACCAGCACCGTGCTGGTGTTCAGGTGCATGAGAATTTTACGGGTCAGCTGATCCAGCTCATCAATGGCATCCTCCACCGCTGCGAACGTCTCGCTTTCAGTGTTAGCGGCATCCCCACGGGCATCCACCACGTTGTGGTAAACGTACATCAGCTGCACGCCTTTGATCTTTTCGCGCCCCTCTTCACGGCTCCAGCCTTTTACGTCCTCGGCGGTGACGGCTAACGCCTCCCCGCCTAGCGCGGCTTTAAGTAACTTGCTGCGGTTCGCCGTGCCTTGGGTGGATTGGCCATTCACCAGCACCGTATCGCTGCCCGGCTGATAGCTGAGCTCTCGGTGCGGTAACAGCGAGGCCATCCCCAGCGTGGTGTAGCTAGGCACCACACCTAACTGGCTTTTTAACGTCGCTTCACTGTAGCGCTTAGCATTAATGCGCTCACGCAGCTCTTCCGCCGCCTCATAGCGGAAAGCATCACTAATCACCACCACCACACGCTTTTGGCGGCTAGCGGCTAGCTGGGGCTGCACCCAGTCACGGTAGAAATGCTGCTGGCTGGGGATATTGGGTAGCTTCCAGTGGGTGAGCCGCTGCTCGGCTTCTACCCGCTCGCTCCAGTTACGGGTGAGCTGGCCCAGGAACCACTCGTCATAACAGCGCTCAACGGCGGCATCCAGGTTTTTTAGCAGCTCAACGCCAGTGGCATCAGACGCCACGGCATAATGGCGATAGGCGGTATCAAAACGGTAGAGGTCTGTTTGGTACGCGTGATAAAGCGCTTCAACGCTCTCGTAATGAAAGCCTTTGGCATGCTGATGACGCAGGCTAAACAGCGCAATCGCCGCGGTAAGCGCGGCGTACAGCTGACGATAGCGCTCGCGGCGGGCATCGTTTTTATGCCGAGATGCCCAGTAGCCGTCCAGGCGCGCCACAATGATGCTGTCGAACAGCTTCAGGTCGCGGGCATCCGCCGAGGGAATCGCCTGGCAGAGATCGACAATGATCTGCTTCTCCACGACCTCAAACGTCGCCACATGGCTTAGCTGCTCTAGCGGCACACCCTGCAGCTTGTCATCAATGCGCTGGGCATCCGCCACCCAACCGGAGATCACATCGAACGCGGGGTAAAAGCGCGAGCTATCCCGCCAGCGAGTGAGCAGCGCCCGCGAAGATGCACGCGCATTAACAGAGGGAATGGCCACCTGACGCGCCCAGTCAGGAATATCAGAAATGCTCTCGCAGTAGCCGGTAATCAATAACCGCAGCATTAGCTGGCCGAAGTTAAGCGGCGCTTCGCCGCTAAGCTCTGCTTGACTGGCGGGGTAACCCACTTCGGCTTGCAGGGCGTGCACCAGCGCAGGCACCAAGGCGTACTTTTCCGCTTCAATCAACGCCGCTGGGTTCGTCTCTAACCCCAGCTCATTGGCCACCGCTTCTTCAGCCAGATGAAACAGCAGCGTGGCAACATCGAGGGACGTTGCCCCGACCACCACGGCCAGCATCGCCAAATCCAGCTCATCTTCACTGAGGGAAGGCGTAACCAAACGCTTCAGGGCCTCAATACGTTTGCGGCTGGCTAAAAACGCCTGCCGCTGCGCCAAGTGCTCGCGCAGCACATGGCGTGTTAGGCCCAGCTCGTTGAAAATCATCGAAACGCGGTCGGCGTAGAAGCGGCCAGAGTACAGCTTGATATCCAACAGCCAGTCATCTTCTGGGGCTGGCTCGGCGTAGGGAAAGTAGAGCAACGTGGGCATTTCCGGCTCCTCCAGCTCCAGGCGTAGCTTCACGCCCAGGGTGGACTCCCCCGCCATATTGATCACCTGAACGCCTTCCAGCCCAAGCTCGCTAAGCGAATCCGCAAAGTGGCCAGGGGCGTCGTACCAGAAAACAATCCGATGTTGGTCGGTGAAGAAGGCGTGTTGTAAGCCCTGCTGGAGTTGGTCGAGCTGCATCTAGCCTCCTTGCCCAATAAACATAAAACTTGCTGCCAATCACACTGCCATTTCATGGATAGCGACGTGTGCTTAGACTCTAAAACCTAGACTCTAAAATGTTATCACGTTCAGGTCAGTAAAGACGGCAGCGCTGCCTAGCCACTCACTGCGCTGCCCCCAAGATAGATCAGTCATTTTTTATCAGGTTCAGCATATTGGCAGGCGCGATAAAAACGTCTTTTTTACCGACTTTGTATTTTTTCAGCAGATGGTACTCATCTGATAGCGCTAATAAGTCGGTTCGCGCGGTCTGGTAAGCAATCCCATGAGAATTCTGGTGAGATTTGATGGTGTACTCCATCCCGGGGTTATCCAGCGCATTTTTTAAAAGCCCCAGTTGGCGATGATTGAGCAAGCCATTGAGCTTTGATTTCTTGAGGATTTTTTCAGCCTCTCTGTACTCACCGGCTTTATCAGTAAGATAGCCATGTAGATCAGCAATCGATTTTTTAATGACTTCAAGCTGATGAATAATGAAATATGTAACGTCATTGCCATCCGTTTCTGTATGCAGATAAGCCGCCATGTATTGTGCGGGTGCCTGCTTCAACACCCGTGAGATGGAGATATACTCCATCAGCCAATACCCTTCCTTGGCCATAATCCAATAGAAAAGCGCGCGCGCGGTTCTGCCGTTTCCATCAACAAAGGGGTGGTCATACCCAATCATGAAGTGGACAACGATGGCCTTGATAACAGGCGGTATAAAGCTAGCCTCGCTCTCATTTTCCGCATTAACAAAGTCACATAGCTGCTGAATACGGCCATCAAGCTCTTTATAGGATGGCGGCGTATGTAACAACTTGTCATCAAGTGAGTACACCCTTATATCTTCATCCCGCCCTCGAAAAACACCCGCTTTATCAGCGTCTTCTATAGGTAACGTATCTTCAGTCACAATCTTATGCAATTCGCATATCATTGACTTCGTGAGCGTTTCATCCTTGTACTCACGAATAAAACGCATGGCATTATAGTTGTTAAGAATCATTTTTTCAGAATGATCTTTGGGTGTTCTTCCCGAACGTAGCATGTCCTTGGCCACCTGGCGGGTGGTTGAAGCCCCTTCCAGTTGGCTGGAATTAATAGCTTCTTCAATCAGCGAGTTGATCAGGTAGGTTTGCTTTGTTTGCGGATCTGAGATCCGGCTGTCCGCTTTGATAGCGCCCGTTGCGTTCTCACTGATCCAGAGAATGTCACGCATCACGGTATCCGGTATGCAAAACCGAAAGGGTGCCCCCTGCTTATCTTTAAAAGGCAGATCCCTGGAAATTTTCTCCCGCGCGTTGCGCATGGCCAGCCAGTAAAGTTCAGCGTCATAGCCTTCCGGCATGGCCAAGTGCCTAAGCTTGTCCCAGTGTAGGTAACGGCCTTTACTGTCCGTCGGCCCAACAGCCTGACCAAAGAGCAACGCCATTTTAGCGACATCACCACTTTTGAGCAGCTCAAGCAGCCTTTCCTGAGGTGGTGGAGAGACAGGCACCTTCATCACATTGCTCCAACTACTAATTTATTTAATATTAGTATATGAGCGACGACCAGGATTTTCTACTAATCATATAAAAATTAGTAGCAATGGAACAGTACATTGACCCTGGAACTAGCACAATAGCGCTCGCCACGGCTGCTCGCCTATCCACATAGCGGCGGGAGAACGGCTTGCTTCGCTTCAGGGTTGGCGTTCAATTTCCAGCGCTGACTCATCCCCGCAGTGAATAAAAAAGCGCCCTTTGGCAATACGCGAGGATGAAAGCTTAAACCAGCCCCGGCCAGATTTCTCATCGCCCTCATCATTACCCGACCAGCTGAAATCGATACGTTTTCCACCCTCTGATACGCGGTAATCAATCTGGCCTTCAACGGCACCGAAGACAAAAAATCCAAGGCCATTGTCATCGAACCGGAAGTGCCCCGGCTCGATCAAATCGACAAAGTCCTGATCCCACATTTCCATCCAGGTGATACGCCAGCGGCCGATGGGGTTAGTCATAGTGGCTCCTTAACGTCAGCGCATTATTGATTGATTTCATCCACGATGATGTCGTGTTCGATAGCATCCTCAATCGCAGAATCAAGTCGCTCAAGCAAATCCTCAAAGGACTCGCCAGGCCGCCTAGCTAACATCGCAAGACAATTAGATTCATCACAGGCAGAGGCACCACATCGAACCGGCCCTATTCGACCGACGGTGATTTCACCCTCGTTATCAATAAGCTCTTTGATATTGTTTAGTTTCATTAACAAGGCCCCAATTTATTTATTAAGCCCAAGCTTGTCCAAAATAGGTCGAAGGTCTTCCGCTTGGGGAAGTGTTCGAATGATCGAAAATTGCCGTTCCTCTGCGTTCTTTTGGCCCAACAGTTGATTCAACGCTGGATTCACTACTGTTTTATAGAACTCCTTCCCATGCACATGCAGCGTCAGCTTTTCGTCATCCGATTTCTCTGCCACCACATTCAACCGATTCAAATAACGATCCCAAATATCATTCGGATTCAGAAACTGGTGCCACTCATGGAGAATTCGTTTTATCTCAGCGTCATCTTCAGCAATATCAACCGCCAACAGCTTTTCCTTAAAGCCAAGCGAGCGAAGCCCCTCCCACAGAGGGTTCACAACAGACCAAAGCACACCATGCCTAACCCACCGATCCAGATCCTCCAGAATCTTATCCTGCAACGCCTGGTGCCCACCGGGAATCTTTGCCTTTTGTTTAGGGGGTAGCGCCTCCCAAAGCTCAGAAGGAACAATGAGGTAGTTTTCAAGGCAGTATCTAGGCAATACAGCTAGGTTTTGCAGCTCGGCTTCAAGCTGTAAGATTTTTTCGTCGGCCCATTCATCTCGGTCTACTATCCCGAACCATGCTGGCTCTCGGCGAACCATTTCAAGTACGGCGGACTTCTTTCCTGCCTCCGCTAACACCCAGCCAGAACTAAAGCTTGGCGCGAGCTTTGTCAGCATCAACTCGAATGCGTCAACGTCATCACTGCCTTCAACAACCAAAACCCGTCGCTCACTATTACCGACCTTCTGCTCCTTGATCTCACGGATCTTCTTATTGATTCCTTTCATCCCTAACCCCGGCCGGTTTTGAGTTCAACGCGAATGCCTGAGGTTTCGTAGCGCCGCCAGATATCCACAGAGTGAGAGGTGATGATGAGTTGGGCCTCAAGCTCTTGTGCCGTTCTTTCCAATACATCCAGCAACGGATCAACCAATGAGGGATGCAGGTACAAGTCCGGCTCATCAATCAACACAACACCACCGGGCTGCAGCCAGCGCAACATCAGGAAAAGCAGAATCAACACTTGGTGCTCACCGGCACTGAGCTCATCAATACCATGATGCACACCCCGTTCGCCCTTAATCCGCACTCTTAAACGGCCCTCGCCGGGTTTAATATCGGGGTCTATTTCCTTGCCTACCAAAAACTGGTTAAGGCCACGAATCACTTCATGGTACTTGTGCAGTTGGGTGGTTTTTAGGTTGATCAGTGAGGCCTCAAGCTGGCCTTTCCAGTCATCTGTTACCACATACTTGGTCAACCACCGCTGAGTCATAACATCGGGTAATGGCTCAGCAATATTTCGCTTGGGCGTCACCCAACGCCGTTCCTCCGCATCCAGATACATCATGTTAGGAGCTGCAATCTTTTCCGATGACAGAATCAGTTTTTTGCGCTTTTGCGACCACTCATCAACCCAGGGCTCTTTAGGTAGGTACAGCGACCTTTTCGGCTGCCCAGGCTTCCCGGATCGCTCGACCGCCTCACCCACCCAGAATATATCCGGCATTTGAGCCTTTAATTGCTCACACCACGACATGGAACCGAATATCAGGCCTACCTTGACCTCTGGTTTGCCTGTTACATCTTCCATACCATCCAATATGAGCGCTATGCCACCCCAACGCTGAAGCCACTGCTTCGCCTCATGCTTTTGCGGCAATGCCTTACGCTGATCAAGCCAATACCCAAGCGCGACCCAAAGCATTGCACACCCACGTATTAGCGTAGATTTGCCGCAACCGTTCGGCCCAGTGAGCAAAACCTTGGTCTCAATTTCTTCAGTCCAGTCGTTTTCAAATGAAATTGCGCCATCGGCCAGTGGCCCAACTTGGTTAGTGAAAACTCTGCCAATTCTCATAACTAGCGCTCCAATGTTGTACCTGTCACAGTTTTCACTTCCGCTAACAGGTCTTAAATTCTCCATGATTCAACTTCATGCCGAGGGACGATTGCCCCGCCATTATGATTACCTGAAAGCCGCCAAGCGCAAGCTCACTCAGCGGTTCGGCAAAGTGGCCGAGGGCGTCATACCAGAAGACAATCCGATCGTGGTCGGTGAAGAAGGCGTGTTTTGAGCCTTGCAGGAGTTGATTTAGGTTCATACTTGGTCACCACCTGAAGCGAGTCGATTTTTCTTGTCGCAAATTCTATGAAAAAACAACAACGTTTCAACTAATGACATTAATGTTTCAGCTGCCAGCTCACTTGCAAAACTATCAAACTCTTCATCTTTATAAGCATGATGAGCAAAATAATTCCTAGCACACACAAATTTCAATATTGACTTAAAAAAAAGACAATCTCTTTTCGACCATTTTTTAAAGCCAATAGAGTCTATTTCCGAAAAAATGTCTTCTGGTCGAGAATCAAGTCTTGTGCTTTTTGATTTAGATTTTACTGTTTTTAGAATTTCCCCGTCTTCTTCTCCAATATAGTCTCCTATACGGAATAAAATTTTTGATAAATTACCATCAGCATCATAGTCATTTAAACCCTTAAAACTTACTCTCAGCATCTCTCTGATAACTATTTCAGTCCTAACCGAAGCAACAATAAGGCAATCTACGATTCTTGAGTGAGAAAAATCAACTTCCCCATCCCACTTCATTTTTTCATGTAAGTCGTATAGAGATCTTACCCAAGGATAAAAGCCTTGTATTTTAGAAAAACTTTCAAAAATTTTTGAATTACACCCATAACCCAAAGGCTTAACTCTCTTGCAATATAAATCAAGATTCTTCTCAAAGAAAATTTTAAATTTATAGTCTTCAAAGTAGACAACTTCATGCAACTGTGCCCATTCACAAGAGTGACGGCCATAAGAAAATTGTTCGAACAAACTATATTTATCAACTCCAAAAACACACAGCTGTTCAAAAACGAGATATGTGTCTTTCCTCAAGACCTCAAGGCCTTTAGCAACAACTGTACAGCCTATATTGTCAACCAAATTACTCCACTCTTTATACAAGCAAAGCAATTTTTTAAGATCATTAATCAAAACTCCTTGATCAACTTCTCTATACTTTCCAAGTTCTGAAATAATATCTTCGTACGTAGCATTGATATTAGAAAACTGCTCTACGGCAATAGCCGTTCTATACCACGAAACTCTTTCTAACGAATCGCCATATCGCTCACAGAACTCTTCGACGCTAGATTTTATTATCTCCTTTGCTCTCTTCACACCCTCTTGTTGAGATAGGTGTAATTCAATATTATTAATTTTATGGATAGAACTAGCTAGTGCCATCCCCTGCCAATAAGAAAAATAAAACTCTCCAGCTTTATAGTGCCTACCATTTGGATGCTGAAAAGAGATATACTTCAGAGGCAAGTTTGCTCTATACCTTTCCACAAAATCGCTTTTCAATTCGTCATAAGGATGAATAATATCTTCAATATTATCAATGCTCGACAACACAGCCTCGTAGCTATATAGCCCAGCTATCTCCTCATATTCTTCGTCAGAATTTTGCCTTGGACAGCATGGAAAATTAAGCCAGCTTTCAAAGTAATAGCAAGGCAAATTAACTACAAGATTTGGCGTCATGCAACCACTAGAAACCAAATCTACCAAGGTAATGTTATAAGGCAGCTTCTTAATACCCAATTTATCAGCAAGAAAACGGCCAAAACGCCCCTCGCAAAACTTGTTCACGTTAGCTACTGGAAGGCTTATGCCTAGATACCGACTGTAAACCTCATCTGTGCTATAACGAATGCGCCTCTGCAAAGAAGGATGGCTCTCTGTTGAACTATTCATTTACTTACCCACCACTTGCTTCACTTCCGCCAACAAATCCCCAAACTTGCCATAGTTCACCTTCACGCCGTCATCCAGATCCAGCGAGATACGCTGGTCGGCATAGTGGCGTAGCTTCTCATCGAAGGTGTTGAGTTCGGCTTGCTGCTTGTAGAGCTTGCTCAGCTCTTTTTCGATACTCTTGGCTTCGGCGGCGGAGGTACTGACGTCTTTGTCTTGCTCTAGCTTTTCCACGTAGCTGGCGAGCCTGGTGGTGAGCGGGATGACGTAGTCGGTGCGCATCTCGGCCAGAGTGCTTTCGTTGTAGCGGTGCAGGTAGACCAGGCACTCGAAGGCTTTCTGCTTGCCGGAGGAAAACAGCCAGTAGATGGGGCGTTTTTTGTAGGTGCGCAGGTGGTCTTTGAAGAACTGGGTGCTCAGATAACGACGAATAGTTTCCAGTGCAGCTTCGCCCTTCTTGGGCTTGATGGCGTGCAGGCAAAGGCTTTCGGCGACGAAGTCGAGGTTTTCTTGCAAATGTTCCTCACCCCATACAGTACGCACGAAATCGCGGAAGCGGTTGGTGGCGTCGTCGGGGAACCACTCCTGATCGGTGAGCGGGATGATGGCGTTATCATCTGGGACAAAACTTGGCTCGGGGATCTGGGCGAGGTAATCGCAGATGGTTTGGCCATGGCTAGCGAGAATCAGGCCGGGCTTATCCAGCGAGTAGCGGCCCACCATGCTGCCGATGGCGTAGGAAACCAGTTCTTCCAAAGTATCACACTGGAGCATCGTCTCTAATTCTTCTTTACCCTTGTTGCCACTATAGCGATAGTGCGGGTTATAAGTTAGAGTGATTTCTTCCATAGGGACGTCAGGTGTCAACTCATCCTGCAGTCCGTAGGCGTCGATAAATATCCGGTTATTTTCTTCCTCCAGCTGCTGCATTTTTCGCATCCTTTCGCATCCATGAGTGCGGAATTTCTGGTAGGCAGCTTGCAAAGATGGTTGTCTATAGACAGCACTGCACAATGGAAAAATGGTGAAATTCCATGAAATCTCTTGAAAATCCCAATCTTTTTGGAACATTGATATAGCTTCATCACTAAGAAGATTTACTGCCCTTGTATCTTTAGGCCTTTTATAGGGGAGCTCAGCAACATCTCCTGGAACAAAGTTCAAAGTTGGGTTTAGTGCCTTTAGGCAGACAGAAGAAACCTTAGAATTCATAAATGCTAAGATGCTTCTTATGTCTTCCTCATTAGGAAAGCAAGCATTTCCTGCTTGATCAAATAGTTCTCCACCGAAAGAAATGCGAGCTGAGAAATTAGATGAAGTAACCGTGCCCCAGCTTATATTTGGCTTAAATATGAAATCAAGATTAAAGTTAGAAGCTATACCTCTGCTTCCACTTTTATGCTTCGCATTCCTGATCATCTGGCCATCGTTTTCCCAATGCACGACATCTAAAGCATTGCCATACCACTTTCTATATCCACCTCCTTTGATATAAGGGAACCACTTTTTCTTTGTTACTCTAGCTTCATCTCTACTAACAAAGCCTAGCCCAAAATTACTAAAATCAACCTCATACCAACGCCGCGAGAAACGTTCATTATCTCCTGTCACCATCCCTTTTCTAGTTTCGCCAACATTTTTTAGTAATGGATACGTACTAAAGACATCAAGTAAATGCTCGTCTGTCCAATACGCCACCGGACTCCCCGGAATCTTCTTAAAATCATCCGGTTTGGCCTCATAGAACCAACCACAGTCACGGTTCTGAATGGCTTCCAGAGTTTTCGGCCCTTGGTTTACAGCGCCTCGAAAATCCGATAGGCGGATATAGCTGCCTGTGTAGCTGGCGATATGACCTTTGCTTAACGTAAAAGTACAAATCGGCACTGTTGCACCATCAAAGCCTGAATACTCCAGCTGAATAAGGCTGGTGATGACATCTTCTTCAATCAAGCGCTTGCGCAGCTGCTCGTAGCTGGAAATGAACATCCACACGAAAGGCGTCATAAAGCCAAGCTGGCCGTGATCTTTGGCAAAGTCTAAATTGCGGACGATAAAGGCGGAAAACAAATCCTTTTCGTAGCCTTTGTAGGCATCTTTCAGGTATTTCTTCACCGCTGGCGTTTGGTACTTGCTGCCCATGTAGGGCGGATTCGCCACTACCGCATCGTAGCGCTGCGCCAGTACCCAAGCTTGCTGCACCATCGACACTAACCGCTGGGCGGCGGCCTTTTGCATAATATCGCCGCTATTGCTTAGCTCGGACAGTTCTTCCAGGAGTGTCTTAAGCGGGACTTCGAGTTCATTAGCCACTTCAATCAGCGAACCGAAAGTCTTGGCATCCTGAAAGCGCTCGATTAAGTCGACAATCAGCTTATAAGTGACATCGTTGCTGGAAAGATCTTGCTGTTCGCTGTCAAACAGGCCTTGAGATTGGCCTTGGTGCCAATCGCCTGTGAGGTTGAGATCCCGCCATAGGGTGTTGGCGTCAAGGTGCTGACTGCTCTGCATAGCCAGCACGTTTAGGCGCACGTTGCGGGTGAGAATGCGGCGGTCGTCTTCTCGGGCTTTCATCAACAGCGCAAAGCCCGCCAGCTGGGCGGCACGGTCGTCGATATCTAGGCCGAACAGGTTGTTTTCCAGAATCAGCTTGGGGATGTCGCGGGTACGGTAGCCACGCTCTTCGTAGATCGCCTTCAGCACGTTGTAGGCTTCCACCAGAATATGGCCGGAGCCACAGGCGGGGTCGAGCACTTTGATGGTTTCAGGGTCGAGGCTGGCCGGGGTGATGGCATCGAGCTGGGCCTGCACCTCTGGCTCTTGCTCGGCGGGCTCGATGTAGTACGGCATCTGGCCTTTGAGTGGCGAGCCTGGGTAAGTTTGCAGCCACTGGCGGCCTACCGAGTTCTGCACCAGGTATTGCACGATCCAGTTGGGGGTGAATAGCTGGGTGGCGGCGGGGATGTCTTCGCTTTTCACCACCTTGCCGATCACCTGGTCTTTTTTCTCGCTGATGTAGAACTGGTAGAGCCAGCCAATCACTTCTACATCTTGCCAGTCTTCCTCGGGAATCGCCTCGACCAGCTCGCGGATGAGTGAGTCGGTTTTGGTCAGGTTGTTGGGCAGCAGCAGCTCGCTGGCGTCGTCCAGCGGCTCGAACAGGAACGGCATGGCCTCATGCAGGGCGTGGCACTGGGCCAGCAGCAGCTCGCGGTAGAGGGTTTCATCCTGGGTGCCGTCGAGCTTAAGTTCGCGCACGCGGGCGGTGTCTAGCCCTGGTAAATCTACCTCTAAGCATTCCTCCAGAATCTGGAATTGCCCGGCTTCGCCCCCTGCCACACTCAGCACGCGGCGGCCGTGGTCTAGGTAGCCGTGAATCTCCATATAGCGAATGGCGCACAGGCGGTTGAACCAGCTATAGGCGGCCTGCTCTATCGCTTGGGTAAACCCATCGCGCTGCACCCACGCGGCCAGCGCTTCCCGTGCGCCTTTCAGGTGGGCGGGCACGGTGTGGGTTTGGCCATCCTGGGCGGTCATCACCAACACATCGCCCTTTAGCTCCAGGGGGGCAATCACCACACCGCCTTTGCCATCCGGGCTAATGCCCACCCGGGCCGCTTGGCGCATCATGGTGTCGATAAAGCGGGCGCGGGCTTTGGGGGCGTATTTTTTGATGTTGGCGGTGTTCATGGTGAATCCTTGAGAGTGTCTTGCAAAAAGCGCTGGCCTTTAGGGGTTAGGCGGTACTGCTGAAGGCGGCTGTTGGGCTTCTCGGGCAGCGTCATTTCGATTAATTCATCCTGAAGCGCAGGCGTTAGGTAGTGTTGGCGAAAATGAGCACGATGCTTGAGCTGCAAGTGTTGACGTAGCTCGCCTGATGATAGCGGGCCATCGCTTAATATTTGCAGCAGCGGGAGCAGTGGTTCTATATTCTCAGACTGGGTCACTGACTGGGTCACTGACTGGGTCACTGATGTTGGATTTTCTATAGGAACCGGCGCTGCCAGCCGGATACTCAACCGCACGCGGTTGGCAATTTCTTCAATATGCGGCTCTGGCAGCCCTTGGGCGTGAGCTTCCTCGAAAATACGTTTCACACCGCTGCCCCACTGTTCAATTAGCCCAAGCTCACGAAATACGCGGGCAATCACTGGGTTGCGAATCATCGAAACGCCGCGTTTCATGTCTTCTATGGTCATGCCGGGCATCAATAGCCCTGGGCTTTCAATCTCGATACGGTCGTCATAAAACGCAATGCGTATGGGGCTACCGCGTTGGGAGTAGTCGCTGTGTACCAAGGCGTTAATAATCGCTTCACGCAGGATGGTCAGCGGGATACTCCACACATCGCGGCGACGCATGGCGCCAAACTCTGCCTGCTTGAAAGCATGTTTTTTGAGAAACAGCTCGATGTCATCAACCGCTTGGGGTAACGGCGCGTGAATATCTGCCTGATCGAAAATCTCAACCTTATCGGTGCCGCGAAAACGCCCGCACTGAATCCAGGCGTCTTCAAAGTGCCATTGGCGCTCGCGGCCAAACAGCAAAATTCCGCCAACGCTGGGTACTAGGCGACCTTGATACGGCACCAGTAGCCGTAGTGTTCGTAACTTGTTGTCATCAAACGGTTGTTCGCTGCTGAAGGCTTGCTGTATGGCGTTTTGGTCAAGGTCGTCACGGCTCAGCTCGGGCATGGGCTGAACATCAAACGTAGTGCCGCTCGCTTGGCGCTGCATTTCCTGAATGAGTGCCAACCCCGCCTGCCGATTACTGGACCCGAGCCGCACCAGCACACCTTTTTCTTCGCCTAGCGCCTTGAAAAAGTGTGGGCGCGCGCTACTCAAGAACACCTCAATACACACCAGGGTATGTTCACCCACGCTAACCAATTCAATATTGGGTAATAGCCGGGGGTGAATGGCATCCGCGATCATGCTGGTCAGGCGCTCTTCCATATCCAGCGGGTCATCCACACCTAGCACGGTGCCGTCGTCATCAACGCCAATGATCAGTTGGCCACCTGCGGTGTTGGCAAAAGCGACCAGGGTTTTCATCAGCGGCTTGGGCGATGACAGATCACGCTTGAACTCAAGCTGCTTGCCTTCTGGCTCACTGAGCCGCTGTTCAATGGTTGTGGCAGTCATGAGTGGCCTGTTGATTTTTTATATTGCTTTCCGTCTCACTGTCCCGCGTCCTGGAACACGCGACGGTAGCTTATTGTGGGCATTACTGCGCCAAGTGATGATTTACTCAGGGCAAACTATTCAGGGCGAAAAACGTCGATCTCCAGGCCATCGATATAGCGGTAATGGCGGTCATTGGCGGTGAGCAAAGGAACCCCTGCCTCCATCGCGGTGGCGGCAATCAGGGCATCGGCCATTTGCATGTTATGGCTGAGCGCATAGCTTTCGACCAGAAACATGGCACGCGAGGATATCCCCTCTTCCAGATGGCGGATGCTTGCTTGCCAGTAGATCAGTGCCTGACGTAGCTGCCTTAGCTCCTGCTTGTTGCGCATGCCCTGCACCAGTTCCATATAGGTGACGGCAGAGAGCCAGAAACCCGGCGCGTCATCCAGGCGCTGGGCGGCGGCGGGGTTGCCGCGCAGATTCCAGATCAGTACATCCGTGTCCACCAGCATCAGTCGGTGCCCTCGAAGGAGCGAGGCGCGCGCAAACGGCGGACTTGGGTGTCGATCTCCTGGGCGCTTGCCTCGCCCTGATCCGCCCAGAGGCCGAACGCCGGGTTGGGGGCCGAGCGCTTTTCAGGCGTGGCAGACGCCACCCCCACCAGGCGGGCACAGGGCTTGCCGTGAAAGGTGATCTCTACGGTCTCGCCACGCTGGGTAGCGGCAATCAAAGCTTTGGTTTGCAAGCGCAGCTGCTTGACGTTGGCATGCATGATGACTCACCTCTGCGGTATCGCTCAGACCCGACGCGGCTGAACGGGTTATTTTTAAAGTGTAACCTGCTCGTCGACACCCTGCCAACCGGGATGCTTAGGCTTGGCGTTAATCGTTGCCACTGTCAACAAACATCATCGAACACTACCGCACCTGTACCCGTTTGCCCGCTGAAAGCGACCCTTCCAGCTCTTTTCTCAGCTCTTCCATAAACGCATCCACTTCCGCTTGGCTTTCCAGGTACACACCGCTATGCACGCGGCTGAGTACGTCGCTGACGCGTACCCTTGCCACGGGTTTGGGGGCATTGACTGCTGCTGGGGCTGTTGCGGTGTGGGGATCGTAAGTTTTATCTCTTGCCGCCGTGTGCCCTGCGGGCGGTTGGCTGCCTGGGGTGGCCGTCGGCGCGGTGGAGTCGCCTCCAGCAGGCGTAGGCACGGGCGGCTGCCGCTTGGCTACCTCAGCCTGGGCGTTGTGAAGCGCATCCAGGCTCTCTTCTTCTTGCTCAACGGCCGTTTCTGTTTGCAGTTGGTAGATCTGGGCGATGCTGACCGACTGATTGACCGACGCTTTGAGCTGCTGCAGCGGGTGCAACAAGCGGTTGCTGAGTTCGGCGTTGCCAATGCCACTTTTGGCAATTTCAGCGCTCACCTTGGCGATGCGCGTGTCGATACGGGCAATGGCGTGTTCGCGTTTTTCGGTGACCAAGCGGGTATTAATGTCATCCAACGTTCGCACCAGGCCATCTACTTTGTTCAACATGGCGTAGGGGGCATCGGCGCTATAAATGCACTCACACTCGGCCAGTGCCTGCTGGGCCTCGGGGTGTTTTTCTAGCTCCAGGTGGTTAACCCCAAACCTTACGCGCGCCTGTTCCAGCTGCTGCCAGGTGGTGAGCTGCTTGGTGAAGAAGTCGCTTAGGTCGCGGTAGTCTTCTTCTAAATCGAGCAGCGTCTCCTGCTGGCTGGCCACTGCTTTAAAGAAGTCGAAACTGTCGTCTAGGCGCAGTAGGCGCTCTACTTCCAGCAGCGAGCTTTCAATGGCTTTTCGCCCTGGGAAATTGCCCACATCGGTTTTGCTTTTGTACGCGTCTAGCTCCCGGCGCCAGCGAGATAAGCGATCCACATAGTAGCTGAATAGCTCTTTTTCGCTGGCGGGGCCTAGCTGGCCAAACAGGTCTTTGGTGAGGTTGCGGGCTTTGTTCAGCACTGCATCTTCAGTTTGGCGCTTTTTCTGAATGCGTACTTCACTGCGTCGGCGGGCGTTATTAAGCAGCTCGAAGGCTTCTTTACCGCTGAGCGCGGGGCCTGCGGTGTGGAAGGTCAAACGGCCAGCGGCGTGCAGGCGGCCTAGAATCAGCAGCGTTTCGCCTTCCGGCCAGCCGAAAGGTCGGTTGCTGAAACGTTCGATAAGCGGGTTAAGCGGCACGGGTTCGCCGCTGTGCAGCGAGATATACTGCTCCACCTCTTTTACTGCCTGGGCGTTGCCCTCCTCCCCGTCTAAGTTAAGGTTTTGCGTACCAATATCATCGGCTGTTAACACGGCTTGCAGTTCACGCATAGGCTCTGGGTTAAGCACCGTCAGCTGGCCCAGCTTGTTGTAGGTGTTTTCCAGCAGGTAGCGGCAGGCTTCATCCAGGCGGGTGCTTAGCTGGCTGCGGTTGAGTTCCAGCTTTTGGCCAAGCGCATAGGCGTCTGCATCTAATAGCATTTCTTCCAGACGAACACGTAGGCGTTTTTTACGCTCTTGGTTTTCCCGGCCACGGTCGGCCAGAATGCGCTCGACGCTGTGGTCGTTGGCCGATAGGTTCAAGCGGATGAACTTGTCGGTTTTTAACAGCGTGCGCAGTTCGTCGGTAAAGCGCTTATCGTCGGGCAGTTTAATCAGCACCTGTCCGCCGTTATCGCCGCTTTTGTGGATGCAGCCCGCTTCGCTTAGCTGTACGTACTCCACATCCAGCGGTGAGACCACCTCCACCCTTAGCTGGCTTTGATAGCGGCCATCCAGGGTGTGGCCATCCAGGTAGCGGCCAATGCCGTAGTCGGTTTTGTTGACCGGGTAGCGGTATTTGTTGCGGTCACGCAGCTGGTCTTTGAAGATCAGGCTGGAAAGCTCTTTGTTCTCGTCGCTGCTGGTGACTTCGGTTTGTTTGATCTTGCGGGTAATGTCGCGCTCTTCATTGGTGAGGAACTGGTATTCATCGCCATTACGCGTAATCAGGCTCTCTTTTTCTAGTCGCGCTAAGGTCGCGTCTAATTGCTCACGAATAGCAATTCGGTCGTCGTCAATTTGAGTCAGCGAGAGCGTGATGAGGTTGTCGACCGTGCCTTTGACGAGATCCACATAGCGGATCATAAACAGCGTGCGCAGCGTTTCGACATCAAACGCCTCTAACACGGGGTTTTCGCTGGCCTGGTCGATGGTGCGTTTTACGGCCGTATCAAGGAAGCCTTCTATCGCCGTATAAAAGCAGTGCATCGGCACCAGCGCGCCAATCGATTTTTCTTGCACGGCTTTGGCGGCCATGTGGAAAGCATCGAGCATTGAGCGCTCACCATAAGCGAGATGCGCGCCGGTGGCACCTACCTTGCGGATCTCTTCGAAGACTTTTTGTACCAGTTGGAAGTGGTACGGCACGAAGGGATAATTGGCGATAAAGCTATCCACGCCTTCAATGTTTTTCAGCGTGGGGCCGGAACGATCAAAGGTCAGCTGGTTACGCAGGATAGAGCCTTTGGCTTCAAACACACCTTCCAGCTCAGCGCGTGCCGGGTCGGTTTTCACCAGCAGGCGCTTGCGGATGACTTCGTCAGAGTTGGAACTTGAGAGCGATAAGCGGGTTTTGAAGCGTCCGGCGATCTTAGAGAAATCGTTGGCTTTTGAGGCGGTCATTTCGCCTAGCACTGCGTCCATATCCGCCTGAGACGTCACCACAATCCAAGCGCGACCACCGCAAATCGTGCCCAGGTTTTCGGTGAGCGTTTGCAGGGTGAGCATAAGGCGCGTGTCGCTGCCAATAAACTGGCCGACTTCGTCCACCATAAATACCATGCGCCGGGTGGATGATCGGGATTCCAAAAACTCTTTCACCCAGTGGCAGAAGTTTTCCACTGAAACACTAAAATTGGCTTCTGACTCTTCAAACCATTTATGGGCAGCTTCCGGGGAAAGCTCTAACGCAACGCTAATCGCTTGCTCGATGTCATCTTGGTAAAACTGATAGCCGTCCCGTTCCTCTTCCCACGCCATGCCGCTGGCGTCATTAAACGCCTGCTTGAAGGTCTCATACACACCGCGCTTCTCTAGGTGGCGCTCCATGTGGGCAATGTGCGGGTAATCCGAGCTAAAGCCTTGGTACTCGTTAAATACGCGCAGAAAGACGTTGAGGATGGGGTTGCCATCGTCGTTAGAGCTGGCCTTACTGTCGATGTTGAATAGCACCACATGGGCGGGTTCGCGTACCGCGTTGGTGATATCAGCCCGTATGGAGCTGTCCACCAGCTTCTGCTCATCAAAGAAATCCGCCGCCCGCTTGGCATGGCCGTTGGCATCAAAAGCTTCGGTGTTTTCAAGCAGATAAGAGAGCGTTTTCAAAAAGTGGGATTTACCCGACCCAAAGAAACCGCTAACCCAGACGCCTACCCGGTTAGCAATGGAGGGGTCGTCTAGCGGGGTGGTGTAGGATTCAAAAAAGGCGCGGAAGTGCTTTTCTAACTCATTGGTGACCACGTACTCATCTAGCTCTTGGTAGATGGTTTCCTGGTCACGCTGATCAGCCTTTACAACACCATTGATTGACCGGCTGAGCGGCTTGAGGAAAAGCTCTTGAATGCGCATATCAGTCCTGTAAATGTATAAGCCCTACAAACTTTTTAAAAATAGACTGTTACCTAAACCGCGAAGATCCCGCAGCTTGGTAACAGCAATTACCGTGTGAACGTAACACTCTGCACGGTTTGCTATCTGGTGCTCGTTTCCAGTGCTAGGGCACGAGCGCAAAAGCGCGATAGTAGTTATTGCTCTTAATCTGATTAAACAGGGTAAGCGTTTGCCCATCGTAGCGGCCTGGGTAAAACAGCACCAAGGGCTTATGCCCTAACGGGCCATGCAGAGCGTTCAGCAAACTATGCGCTCGTACCATTGGCCATAGGCTACCGACACCGGTTAATAGCACGATATCAGGATCATGCGACAAAGAATGTCGGATCAGATAAGGGGCGAACTTATCCATGTGCAGTGGCCCACGCAGCGCCTTAAGCAGCGCTGCATCGCCTTTGTTTTTCTGCATGGCAATGGCTTTATCAAGAAAGCCACGCTCAGTCAGATAGTCTTTGAGCACTTGAAGCAAGTTAACCTGCGCCACCTTGACATGGGCGTACTGGCGCGCCATTAACGAAGGAAGGAAGTTCAGATAGGCACGTACCTGAAGCTCGTGCTCTGGAGCGTAATCAAAAATCCAGAAGCCAATTTCGTTACCTAACCCTTGGCCTGCTAAAAAATCCGGCCGAGCGATTTTCTCGGCGACTTGGTTTAATCGTGCCCGAAGCTGGTCATCCTCATGGAACATAACGCTGGTAGGTGATAGGTGCTGCTCATTATGTGACATGCGGAGCGTCTCTATGTCGGGCTTGTTTTGGGCATATTGCGGGCAAGATTACGTTGCTTACAGTCATAGCCGCAAGGTCTACTTAGTTTTCATTAGTTCAATAATGAGTTTTTCCAACAGATAAATGCTTAGCGCAATTTTTGAAGACAATTTTGCAATCGGGTATGGCGGTGGGTTTCAAGCAGCATCTTCAGCTCGGGGCGGGGCAAGAAAGACTGAAGTCGACGCGATCGACTGGAATCCAATATGCCGACCTCTGTCAGCATCCGAAACACTACCTGACCCATTTTGCGCCTTGAGCTTTCTGCCCAGGTAGCAATCGCTGCATCGCGGTTAGCACGTTCGGCAAGAAACTCATCCCACTGATAGGACTGAAGCTTTTCAGACCGCGTTAAAAACGCATCGGCCACCACGCTTTCAAGAAACTCCACCATCAGCAGGTTGCGTGCCATGGCAGCACAAAACGATACCTGTGACGCTAGCTGATCGTCTCCATCGTGCAGGGCTTTCCAAAAAGAGGGTTCCAGTTTCTCTAAGCGTTTACGGATGGCCTGCGCTGCACGCTTGGCTGTCGCTGGGCGATTCTTCTGTAGCCGGTTTTCAACGATGATAGCTTGATGCCAGTGTGCTTCGTCTACCTCATCCAGCAATAGCGCTGCAACTGCACGGCTTTCACGCACCATCAATCCACCACCAATGAGGTCTGAGTTGTAGCTAAACGAAAGCGTCACAAGCAATTTACCATTTAAATTAAAATACGATAATGAAGAAGCCTCAGAAAAGAGTTCCTGACGAATGTCACCTATTTACTACCTAAAATCTAACCAAACAAAAACGGCCACTTCAGCAATTAGCTAAGTGACCGTTTTATATGTTCTTGGTCGGAGCGACAGGATTCGAACCTGCGACCTTTGCAACCCCATTGCAACGCGCTACCAAGCTGCGCCACGCTCCGCTGTCTTTATTGGACGCTACATCTTTGCCTCAAGACGGTGCGTATACTAGCGGTTTCTTGCATAAATGAAAAGCCTTTATAGCGCTTTCTTTTCAAGTATTTGTCATTCACCAACTTAATGCAATCCGCCCTTTCTCGTTAGCTTTGGTCAGCGTCGAGCAGCAGATAGGCCATTGCGTCATAGACACCAGGTGCAGCCACTAGCAAGTGCTCGGGATAAAGGTCTTCTGGCACCGATTTAGGCGGCTCATATAAGTGTCCTACACGCGCCCCGGCTTCTCGTGCAATGACCCAGCCCGCGACAAAATCCCAAGGCGAGACACTTTCGTAATACGCATCTAAGCGACCACAGGCGACATCGCACAAATCGAGTGCCGCCGCCCCGTTACGACGGATATCCTGGCATTCAATAAGCACCGCTTCTAACCGCTTTAAAAGGTGCTTACGCCCTTCTTTACGGTAGGGAAAACCTGTTCCTACCAAGGTGTTCGCTAGTGAATCCGCACTGCTGGGTTGAATGGGCTGATCGTTGCAAAAAGCCCCACCGCCTTGCCTGGCGCTAAAGGTTTCGCCTAGAAACGGTGCGTGAACAACACCTACCTTAGCAATGCCCTCTTCCATCCAGCCGATTGACACCGCCACGTGGCGCAACCCCTGCGCAAAGTTGACAGTGCCATCAATGGGATCCACTACCCAAAGCTGCGGCGCCTGTACATGCACAGCGCTCTCGGGGGCGAGCTCTTCACTCAGCCGTGCTTCACCAGGGAAATGCTCTTCAAGCCGCTGGCTAATGAGCTGATCAACCGCGACATCCACATCGGTGACCAGCTCATTATCTTTTTTCAACCGCTGTGAAAAACCTTGCCGCTCTCGCGCCTGGATGATCATCTGCCCGGCTTCTTCGGCGATAGAAATAGCCCGCTCAAGACGTGCAGCTAATGTGTAGTCGCTCATTGAATCTCCCTTTAGAAGGCGATGATGCTAAGAGCTTCTACCATAAGCCGCCGAGACGTAATTTTCGAGTCATGCCGACTTCCCACCATGGTCGTTAGCGTAAAACATCGACCAGAACATCTACCACAACGCGTGTGGCTGCTTCGATCAAGACCACATCAGCACCTACACGCTCCCATTCATAGCCTGGGTATTGAGGTAATTGAGAAGCTAGCCGACCATCAAAGCGCTTGGCGATACCTGGCGGCAATGGCTTACCGCGCTCTAAATTGCGCTGAATACCCGGCGGCAATGCTTCGGCTCGCGGCGCATCATGCTGACGCAGTAGTTGGCGTAGTTCACGCTCATTAATACGGGGTAAATCAACCCGCTCATCACGGGTGTTTCCAGGCCGATAGGATTCATGCTGCTGGCCCTTGTCACGAGCGCCATGGGCCGGCGCATGGTCAGGTTGTGCAAAGGCAGCACTATTGAGTAGCAGTGCGCCAAGCGAACTCATGGCAATCAATTTGATGGGGTTCACTGTAAGCTCCTCGCTTAAGGTAAGAGCCTACAGTCTACTGAGTGAATAAGCAGGAAGTATGGAAATAAAAAAAGGGCCCGAAGGACCCTTAATCGATACGATATTAAATATATGATTTACTACTCACGACGACAACCAGCTGGCAGCCAGCTATCTTCAGCATCCGCTGAGTCCCATTCACATATCCACCCATTGCTTGGATTTTCATCATCAGGCAATAAGTTCATCTGTGCTCCATTCAGAGCGCTATTTTGTGTAAATGTAATTTCAATAGCGCCAGTATTACCCCCGCCATAGGCCACTGATTCTATATAGCGACCTGAGATATCCAAATCACCCGTGCTATCTCCAGTTGTAGCTGTTCCCATTTCTTCATATGTAGGGAGTTTATTGCGCATAGAATATTGCTCTGCAATATCAGTTCTTACACCACCTGTAGCAGTAACCCCTTCACTCGCTTGTGCACGGGCTGTGTAGTTCTGATACTGCGGCACAGCGATTGACGCCAACACACCAATAATCGCTACCACGATCATCAGCTCAATAAGCGTAAAACCGCCCTGTTTCGTGCTGCGGGTGTTGGGTTGTGCAGATTTCTGCATGAAGACATCTCCTAAGGGGGAAAGGGCAAGCCTTTATAAGGAATGATAAGCCTTAAAAAGAGTTAGAGATAATAAGAGTTACACTAGCTTACGTGATCCCTTTTTACAACAGGTTCTCTAAACGCTATCGGCTCAGTCGCCTACTACTTGAGCAGTTTTGAATGACCAGTTATGTAGTGCCCGCAACCGCTAGTTTATGGTACAAGTAGTGCGCCTACGCCGATGTAAAACAGGTTTTTTTGATGAGCCAACCCCCTTTTGAGTCGACCCTAAGCCACGCCGCAGCTCGTGGTGGCCTACGCGGCATTGCTCAGCGCTTGGTGAAACACGGCTTGCTGACCGATGCCCAAGCCGCAACGGCGGAAACAACCGCGTCAGATCTGGAAATATCGCTACTTCAGCATGTTATTGAGAGCGGCTTAGTAGATGCTATCGAAGCCACCGTGGCAGCTGGCTGGGAGTATGGGCTTCCGGTCGTTGATTTAGAGGCGTTGCGCTTAAATACACTCCCACCTGCCGCTGACTATCCCATCAAAGTGCTGCAGAACCTTAATATTCTACCGTTAGCGCGCCATGGTCATCGCCTTACCGTCGCGGTGCCGTACCCCGCCACGTTAACGCAACTGGATGAATTACAGTTTGCCACGGGCCTTAGCGTTGAAGGTGTTCTTGCGCCTGTTGACCAAATTACAGTCGCGCTGAATAACTACCTTGCGCAAAACGAACGCGGCATGTTCGATGAGCTTGATGATATTGACGATGCGGTAAGCTCGCTGAACGTAGTACAAAGTAACGATGGTAGCGAAGTCCCGCTTGAAGAGTCCTCGCAAAATAGCGAAGACGCCCCCATCGTTAAGTTTGTTAACAAGATATTGTTAGACGCCATTCGCCGTGGTGCGTCTGATATCCACTTCGAGCCCTACGAAACACTCTATCGGGTACGATTTCGTGTGGATGGCATGCTGATAGAAGTGGCACGCCCACCCTTTGCCATGCGCAACCGCATTGCCGCCCGCCTAAAAATCATGGCTCGCCTTGATATTTCAGAGCGCCGCCTGCCACAAGATGGCGCGATCAAACTCAAGTTATCGCGCACCCGCTCGCTTGATTTTCGTGTTAACTCGTTGCCGACTGTTTATGGCGAAAAGCTGGTGCTCAGGATTTTAGACCCTACCGCCGCTCAGTTAGGCATTGAGCAGCTGGGCTTTACCGATGAGCAGCGTAGTCATTACGAGCAGGCATTGAAGCAGCCTCAAGGCATGATTCTGGTTACCGGTCCTACCGGTAGCGGTAAAACGGTTTCGCTATATACCGGCATCAATATTCTTAACAAAATTGAGCGCAATATTTGTACCGCCGAAGACCCGGTTGAAATCAAAGTAGCGGGTATCAACCAGGTAAATGTATTGCCTAAAATCGGCCTCGATTTTGCTAGTGCGTTAAGGGCGTTTCTACGCCAAGACCCTGACGTAGTAATGGTGGGGGAGATTCGTGACCTTGAAACGGCTGAAATTGCCGTTAAGGCCGCGCAAACGGGCCACTTAGTGCTTTCTACCGTGCACACCAACTCGGCTGCTGAAACACTCACACGCTTGGCTAATATGGGCGTCTCCTCATTTAACATTGCTAGCGCCGTTAGTCTGATTATCGCCCAGCGTCTAGCTCGCAAACTTTGCAAGCATTGCAAGGAGCCCATTGATATTCCTCACGAAGCGCTACGTAAAGAGGGGTTTAATAATGATGAAATACAGCAAGCGAGTATCTATAAGCCGGTAGGTTGCAAACATTGCACTCAGGGCTATAAAGGCCGCATTGGCATTTATGAGGTGGTGCCCATCACCGAAGCAATGAACCAGTTAATTATGCGCGACGCTAATGCGTTAGATATTGATCATCAGGCACGTAAAGAAGGTTACCCCAGCCTTCGCCGCAGTGGTTTGTTGAAAGTCATGCAGGGCATTACCAGCCTGGAAGAGGTTAACCGAGTGAGCAAGGAGTAAGGCATGGCTAAAACGGCACGTCGACGCCCAACGCCCGCCATCAAACTATCGCGCTGGAAATGGGTAGGTAAAGGCCCTCAAGATAGGCCGCTAAGCGGCGAAATGATTGGCCGCAGCAAAGCTGAAGTAGCGGCTGAGCTTGCCAAGCAGAACATCGTTATCCGGCGCATTTCTAAAAAGGGCAACCTGGGCGGCAGCGGTCGTATTAATCCTAATGATGTCATGGTCTTTGCGCGCCAAATGGCCACCATGATTCGAGCGGGCATCCCCTTGCTACAGGCGCTGCAGGTAGTGGCCGAGAGCTTAAAAAAACCCGCCATGGTTGCTCTCGTACAGCATTTAATGAGCGATGTGTCGTCAGGATCTAGTTTCTCCGACGCACTACGCCGCCATCCTAAACACTTTGACCGGCTGTTTGTTAATCTTGTTAATGCTGGTGAGCAGTCAGGTGCGCTCGACCAGATGCTTGATCGTGTTGCGACTTATAAAGAGAAAGTAGAGTCGCTCAAAGCACGGGTAAAGAAAGCGCTTTGGTACCCTACTGCTGTTATGACCATTGGCATCGCAGTGACCATGCTCTTGTTAATCAAAGTGGTGCCTGAATTTGAAAGCATGTTTCAGAGCTTCGGCGCGGAGCTTCCCGCACTTACCCAGATGACCGTGAATTTGTCCGAGCTTGCCCAGCGCTATTGGCTTGTGGCGCTGGGTGCGGTGATTGGCGCAGTACTACTGCTCAAAATGAGCATTCAGCGTTCTGCTAAGGTCGCTTACCGCATGCACGCCTTACTGCTTCGTTTACCGATAATCGGCGATATTATGCATAAATCTGCCATTGCTCGCTTCTCGCGCACATTAGCCACCACCTTTGCCTCAGGCGTGCCGCTAGTCGAGGGCTTAGATACTGCCGCCGGTGCCACGGGGAATAAAGTATACGAACGCGCGGTGATTCAAACGCGTCAAGACGTGGCGACCGGGCAGCAATTGCACTTCGCCATGCGGATGACTAACCGCTTTCCTCCTCTGGCGATCCAGATGGTTAGCATTGGCGAAGAGGCGGGCTCACTGGATGCCATGTTGAACCGCGTCGCCGATTATTACGAAGAAGAAGTCGACAATAAAGTCGATGCACTCACTTCGCTAATGGAGCCCGTTATTATCGTGGTACTGGGTGTGCTGGTCGGCGGCGTTGTTGTCTCCATGTATCTACCCATCTTCGACTTAGGGTCTGCTCTCTAAGCTTCAAGCTTGCCAATAACATCACATTAAAGAAACCTAAGGAGCTACATGCACCACCCTCCGCTTATCGTGTGGTTTATCGTTTTACTTTTAGGGCTCTGTTTAGGCAGTTTTCTTAATGTTGTTATCACGCGCCTACCGGTCATGCTGATGCGCCATTGGCGCCGGGAGGCGCGTGCAGCGCTTGAACTGGATAACGAACACTCGCCACGCTTCAATTTAGCCACACCAGGCTCTCTGTGCCCCCGCTGCGAAACCCCGATCGCCTGGCACGACAACCTGCCTTTGATTGGTTGGATTAAACGCCGCGGGCGGTGTGCAGAGTGTCAAACGAGCATCAGTGTTCAATATCCGCTGGTGGAAATGGCCGGTGGCCTACTGGCATTAGCGGTACTGGCACTCCATGGTCTCACTGCAGAGTCATTGTTTATTTACGGCGCCTGCTTGATGCTGTTAGCACTCGCCGTGATCGATTTTCGTACCCAGTTATTGCCGGATGTCATTACGCTCCCGCTGCTATGGGCAGGCTTACTTTTTCAGCTACTCTTTCAGCCGTTTATGCTCCCCGATGCCGTTATTGGCGTGATGGTGGGCTATCTTTCTCTATGGAGTTTTTATTGGCTGTTCAAACTCGTCACCGGGAAAGAGGGTATGGGCTTTGGCGACTTTAAGCTGCTGGCAGCGTTGGGTGCCTGGCTAGGATGGAGCTTTTTACCGCTTATCTTGATACTTTCCGCAGGGCTTGGCGCGGTGGTTGGTTTGACTGCTCAGGCCTGCGCGCCTCGCTTACGTGGCAAACCGCTACCCTTTGGGCCTTTTCTTGCCCTCGCGGGTTGGGTAGCGTTATTAGTTGGCGATGAGCTAATGGCGCTGTATCTCAGTCTGCTTATGTAAAGTTTAACTATTGTTATTTTGGTTATTAAAAACTGGCTATTAAAACTGAGCTAGTGAATTTGGATTATTGAAAACCGAGCTAAATGAGGCAGCAGATGATTATCGGATTAACCGGTGGCATTGGGTCGGGCAAATCGACTGTTGCGCGCGCCTTTGAAACACTTGGTGCTGCCTCGGTCGATGCTGATGATGTCGCCAGAGAAATCGTTCTACCTGGCGAACCGGCACTATTAGCCATTAAAAACCGCTTCGGTGATCAGGTCATGCATCATGATGGCACGCTTAACCGCGCGGCCCTACGCGATATTATTTTTAAAGATCCAGAGCAGCGACAATGGCTAGAATCAGTCACACACCCCAAAATAAGAGAACGTCTATTGCAGCACTTAGCGCAGCTTAAAACACAAGGCGCGCCTTATGTGCTACTGGTATCACCGCTGCTATTTGAGTCGGGCCAAAATGCGCTAGCCAACCGAGCGGTCGTTGTCGATGTACCACAAGCGCTACAATTATCGAGAACCCAGCAACGCGATGGGGTGAGCGAAAGCCAAGTGCATGCTATTCTCGCCGCCCAGCTTTCCCGCGAACAACGACTAGCACAAGCAGATGACGTGATAGATAACCGCGGTGACCATGCCAGCATGATGGAGCAAGTGGTGCGGCTGGATCAACGCTACCGTCAGCTGCTTAACGACTGAGATATCGCCCCTGTTAACGCAATTGGAGTTTTTATGGTTCGCCCTGCAAACGATTCCCCGCTTGAAGTTAGTTGCCCTCAGTGCGCTAAGCGCGTGCCTTGGCTACCTGAGAGCACCTATCGGCCTTTCTGCAGCAAACGCTGCCAACTGTTAGATTTAGGTGCGTGGGCCGATGAGTCGCACCGTATATCGGGCGAATCGGCGATGGATGAAGCTGATATTGAAACACTGTTGGCGCAAGCCGATAAGGATGCGCCGCTCTCATAACGCACCAAGCAACCAACGTTTTAAGTCCCGCAATCCACATGGCTACAACAATGCCTGATCAACCATCGCCCTCGGCCTATCATCTGCTGCTTCAGCTGGAGCAGCAGTTTGACACTTTAATTGACATGATTGAGACCGCTGTTTCGCTTTTTGAACGGCAGCAACCGGCATCGTGGGTCTTTCATCAAGCAACACTCTCTCGCCACTGGCTGCGAGAAGCGCTTTTCGATATGTGGCATGAACAAGATCAGGATGGTCGCGAAACGCGAAATTACATTGCCATTGTGGCTGCTAATGATGAATTACTGACAGCGGTAGACGCCGTTAATCAAGCCAAAAAAAGTTTTGCTGAGCTGCTGCAACATATTAAACAGGCTTTTCCACAAACGTTGAGCGACGCCAAAAGCCGTCTGCCACAACGACATCCCTACGTTGATGAAGCGTTAAGGCGCAATGGGCTTGCCCGCCTGCACCTTAAGCAGAGTTGGCGTCAACTGCCCATCGCGCAAGCGCCCGTGTCACGGGTTCGCTTTGCGTGGTATAGCAGTGGTCGCTCCATAAAGCGGCTGACCGTTCAAGAGGCTGAGCAAAAGCTTTTAAAGCTCGATACCGATGCACCGCATATCCGTATTCAACTACGCAAACTAGCAGGCATCCCAAGCGGCGAAGTGCTCGCCCAGGTGCAAACGCAAGCTCCCCTTATGCGGGCAAATCTATTTTTTACCGAGCCACTCGATGATGGACATACAAGGCGAGCACTGAATGCGGCCATGCCTATCTTCGTGCCAGACAATAACCAGCGGCTGCCACACATAAACGTGCCCGCTTTACAGCCCCCCACTACCCGCACACGGGCACGACGGCGCGATGAAAAGCTTGAGCCAGATGTATTTCTGCCGAGTTTGCGCGTTTACCGCTACCGCTAGCATTACCACACGTAGGATATTGTAGAGGTGCTAACTACCTAGCCCTTACTCCCTGCCTGGCACTTGATCCTGCTGCCATAACCCATAGCCAAGTAGTGTTTCGACCAGTTCAGCCAGATCGCCCTGGTCAATACCATACTCATTCAGCAGAGCCTCAAAGCGCTGTTTAAACACACGCTCCTGCTCGTCTTGTTGTTCCTTCTGCTTTGTTTCTACATCATCTTGCTCCAATGCCGCAAGCGATCGTACCGGCGGCCCCGTCGGTATATCAAAGTTGCTATCAGGATCGTCTAACTGACGTAACGCCTGCGCAAAGGCATCGTCTAATTCACGGAATTTACGCAGTTTCTCACGCTCATCTACCGGCTTTTGAACCTTTTGATATTTCATCGATGTTTCATTTACACCTTACTTGAAATGGTCGACATGGCTACAAACGTAGCATTTTTTGCAAAAACTGTGCACAAACGCGTAAAGATAACGAGCAAACTTGCCTTTGCCACCCTGTTGCCAGCATAAAGACAACATCATTAGGCACACGATGGTGACAAACACTTTATCAAATACGCCACAGTCAGCGGTAACTCAAAAATTGATGCTTAGCATCAACATAGCCACAAGTAGCCTGAATAGAGATTCAACGCTCATCTAGACGCTGAACATTTGCTATTCAGCTAGGTTACCAAACATTAACGCACTGGGAGAGTGCACTACAGGCGAGATAAGAACGACCTGTACGATTCACGCATGAGAGGCCAGATAATGTTCAACGCGATGACACGAGCTGAGATCTGGCTGCAGGACACACTTGATAAGCCACTCGGTATTGAAAACCTTGCTAACCATATTGGTTATTCGTCTTCCCAAGTACGGCGCCAATTTCGCCAAAGCTTTCACATTTCGCCTAGCGCCTACCGCGAAAAGAGACGGCTAGAGCGGGCGGCTGTATTGTTAGCCCTTACGCCTCTCAATATAGCGCAAATTGCGATACGTTGTGGGTATCATAATCATTCATCCTTTTCACGCGCATTTCAGCGTCACTATCAGCTCAGGCCACGCGATTTTCGGCAATCACTAAAAAGCGCATTGTCACGCTCAATGCCTAATCCGGGCTTCAAAACTGACATCCAAAAATCCAGTGACCGCCAAATGATCCTAATGCGCCTCTATCAAGCTCCCGAGCATATTAAAGGGCTAGGGGATGCAAGCTATCACAACAAGCAGCTAGCCTGCTTACAGGCGCGATTACGCCTATCGACAACCACTATTTCACTGCCTGATATACTATCGGCCAAAGTGGATGCGCTTAATAATGATTATTTTCATTCTAACCGCACAGACGTAGGTCTTTACCTTGAACAAGCCGATAACGCTCAAGACATTGCCCTCCCGGTGCCTTATCGGCGGGTCGACATTCCAACCCACTATTATTCAAGTACGCGCTTTGGCGATTTAACTGATCTTTATGATGCATTGGCGCATACCATCGCGCACTTGCTTTACAGTCAGGATAGCTTCCACGTAAGCGGCCAACCGCCTCAGGTCTTATGGAAAGCACATTATTTAGAGCTTCGGCTCCCGCTTATAGGTGAGCAGGAAAGATAACGTTCTTGAGGCACCGCTGGTCAGAGGTAATAAAAAAAACCGGCACTTCTGTAAAGAAATGCCGGTTATTAAGTTTCTTAATCTTCCATGCGAACCAGCCAGGATTCGACGGCTTCATCGCCATACTCATCCTTCCAGCTACGCAGGCCTTTATGATTACCACCGCGCGTTTCGATGACTTCCCCAGTTTTAGGGTTTTTGTAAATTTTCAGACGACGCTTACGGCGCACATTGCCACTTGCCGTCGTTTTAACACCACGCTGGTCAGAAGCGGGATCTAATAAAGCAATGACGTCACTAGGACGCTTGCCGAACTCAGTCATAAGCGCTTCAAGTTTGGCCTTGAATTCCAACTCGCTTTTAAGGCGCTGATCGCCTTCTAAGCGCTGCAGGTCTTCTTGAAGCTGCTTCAGCTGCTGTTCTTTTTGGATATATTCGTTAAGTAATGACATCGGGATTCCTTTAGTATCGTATCCAACTGAACGGGGTCCAACTGAAAGGGGTTCAACTGGCTTAGGTGCTAACTTGACAACCTTGACACCCACTAGTTCAGAATGCTGGGACATTATTGCTGTAAAAAGAGTAACTGACAACAGTCTAGTTGATTTTTACTCAATTACTAATCGTTTTTTAAAAACACAACTGCTATTTAAAGTGTTTTATAACCCTAATAGCTCATCATTGCTATGTGAATTTATGTGTCATCTATTAGCAGCATTCAACACTTACAAACAAAAGCGCCGCCCATAAGGGCGGCGCTTTTATCAACCAATAACTAATCGATAATTAGTCTTGGCCCATCTGCTGCTTGATCAGGTCACCGATTGTAGTCGGGCCACCCGCAGTTTCCGGCTCTTGCTCACGCATTTTCTTCAGGTTCTGACGCGTATCATCCTGGTCTTTCGCTTTTACCGACAGGTTAATCTGACGACTCTTGCGATCAACACTCACGATACGGGCTTCTACACTGTCGCCTTCATTCAGTACATTGCGCGCGTCTTCTACGCGATCAGCACTAATTTCAGAGGCTTTCAGCACAGCAATAACGTCAGTCGCCAATTCAACTTGAGCTTCTTTAGCATCAACTTCAATGACGCGACCCGTTACGATGCTGCCCTTATCGTTGACTGATAAGTACTCAGCAACGGGGTCAGAATCCATCTGCTTGATGCCCAGCGAGATACGCTCACGCTCAGGATCAATAGACAGGATAACAGCTTCAGCTTCGTCGCCTTTCTTAAAGCTGCGTACGGCTTCTTCGCCAGTATCAGTCCAAGAAATATCAGACAAGTGAACCAGACCGTCGATACCGCCTTCTAGGCCGATAAAGATACCGAAGTCAGTGATCGACTTGATAGTACCTGAAACGCGATCGCCCTTGTTGTAGTCAGTGTTGAAGGTTTCCCACGGGTTAGCAGTACACTGCTTGATACCCAGAGAAATACGACGACGCTCTTCGTCGATATCCAACACCATGACGTCAACATCATCGCCCACTTGAACGACTTTAGACGGATGGATGTTTTTGTTAGTCCAGTCCATTTCAGACACGTGAACCAGACCTTCAACACCCTCTTCCAGCTCGGCAAAGCAACCGTAGTCAGTCAGGTTAGTGACGACTGCGTGTACTTTCATACCTTCTGGGTAACGCTCTTTAATGTTGACCCACGGATCTTCGCCCAACTGCTTCAGACCCAGTGAAACGCGATTGCGCTCACGGTCAAACTTCAGAACCTTGACGTTGATCTCGTCGCCAACGGCAACGATTTCGGACGGATGCTTAATACGCTTCCACGCCATATCTGTAATGTGCAGCAGGCCGTCAACACCACCTAGGTCTACGAAAGCGCCGTAGTCTGTCAGGTTCTTAACGATACCCTTAATCTGCTGGCCTTCTTGCAGAGTTGCCAGCAGCGCTTCGCGCTCGGCACTGTTCTCTGCTTCCAGAACCGCACGACGTGATACCACAACGTTGTTGCGCTTCGGATCAAGCTTGATGACTTTGAAGTCCAGCTCTTTATTTTCCAGGTGCGCAGTGTCGCGAACCGGACGAACGTCAACCAACGAGCCAGGCAAGAAGGCACGGATAGAGTCAACTTCAACTGTGAAGCCGCCTTTAACCTTACCGTTAATAACGCCCTTGATGATTTCGTCTTTCTCGAAGGCTGCTTCCAGAATCTTCCAAGCTTCTGCGCGCTTGGCTTTTTCACGGGACAGACGAGTTTCACCGAAGCCATCTTCAACGGCTTCAAGTGCAACGTGCACGTCGTCACCGATAGCGATGTTCAGGTTACCGTGTTCATCGCGGAATTGTGACGCCGGAATCTGACCTTCAGATTTTAGGCCAGCGTTGACAGTAACCCAGTCACCGTCAATGTCGACAACCTGAGCCGCGACAATAGCGCCTGGCTCCATGTTGATGTCGTTAAGAGACTGTTCAAACAGCTCAGCAAAGCTTTCGCTCATGGTGTTCCTACGTAATTACGTTGTTGAGGCATAAATGCCTTCTCCGCACCACCAGCAAGTGCGGGCCTATTGTCACTCAGCCTTTGGAGGTGTTAACGCTGGTTAGACCTGACCGGGCTCACCGATGTGAGTTTAGTGCCCTGCCACGTCGTGACACCTATCCAAAAACGCCGCAAGGGAGAATCACACGCCGCTTACCAGCCCTCTTTGGGCGAGCAGTTCGGTCAGTCGATCAACCACTTCCGGTATGCTCAGGCGCGTGGTATCAAGCGTAATGGCATCATCTGCCGGCTTGAGAGGAGCCACACTGCGCTGCGTGTCGCGTGCATCGCGTGCCTGAATCTCCTTTAAAAGACTCGAAAGACTAGCATTCACCCCGGCTTCCTGCAACTGCAGATGACGCCGACGTGCCCGCTCATCGGCACTTGCCGTCAAAAAAATCTTTAGCGGGGCATCGGGAAAGACCACGGTTCCCATATCGCGGCCATCAGCCACCAACCCTGGCGCTTGGCAAAAATCGCGCTGGCGCTGCAGCAAAGCCTGACGCACGGCAGGAAGCGCCGCTACTTGCGAGGCACGCTCCCCAGCCTGCTCGGTACGAATCACCAGACCAACATCTTCACCTTCTAGCAGCGTTCGTGGCTGACCATCTTCAACCGGAAAAGCGACATCTAACTGCTCCGCTAAGCGGGCAAGCCCAGCCTCATCGTCAACTGCTACGTTATGCTTAACCGCTGCTTGAGCCGTCAGCCGATAAAGTGCGCCACTATCCAGCAGATGCCAGCCCAGGCGTTCCGCCACTAAACCACTAATGGTGCCTTTACCCGCCCCGCCAGGGCCATCAATCGTGAGCACTGGAACAGCGGAAGCGCGATCATTCATGCGCCCCCTCCACGCTAACGCTCATACCAATGCGTGTGGCTAATTCAACGAAATCAGGGAAAGAGGTCGCCACATTGGCGCAGTCTTCAATCTCGATTTCTGCACTCGCCCGCAGTGATGAAATCGCGAACGCCATGGCAATACGGTGATCGCCCAGGCTATCGACACGCCCGCCGTCGTAGCTCGCTTTTTGCGCATCGCCATTGCCAACAATATCGATGCCGTCTTCTACGACGGTGTGCTGTACACCTAACACAGCCAAGCCATCGGCCATCGCCTGGATGCGATCAGACTCTTTGACACGCAGCTCTTCGGCACCCCTTAGGCGAGTCACGCCATCGGCGTTGGCGGCGGCAATAAACAGTGCAGGGAATTCATCAATTGCCAGCGGCACTTGCTCTTCTGGGATATCAATTCCTTTCAGCGGTGCGTAGCGAATCCGAATATCGGCTACCGGTTCGCCACCGACTTCGCGCTCATTCTCAAGCGTCAAATCCGCGCCCATCAGGATAAGAATATTGATGACACCAATTCGTGTGGGATTAATGCCTACATGCTCAAGGGTAATATCAGAACCCGGAGTGATAGCCGCCGCGACTAAGAAAAACGTTGCAGAAGAGATATCAGAAGGCACATCAATCGGGCCCGCTGTTAGCTTACCGCCTCCCTGCAGCCAGCAGGTATCGCCTTTACGAGAAACCGTATAGCCAAAACCATTGAGCATACGCTCGGTGTGGTCGCGTGTGGGCGCTGGCTCACGTACACGGGTTTCGCCTTCAGCGTAGAGCCCTGCCAACAGCAGGCAGGATTTCACCTGAGCACTGGCCATGGGCATATCATAATGAATGCCCTTAAGATTAGCGCCGCCGTGAATTTTCAGCGGTGGGCGTCCGCCTTCCGCAGTATCAATGGTGGCCCCCATTAGGCGTAGCGGGTCAGCCACGCGGCCCATGGGGCGCTTGGTCAGCGACTCATCGCCCGTCAGCTCGCTATCAAACGCCTGACCCGCGAGAAGGCCGGAAAACAGCCGCATGGCGGTGCCCGAGTTGCCTACATAGAGCGGACCCGCGGGCGCTTTTAAGCCGTGCATACCCACACCATGAATGGTGACTTTACCCTGATGCGGGCCTTCGATCGCCACACCCATTTCGCGAAACGCCTGCAGCGTCGCCAGACTATCTTCGCCTTCCAGAAAGCCTTTAACTTCAGTGACGCCCTCTGCCAGCGCCCCCAGCATAATGGATCGGTGCGACATGGATTTATCACCGGGTACGCGCAAACGTCCCTGGGCTTGGCCGCCCGGCTGCACACGGTAGGTAACCTTACCTTGTGGTTGCATATGGTATTCCGCCTGGTAACTGGTTTTGTTCAATAAAGAGTCGAAATAGTGCCGGGCATGGCTTGCCCGGTCAAAGGTGGCTATCAGCGCGTCACTGTCACCGGTTTCTACCGCATGACGCAGTCGCTCAAGCCCTGCTTCAAAATCATCCAGCGATGCCAATACCGCCTGCTTATTAGCGATAAAAATATCCCGCCACATCACCGGGTCGCTACCCGCGATACGGGTAAAATCGCGAAAACCGCCCGCTGCGTAACGGAAAATATCTAGCCGCTCATCCTGGCGTGCCAGCGTATCCACTAATGAAAACGCCAGCAGATGGGGTAAATGGCTCGTCCGCGCCAGCACTTGATCATGGCGTTCTACGTCCATTTCCAGAACATCGGCACCGCAGGCTTCCCATAAGCAACGGACGCGCTGCAAAGCGTCGGCATCTACGTTGGGCTCGGGGGTAAGTATCACCTTATGATCCACATAAAGGCGTGGATTCGCCGCCGCCACACCGCTTTTCTCTGAGCCGGCGATGGGGTGCCCTAACACCATATTAGTAGGCACTTGACCAAATACTCTTTGGGCGCAGGCGCGGATAGTGGCTTTGGTACTACCGACATCGGTAATAACCACACTCGGTGACGCAGATGCCAGGGCACCCGCCAAATGGGCCATTACACTTTCCATTGCCAGCACCGGCACAGCCAGCACCACCATCGTAGCGCCACTCACTTGCTCCGTAAGATGGGTGCCACCTGAGTCGATCAGCCCCATCTCTATACCGCGGGCGATTTCATCTTTATCAGGATCACAGGCAACGATTTGCCCCTTAAACCCTGAAGCGCGCAGTGCTGCCGCAAGCGAACCACCAATCAAGCCCAGACCCACAATTAGTAAGCGCGACTCATGACAAGATGATGTTGTTACGCTGCCTTCGACCATTAACGTCACAGCACGCCTATCGGGTAGGAACCTAGCACACGTAAGTCCGCCGCCCGCAGCTGCACCTCTTCAAGCACCGCCGCGACCTTGGGCTCATCACGATGGCCTTTAAAGTCGATAAAAAAGACGTAGTTCCACACACCAGTGCGCGAAGGACGTGTTTCAAGGCGCGTTAAATCAATCTGATGGCGATGAAACGGCTCCAGCAACGCGTGCAAAGTACCCGGCTGATTGCGCATGGCAACCACAATAGAGGTTTTATCCTCTCCTGCCATGGGCACATCCTGGTTGCCAATAATCAAAAACCGCGTGGAGTTATCCGGGCTGTCTTCAATTTTTTCGGCAATGTGCTCAAGCCCATAAAGCTTGGCCGCCATATCACCTGCAATCGCCGCACTATGCCACTCGGTTTTGACTAACTTAGCCGCTTCCGCATTAGAGGAAACCGGCACTCGCTCCGCATGGGGATAGTGAGCATCCAGCCATTTACGGCACTGGGCAAACGACTGCGGGTGCGAGTAGATACGCGAGACTTTATCGCGGCGGGTCGTTTCACTGACCAGCAGATGATGGTGAATACGCAGCACCACCTCGCCACAAATTTTGATGGAAGAGTCCATAAAGGTGTCAAGAGTGTGGTTGACCACCCCTTCGGTGGAGTTTTCCACCGGCACCACGCCGTAATGCACGGCGCCCGCCTCAACTTCACGAAACACTTCGTCAATGGCTGCCATAGGCAGGCTAACCGCACTTTCACCAAAGTGCTTGAGTGCCGCCTGCTGAGTGAAAGTGCCCTCAGGGCCTAAGTAGGCCACCTTAACCGGCTGTTCAAGTGCCAAACACGCCGACATGATTTCGCGAAACAAGCGCGCCATCTCTTCTGAATCAAGTGGGCCTTTATTCAAGGCCATGATGCGCCGCAGCACCTGCGCTTCTCGCTCAGGGCGGTAGAACACCGCATCTTTATCTTCGGCCAGCTTCACATGCGCCACTTGCTGGGCACAACTGGCGCGCTCGCTGATAAGATTCAGAATATCGCTATCGAGCTGATCGATTCGCTGGCGCAGCTCATCCAGATTGATCGACGTGTCGGACATGGTGTTTAGCCCCTTGTTTGTTCGAAATCGGCCATAAATGCGATTAGCGCATCTACCGCAGACTCAGGCACTGCGTTATATAGGCTAGCCCGCATACCGCCCACGCTGCGGTGGCCTTTTAAATTGAGCAGCCCCGCCGCATCGGCTTGTTGTAAAAACGCTTTATCCAGCGCCGCATCGGCCAAGACAAACGGCACGTTCATACGCGAGCGATTGTGCTTAGCAATCGGATTGCTATAAAAGTCGCTGTCATCAATCGCCGCATAAAGCTTATCGGCTTTGCGCTGATTAATGGCGTCCATCGCTGCTAGCCCACCAATGTCGTCTTTTAGCCACTGAAAGACTAAGCCCGCCAAATACCAGGCATAGGTGGGCGGTGTATTCACCATCGAACCCGCCTCGGCCAGCATTTTGTAATCAAACAGCGAAGGAATGTTGGCTTGGGCTTTGCCTAGCAAATCGTCACGAACGACGGCCAACGTTAAACCAGCGGGGCCGATATTTTTCTGCGCCCCGGCGTAGATCACGCCGAAATCGCTAACGTCGATCGGTCCAGAAAGGATATTTGATGACATATCGCAGACCAACGGCACGCTAGCGCCATCGGCACGCTGCACATGGGGCGTATAATCAAACTCCAAGCCGCCAATCGTCTCATTCGACGTGTAGTGCAAATAGGCCGCGTCATCGCTAACGCTAATGGTATCCAGCGCAGGCACCGCCATATGGCCATTAGCTTCACTGCTTGCGGCCACATGACAAGCGAAACCCAGGCGCTTTGCTTCGCTAAGCGCTTTTTTGCCCCAGATACCAGTCTGAATGAAGTTGCCGCTACCGCCCTGACCCAGCAGGTTCATCGGCAGCATGGCAAATTGCATACTGGCGCCGCCCTGCAAAAACAGTACTTTATAGTTATCTGGCACGCCTAGAAGCTCACGAAAATCAGCTTCTGCACGCTCAGCAATGGCAACAAACTCGTCGCTGCGGTGGCTCATTTCCATTACGGAAAGGCCGCGCCCATGGTAGTCCAGCAACTCTGCCCGGGCGCGTTCCAGTACAGCTACTGGCAGGGCCGCTGGCCCTGCGCAGAAATTATAATGACGTGTCATCAGTCCCCGGTTCCTGTGCGTCATCGGATGATTCACTCGCCTGAACGTCTTCAGGTCGCTCATCAAGGCTAGCTTCGGCACCTTCTTCAAGAGCGGTCAGATCGACTTCGGCAGGCTCATCAACACGAACGGTTTTGACTAATTTTTCTTCTTTACCCAGACGAATCAGCATCACACCCTGGGTATTACGTGAGGTGGTTGAGACTTCTTCAACACGCGTACGCACCAGCGTGCCACGGTCAGTGATCAGCATCATTTCATCGCTGTCATAAACCTGCATCGCCGCGACTAGCGAACCGTTACGCTCGCTGGTTTGCATGGCGATAACACCCTGACCACCACGGCCACGCAGCGGGAACTCTTCCAGGCGCGTACGCTTACCGTAACCGTTCTCACTGGCGGTCATAATGTAGATCTGACCATCGGCGGTTTCGGCCACGACGCTCTCTTGCACGCCATCCTGAGTTTCTTCTTCGGCATCCGCTTCGGCGTCGATTTGCTGGCTCTTGGGAATAATCAAGCTGATGACTTCCGCATCGCCTGTCAAGCGCATACCACGCACGCCGCGAGCAGTACGTCCCATGGCGCGGGCTTTACCCTCTTCGAAGCGAATCGCCTTGCCGTTAGACGACAACAGCATGGCATGATCATTACCGGTGGTAATGGCAGCACCCACTAAACGATCACCCTCTTCAAGGTCAATGGCGATAAGGCCTACGCTACGCGGGCGCGAGAACTGTTCAAGACTGGTGCGCTTGACGGTGCCTTTAGCCGTCGCAAAGAAGATATAGTGCTCAGGATCGTAGTCACGTACAGGCAGGATGGCATTAACCGCCTCACCCTCTTCCAGCGGCAGCATATTGACCAGCGGCTTGCCACGCGAGCCGCGGCTGGCGTTGGGCATTTCATACACTTTCAGCCAGTACACTTTGCCGCGATTGGAGAACAGCAGCACGGTGTCGTGTGTAGACGCTACCAGCAAGTGCTCAATCACATCTTCATCTTTCATCGCGGTGGCAGACTTACCGCGACCACCACGGCGCTGGGCCTGATAATCCGACAGCGGCTGGGTCTTGGCGTAACCAGAGCGCGACACGGTCACCACCATGTCTTCTTCAGCGATCAAGTCTTCAATCGACAGATCCAAATGGCTGGCCTGGATCTCAGTGCGGCGATCATCGCCAAACTGATCACGCACGGCGTGCAGCTCTTCCCGGATCACTTCCATCAACCGATCAGGCGATGCCAGAATCTCAGTAAGCTCAGCAATTTTTTCAAGAATCGTCAGGTATTCATCGAGCAGCTTCTCGGTCTCAAGGCCCGTCAAACGGTGCAGACGTAACTCAAGAATCGCTTGTGCCTGGGCAGGCGATAGCCGATACGACGTGGCCGCGGTGTTTAGACCAAAGCCCTCTTCCAGCTCTTCTGGCTTGCAAGAAGTAGCACCCGCCCGCTCCAACATGGCGGTTACTTGGCCGGGTTGCCACGTCTTGGCAAGCAGCTTTTCACGCGCCTCTGCCGCATTGGGCGAGGCTTTAATCAGCTCGATCACTTCGTCGATATTCGAAATAGCGACGGCCAAACCTTCCAACAAATGCCCACGCTCACGGGCTTTTTTCAGCTCGTACAGCGTACGCCGGGTCACCACTTCGCGCCGGTGGCGAATAAAGGCTTCCAGCATCTCTTTAAGATTCAGCGTACGGGGCTGGCCATTCTCCAGCGCCACCATGTTAATCCCAAACACGTTCTGCAGCTGTGTCTGAGCAAACAGGTTATTGACCACCACTTCGCCGGACTCGCCACGCTTAACTTCAATGACCACGCGCAAACCATCTTTGTCCGACTCATCGCGCAGCTCGGCGATGCCTTCGATCTTCTTCTCTTTTACCAGCTCGGCAATCTTCTCGATCAATCGCGCTTTGTTTACCTGATACGGCAGCTCACTAATAATAATGTGATCGCGACCGGTTTTGTCATGATGCTCAATGGTGTGGCAGGCGCGAACATAAATACGCCCACGGCCGGTACGGTATGCCGACAAGATGCCCGCGCGACCATTGATAATCGCCCCAGTGGGGAAATCAGGCCCGGGGATATACTCCATCAGGTCATCAACGGTCAGCGTGTAGTCGTCGATTAAGGCTAAGCAGCCATCAATCACTTCACGCATATTATGCGGTGGAATATTGGTTGCCATACCTACCGCAATGCCCGAGGAGCCGTTGATCAGCAAATTGGGCGTTTTGGTAGGCAATACCGCGGGAATACGTTCGGTACCGTCGTAGTTATCGACCCAGTCGACGGTATCTTTTTCCAGGTCAGCGAGCAGTTCGTGGGCAAGGCGCGACATACGCACCTCGGTATAACGCATGGCAGCCGCGTTATCCCCATCGATAGAACCGAAGTTACCCTGGCCGTCGACCAGCACATGACGCATCGAAAAGTGCTGAGCCATACGTACGATGGTGTCGTAAACCGCGCTATCGCCGTGCGGATGGTATTTACCGATGACATCGCCGACGACACGCGCCGACTTCTTGTACGGTTTATTCCAGTCATTACCCAGTTCATGCATGGCAAACAGCACACGCCGGTGAACCGGTTTAAGGCCATCCCGCACATCTGGAAGCGCGCGGCCGATAATGACGCTCATCGCATAGTCGAGATACGACTGTTTAAGCTCGTCTTCAATATTGACGGGCAAGATTTCTCTGGCGATGTCACCCATGAAAGTCAGATCCTTTGCACTGCATTGGCACTGCGAGAGTTGAAAGCGCTTAAAAACACCGCCCCGAAAAACTTAGTGGAACGGCGCGCAAATACTTCGCCATCATACCACTGCAAAAGCAGCAAGGGCAGCCAGGGAGCTCACCAAAGCCGTTTAGGGGGTAAATGCCTCTTTCGCCAACGTTAATGCGGCCAACGCGTCACGCACCTCCCCCTCAATGGCAGCGGCCTTGTTAGCCCGCATATCCAGAAGGACGAAGGTCAAATCTGCCTGGGCGATGACGGTACCGTCTTTACGCACGATACGGTGGTGGCAGAGGCCGCTGCGTTCACCGACGTCGACAATACCCGTCATAATTTCTAAATCATCTCCATGACGCGCCGCGGCCAAATAATCAATATTCAAGTTAACCACCACAAACGCCCGGCCAGCCTGATGGAGCTCTTTGATCATCGCTGGGTGTTGATCGAAGTAATCCCAACGCCCCTCTTCCATAAACTCCAGGTAGCGAGCGTTATTCACATGACCATAGCCATCCAAGTGATAGCCACGAACACGCAATTGAACCCGCGATAGCGATGTACTCATAACCACTCCTACTGTTCAGTCAAACAATGCAATTAATTGGCGGATAGTATTTAGCTGGCAAACTCTCAATCAAACACAAGTTTGAAACACGTGCAACAGAGACGATTGGTGGCAGCCGCTGGTAGGAATGCCCCTCTTTCGCCATAATGTGCCACCTTTTGAACAGGATTGGCCTCATGTGGTTTAAGCACTTGCATTTATACCGCCTGCACGACGCGCCCGAGTTATCCAGCGATGCGCTCGCTAGCGCTTTACAAGAGCATGCCGCCAAACCACTCGGTAACGCTGATGCACGCCGCCTGGGCTGGACAGCCCCGGCTGGACGTATGGGCGGCGGGCAGTTAGTGCACGAAATTCAATCGCACCGCCTGCTTTCCGCCCTTCGCCAAGAGCGGCTACTGCCTGCCTCGGTTGTAAAAGAAGAGGTCGACGAGCTCGTCGCCGACATCGAAGCCAGCGAAAGCCGTAAAGTTACCCGCAAAGAGAAAACCGCGTTTAAAGAGCAGGTCACTGAAAATTTGCTGCCTCGCGCCTTTGTACGTAGCCAGAAAGTCGACCTTTGGTGGGACACAAAAGGCCAAATGATTGGCATCAATGCCAGTTCGCGCACCCGTGCCGAGGATATCCTGGACTTGCTGCGCGAGACGCTGGGCAGCTTGAAAGTCACCCCGCTGAGTTCGCAAACGCTGCCTATTCGCGCCATGACCACTTGGCTGGGCGATGTGGCTAGCCGCCCTGCCGATCTGCAGCTGGGTGATCAAGTCGAGCTCAAAGCGAAAGGCGATGACGGTGTACTTCGCGCGCGCCAAGTCGATTTAGACAGTGATGAAATTCAGCAGTTACTCGAAAGCGGCCGCCAGGCCAGCAAACTCGCTGTGAGCTTAGAAGGCCGGTTAAGCTTCGTGCTGCACGATGATTTGGCGCTGAAATCGTTGCGCTTTGGCGATGCCCTCATTGAAGAGGCCGACCATGCGGACGATGGTGACGATGCGCTCGCCCGCCTGGAAACAGACTTTATTTTAATGGCGCAGGCGCTATCTACCGATATTCCACGCTTAATAGAGTGGCTTGGGGGCGAAACGCAGCGGGAACCCGCGGCGCAGTAAGGGCTCTATAGACCTACGACCTCGATGCTATTAATCGATACTTTTTTTTTATTATCCAACGGTTCGCATGACTCATCACAATAACGCTACCAACGTCTCTACCGCGACAGACCCGTGGGCCGACATTCGGCCCTTTATGGATCATGAAGTAGCCGATGTTCTTGCTAGGCTCTCACGGGACAACGAATTGCTCGATGCCCTCACCCGCTTTCGGCTTCCCCGCTTGGCGCGCTGGGCGCCGTCGCTGGCGCGTGGCTTTGCCAGCCGCGCGGTCCGGCGTGAAGTGAAAGGTGTTACATCGATCTACGAATTTCAAATGCGTATTGCTCATTATATGGAGCGCATGATTCGCACCACCACCGATGAGTTTGAAGTCACGGGGCTTGATAAGCTCGACCCCAAAGGCGCTTACCTATTCATAGGCAACCATCGCGATATTTCGCTTGACCCAGCGTTCGTCAACTATGCGCTCTATCAAGCGGACCGCGATACTGTGCGTATCGCCATCGGTGACAATCTGCTCAAAAAGCCCTACGTCACCGACCTAATGCGACTCAATAAAAGCTTTATTGTCCCACGGAGTGCACGGGGCAAGCGGGCAATGCTGGCAGCGTATCAACAGCTTTCAGCCTATATTCGCCACACGATTACCGAAGACCAGCACTCCATCTGGATGGCACAACGTGAAGGTCGGGCAAAGAATGGCATCGACCATACCGAGCCCGCGATCATCAAAATGCTAATCATGGCGAGACGTGCTTCAGAGCGCGACATGGTGTTTGGTGAGGCCATCGCTGAGCTAAAACTGGTGCCGGTGTCGATTAGCTATGAATATGACCCCTGCGACGTGCAAAAAGCCCAGGAGCTGTACGATATTGACACCCAAGGCAGTTACGCCAAAGGTGAGTTTGAAGATATTCGCTCCATTGTGGCGGGCATTACCGGCTCTAAGGGACGCGTGCGGCTGCATTTTGGCACGCCAGTGGGTGCTGATATGGCAACGCCCGATGAAGTGGCCGCTGAAATTGATCGCCAAGTGATCGGCGGTTATCGCCTTTTCCCCAGCCACTATTTGGCCCTTGAGGCACTGGGTGAAGCACCTGAATTAGTCGCACGCAAAGCCATTACGCGACAGGACAGAGAGCGCTTCAATGCACGGCTTGCTGAAGTGCCTGAGGCATTGCGCCCCTACTGGCTCGCCCAGTACGCAAATCCCGTTAAACACAAGGCCGGTCGATTGACACTTTAATCTAATGCTTTAACCGGGCAACTCATGCCCATTAGCGTAAAAAATGCTATGGTCAAAGCATTGACTGGTTCCGCTTGGCGCTGCCGTCGACCGCGATCCTAAGGAGACTTCCATGTCCGGTTCAGAAATTCAGAAAACACGTGTCATCAATGAGCTACGAGATTTTATTCGCAAATTGCTACAAGACCCAAAAATCCTTGAACAATCCCTAGCGATTGCTCGGCAGCAGCTAACCGAAGGCAACAGCCCAGCGGCGATGGCACGCATTGCTAACGAAATTTCCGATACTACCAGCGTGCATATTCCGGAAGATCCGGCTGAGCACTCTGAGGCTGATAAGCTCTTTTTAGAACTGCTGCGCGAAGTGGTTCAAGAAGAGCAAGCCCTGTATTAAATGTTGTATAAAGCATCGTATTAATCGTTGCTAAGGAAAGCCACCGGCGAAGCCTACAGTGACTTCGCCGTGTTTTTAGTTACCGCCTGATCGGCACCCTTATTCACTCGGAATTAACCTTCACCATGTCTACTACCGCCACGCGCAATATTTTGGTGACTAGCGCGCTCCCTTACGCCAACGGAGCTATTCACCTCGGCCACCTGCTTGAATATATTCAGACGGATATCTGGGTTCGTTTCCAGAAAAGCCGTGGCCAACAGTGCTACTACGTATGTGCTGATGATGCCCATGGCACCGCCATTATGCTGCGCGCCGAGCAAGAAGGCATAACCCCCGAAGCGCTTATTGAGCGGGTTTCCCAGGATCACCAAACCGATTTTTCCCGTTTTGGTGTTGGGTTCGATAATTATCACTCGACTCATTCCACTGAGAATCGCCACTTCAGCGAAATGATTTATAAGCGCTTGCGCGATAAAGGCCATATTGCCACGCGTGATATTGAGCAGATGTTTGATCCCCAGAAAGGCTTGTTTTTAGCCGACCGCTTTATTAAAGGTACCTGCCCTAAATGCGGTTCAGAGGACCAGTACGGCGACAACTGTGAAAAGTGCGGTGCTACCTACACTCCCGCTGACTTGATTAATCCCGTCTCAGCAATTTCAGGCGCAACGCCCGAAGTACGCACCTCAACCCACTACTTCTTTAAGCTGCCCGACTTTGCCGACTTCCTACAGCGCTGGATTGACGACGGCCACGTTCAGCCGCAAATCCGTAATAAGTTGATGGAGTGGTTTGAGTCCGGCTTTAATGAGTGGGATATTTCCCGTGACGCGCCCTATTTCGGCTTTGAAATTCCTGATGCACCTGGCAAATATTTCTATGTCTGGCTGGATGCGCCGATAGGCTATTTAGCCAGCTTCAAAAATCTGTGTGACCGTGAAGGTATCGACTTCGACAGCTATTGGAAGAAAGGCTCTGATGCCGAGGTGTACCACTTTATCGGCAAAGATATCGTCTATTTTCACGCGTTGTTCTGGCCTGCCATGCTGCATGGCGCTGACCTGCGCACACCTACCGCCGTTAACTGCCACGGTTTCCTCACGGTAGACGGCGCCAAGATGTCGAAATCCCGCGGCACGTTTATTAAAGCCGCCACCTACGCCGATCACCTCAACCCGGAATACTTGCGCTACTATTTTGCCGCAAAGCTTACCTCCAAAGTTGATGATTTGGATTTAAACCTGGAAGACTTTGCCGCACGGGTAAACTCAGATTTAGTCGGCAAAGTAGTCAACATTGCGAGCCGCTGCGCTGGTTTTGTTAAAAAAATTGGCGGTGGCACTCTCTCGGCTCACTGCGCAGAACCGCAAATGGTCGCCCGCTTTATTGCCGCCGGTGATGATATTGCCGAAGACTTTGAAGCTCGTGAGTTTAGCCGGGCAATGCGTAAAATTATGGAATTGGCAGACGAGGCCAACACCTATATTGCAGATAAAGAACCCTGGGCATTGGCCAAGCAAGATGGCCGCGACGCTGAAGTGCTTGAGATATGTTCGGTCGGTATTAACCTGTTCCGGCAGTTGATGGTGTATCTAGCCCCCGTCGTTCCCACGATGGCCGAAGAAGCGCGTGAGTTCTTGAATGTCGTGTCTCTTGACTGGCACACTAGCCAAACGGTTCTGACCGATCACTCGATCAATAAATTCAAGCCCCTAATGACCCGCGTTGACCGAGATAAAATCGATGCGATGATTGAAGCGTCGAAGGAAGATCTTGTGGAAGAGCAAAAACTGAAAGAAGCGCCCAAAGGCCCACTGGCGGAAGACCCCATTGCCGCTGAAATCGACTTTGCGGCCTTTGCCAAGGTCGACCTACGCATTGCGCGTATCACCAAGGCCCAATACGTGGAAGGCGCTGATAAGTTGCTGCAACTGACCCTCGACCTGGGCGGCGAAACACGCAATGTCTTTTCAGGCATTCGCTCCGCCTACGCGCCAGAAGCATTAGAAGGCCGCTTAACGGTCATGGTCGCCAACCTGGCGCCGCGCAAAATGCGTTTTGGCGTATCGGAAGGCATGGTGCTAGCCTCAGCAAATGAAGACGGCATCTATTTGCTCTCCCCAGACACCGGTGCTGAACCGGGCCAGCGGGTCACTTAATCACTAAAAAGCCATGTCAAAGGGGCAGAGGCTAAACGCCTTTGCCCCTTTTATTTTTTGCAGCTGTCGTACATCGTCACCGTTTCGCTTAGGCACCCCTATGGTTCATCGCTTCTCTCGATCTTTGCGCTTTCGTTTTCTGGCCGCCTTGGGCGGGGTGTTATTACTAGCCCTTATTTCCTTAGCGGCCTTGAGCAAGTGGGTAATATTTCCCGCACTTCATAAGGAAGAGCGTGCGGTAGTAATCCAGGAGCTAGCGCAAATTGAACGCAGCCTCAATATCAGCCAACAGGAGCTACTAGCGCAAGCGCGAGACTGGGCGATCTGGGACGATACTTATGAATTTATTCAGGGTAACTACCCTGGCTATACGGATACCAATTTTAGCCAACAGATGTTTGAAGAAATGCGCTACCAACTAATGGCCTTTTTCAACGCGGAGGGCGATGTACATTTTTTGGCAGGTCTCAATCCTGCTACCGGCCAATACCACACTTGCTATACCGCAGAGCGTGAGTGCCGCTGGATGTCGGGGCTTATTCGCACGATGCAGGCTTCCATTAAAGAAGCTCCAGAACAGGGTAAAAGCAGCCTGTATGCGGGCACAACGCCGCTAATGGTAGCATCCAACCCCATTGTGAGAACCGATGAGAGCGGTCCCCCCCAAGGATGGCTATTCAAAGTGAGGCCAATGGACGATGAATGGTTGACGATCATAGAAGACTATACGGGGCTACCAACGACGCTTTCGATGGTGGAAGGCAGTATCAATAATGACACAGCCGTCACCATCTCAGGCAATACGATCCAGGCGCAGCGCTATTTGACTACCTACCCGCATAACGAGCAGTTAGCATTGGGAACCCAGCTTAATCGCACCAGTTATTTGGCTAGTCTAGAAACGTTTCGCTACGTACTTTTATGGACAGCTTGCTTGATGCTATTAGTGATTGGCTTTGTTCTGCTGCTACTGGAGCGTATTATTCTGAAGCCACTCAGAACTCTGACCCAGTTTACACAGCAAGCCAGCGTGGATTTAAAGGGATCAAGCCATCTATTAGGGCGTGGAGATGAAATCGGCATCCTAGCGCGGGCCTTTCAAGAGCAGTTCAAGCATCAACAACAGCTCAACGCTGAGCTCATCGAACTCTCTACCCACGACCCCTTGACCGGTCTACCCAATCGCCGATTATTCGATCAGCGCCTGCAAGAGGTGGTTAATAGCGCCTTGGCGTCAGGCCAACCGTTGTCGGTCATGATGCTCGATATCGATCACTTCAAAATGTTTAATGATCATTATGGGCATCCCGAGGGTGATATATGTTTGCAGCGGGTAGCACAAACCATGCATGACGTCGCCACTGCGCATGGCTTCTTTATCGCGCGTACAGGCGGCGAGGAGTTTAGTGCCATGATGTCCGCAACATCAGCTACCCAGGCATTGGAAAAAAGCCAAGCACTTAGTGACGCTATTGATCAATTGCAGCATCTACACTATATGTCGCCCGTAGCACCGCATGTTACCGTAAGCATCGGTATTAGCCAGTTGGGTATAGCAGGCATTCAGACATTCAGTGGATTAATGACCGCCGCTGACCAAGCGCTTTACGCTGCTAAAGCAGCTGGCAGACACTGCGCCAAGGTTTATACACCTTCGCTCGCCAACGCCACAATTTCTTCGCACAATGCGCCATCATGAGTGAGCTATTTATCATTTTGATCAGCACGGCGCTGGTCAATAACTTCGTGCTGGTTCAATTTTTGGGTCTATGCCCATTTATGGGCGTCTCTAATAAATTGGAGTCGGCCATGGGCATGTCCCTGGCAACCACTTTTGTGTTAACCCTGGCATCGGCTGCTAGCTTCGTGGTTTATCACGGGCTGCTAGTGCCGCTGGATGTGACATACCTGCGCACCATCAGCTTTATTGTGGTGATCGCCGCGGTGGTTCAATTTACAGAAATTATGGTGCGTCAATTAAGCCCACTACTACATCAAGTACTGGGAATATTCTTACCGCTTATTACCACCAACTGCGCGGTATTGGGCGTAGCGCTACTGTCGCTGAACCGCGAACTGAGCTTTTTTCATACCACCCTCTATGGTTTGGGCGCGGCGCTGGGTTTTTCGTTTATTTTGGTACTATTTGCTGCCATGCGTGAGCGTTTGGCAGGAGCGGATATTCCTAAACCATTTCAAGGTGCGGCGATTGCCATGGTGACCGCTAGCCTTATGTCGCTAGCGTTTCTCGGCTTTTCCGGATTAGTACAAGGGTGAAGGTAGCGCATAATGAGTGACACATTCGATGCTATCAGCATGCTTAGCGCCGTTGCGGTATTAACCGGCTTAGGCCTGGGTTTTGGTGCCCTGCTGGGCGTGGTGAGCGAACGCTTCAAGCGGGAAGATAACCCGCTAGTGGAACAAATTGATGCCCTGCTGCCGCAAACTCAGTGCGGCCAGTGCGGCTACCCAGGCTGCCGCCCTTACGCCGAAGCGATTAACCAGGGCGATGCACTGAATAAGTGCCCACCCGGTGGCGAGTCGACGATTCACGCCCTCGCCGATCTACTCGGCCGCGAATCAGAGCCCCTCGATGGCGAAGCCCAAAGTGAGCCCAAAGTAGCGTTTATTCGCGAAGCAGAGTGCATCGGCTGCACAAAATGCATCCAAGCTTGCCCGGTCGATGCGATTATTGGTGCGGCTAAGTTAATGCATACGGTGATTGAAGATGAGTGTACCGGCTGTGATCTGTGCCTTGACCCTTGCCCCGTAGACTGTATCGATATGCTGCCACGCACGGCACCGCTCACCCAATGGCAACCGGTAACAGCGCACTCTTCAAACATGATTGCCAGTGACCGCCAACCCGCACCAGGGGTGTCTTGATGTCGAACACCTTTGATTTCCCCGGTGGAATTCACCCGCCCGAGCGCAAACAGCGATCGAATCAGGCCGAGCTGATTGACGCGCCATTACCTGGCCGAGTGACACTGCCGCTGCAACAGCACAGCGGCCAGCCCGCCACGCCCTGTGTCGCGCCGGGCGATACAGTCAAAGTAGGTAGCGTCATTGCCAAGCGCGAAGGCATGATCTCCAGTAATCTGCACGCCAGCATTAGCGGCACGGTGAGCGAGGTGAGCGCTATCCAAATCATCATTGATAGCGATGGTCAGGATGAGTGGCTCCGGTTACCCAGCCTCGACTGGCAACGCGGCGAACTCAATGCGCTACTTGAGCGCTTGAATGAGAGCGGGGTTGTCGGACTCGGCGGAGCTGGTTTCCCTACCCATATTAAAGCGCGGGTAGTGGAACAGCATGACATTCATACTTTGGTGATCAACGCCGCCGAATGTGAGCCTTATATCACCGCCGACGATATCACGCTACGCCACTACGCTAACGACGTACTCGAAGGCGCCCAGATAAGCGCCAAACTGTGCGGCGCGCAGCATATCGTTATCGGCATTGAAGATAACAAACCCGAGGCAATTGAAGCGCTGCGGCAGGCGATACAGAATAGCCACCCGATTACCGTTGAGCTCAAGGTGATTTCTACCCGCTACCCCAGCGGCGGCGAGCGCCAACTGATCAAAAAACTGCTGGATCTAACGGTACCCAGCGGCGGCTTACCCGCTGACGTAGGCGTGCTGTGCCATAACCCTGGCACACTGCTGGCAATATTACATGCAGTGCGTGATGGTCAGCCGCTGGTGTCCAGGGTTGTCACGCTAACGGGCGAAGCGATCAGTCAGCCCGGCAATCGCTGGGTGCGACTAGGCACCTCCGTGAAAGCACTGCTGGAACAGGCAGGCCTTAATCAGCCCATGCTCAATCAAGTGATTCAGGGCGGCCCCATGATGGGAGCGCCGCTGCTGACACTTGATACGCCAGTTACCAAACTTACCAACTGTTTAATAGCTGCAACTATTGCCGAACTACCACCTGCCCCGGTGGAATCCCCCTGCATACGCTGTGGTGAGTGTGAAAGCGTTTGCCCGGTGTCGCTGCTACCCCAACAGCTCCACTGGTACGCTCGCGCCAACGATGATGCCAAGATGGAGCGTTATCATCTTTTCGACTGCATTGAGTGCGGCGCTTGCAGCTACGTCTGCCCCAGCCATATCCCCCTGGTTGACGATTATCGTGAAGCAAAAAGTCGAATCCGCCTGCAGCGAATCGAGACGGTAAAAGCAGAGCATGCCAAGCACCGCTTTGAGTTTCGTCAAGCGCGGTTGGCGCGGGAAGAGGCGGAGAAACAGGCACGTAAAGAGGCCCGCAAATCGCAACAGCGTCAAACGCCCACTAGTGCAGCAGCCAGTAGTGAAAAGGTCGACTTGCGCGGGCTACGAATTGCCCATGCCGCCGCCAAGGCGTCAGTCAAAAAAGCTGAAAAAACCCTGGCACGCGTTGCCCAGGAAGACCCCAAACAGCCTCTTGATGATCTCGAAATGCAGCTTGCCACCGCCCAGGAAAATTTACGCGCCACCGAGGTCCAGCTTACCCAAGCACGCGAACAACAGCCCAGCAAGGAATCACCATGAGCATGATGCACGCCTCACAGGTGACCAGTGCAAACGCTACTATCGTGCCACCCACGGCAAATTTAATGCGCTGGGTGATCATCGCCACGCTGCCGGGCATCGCCACTATGAGCTATTTCTTTGGCCTTGGGGTACTCAGCAATGTAATGCTAGCGGCAGCGTTTGGCCTTGGGCTAGAAGCCGCCATTCTTAAGTTACGTAATCGCCCCGTTCGTATTACGTTGAATGACTCAAGTGCCCTACTCACCGGCGTTTTACTGGGCGTTTCGCTGCCCCCCGCAAGCCCTTGGTGGCTGATCGGTGTCGGGATGATCGCGGCGATCATCGTCGCTAAACAGTTATACGGTGGCTTGGGCCACAATCCGTTTAACCCCGCCATGGTAGGTTATGCGCTGCTTTTGGTGTCGTTCCCAACCTATATGACGCTTTGGGCTCCCCCCCAAGAACTACTACCGGAGGGCTTGTGGGCACAAATCACAGGAACGCTGCCAGCTGGCCAGCTAGATGGCCTAAGTGGCGCCACACCGCTCGATGCCTTTAAGCACAAAGGCGAGGCCGTGCTTGCCAGCGAATTCTGGGCCACCCACCCACTGCCCGAGAGCACATTGAGTGCTTGGCGCTGGGTCGCCCTTGCTTGGTTAGCAGGTGGCGTATTGTTGCTGGCAAAGCGGATTATCAGTTGGCACATTCCTGCCGCTATGCTGGGTAGCCTAGTGGTGCTGGCCACGCTGTTTTATCTCAGCGACCCCAGCCACTTTGCCTCACCGCTTTTTCACCTACTTACCGGGGCGACGCTGTTTGGGGCATTTTTTATCGCCACCGACCCGGTTTCCGCCGCCACCAGCCGCCGCGGCAAACTACTTTATGGAGCCGGTATCGGCACCTTGGTTATCATTATTCGCACCTTTGGCGGTTACCCGGATGCAGTGGCGTTTGCGGTGTTGCTGATGAATCTGTGCGTGCCGCTGCTAGACCTGTACAGCGTGCCACGCCCGACGGGGCAGCCAAAAAGCTCCCGGGGTGAGCAGCCATGACGCTCTTTCAAGCCATGCAGCGGGGTGCTCTCGCATTGGGCACTTTTGCTCTGGTGACCGCGGGTAGCGTTGCGCTCACGCGCGCATTAACCGCCGAGCGCATAGCGACCCATCAGTTGGCTTACCAGCACCGTCAGCTTCAAGAAGTACTGCCTCAGACGCTTGCCAACACGCCCGTTGCACGCGTGCTAGAAAGCACCTTTACGCTTCCTAACCCAGAAGCACTGGGGTTGAAAAGCGATAGCCAAGGCTGGTGGGTAAGCGGCAGCGACAACGACAACGACAACAGTAATAAACACAGTGCCGTCATTTTTCCGGTGGTCACCCGGCAAGGCTATAACGGCGAAATTCGCCTACTGATCGGGATTGATGAGCAGCAGCGCATTAGCGGTGTGCGCGTCACCCAACACCAGGAAACGCCCGGGCTAGGCGATGATATTGAGCGCAGCCGCAGCGACTGGATCACTCACTTTGATGGCCTGGGGCTAAATAGTTTGCCACCAGAGGGCTGGGCGGTAACTAAAGATGGTGGCCAGTTTGATGCGTTTACCGGCGCAACGATCACCCCCAGAGCCGTGGTTAACGCCGTTCATAAAGCCTTGGAGTACGCCGCTAATACACCATTACCGATAACATTTGAGGAGCCACGCTCGTGAAAAACAAGCAGATGAGCCAATGGCGCCAACTGGCCCGTGATGGGCTGTGGTCAAACAACCCTGCGCTGGTTCAACTGCTGGGGCTTTGCCCGCTGTTAGCCGTTAGCGGCAGCGTGGTGAATGCGCTGGGCTTGGCACTTGCCACGCTTTTGGTAATGGTAGGCGCCAGCACGGCGATCTCGCTGATTCGCCACCAAGTCCCCAGCGCGGTGCGCTTGCCCGCTTTCGTGATGGTGATTGCCGCCTTTGTGACTTGCGCCGAACTGCTGATGGCCGCCTATGCTTACCCGCTCTATCAGGTGCTAGGGATTTTTATTCCACTGATTGTCACCAACTGCGCTATTTTAGGCCGCGCCGATGCCTTTGCCTCCCGCCAACCGGTCATTCCAGCGGCTATCGATGGCTTGATGATGGGGCTGGGGTTTGGCGCCGTGCTGGTACTCCTGGGCGCCCTACGCGAGCTACTCGGTCAGGGCACGCTGTTCAGCGACATGGCGCTGCTGTTTGGACCCCAAGCCGCTAATTGGCAACTGACGATTGCCGACGATTACCAGTTTCTGTTTTTTGTGCTGCCCCCGGGCGCTTTCTTTGTGGCGGGCATGTTGATCGCATTGAAAAATGCCATCGATCAACGCAGTGCAGCACGCGCTCGTCCGGCAGCCATTGAAACCCGAGTTGATCGCCGTGTGCGGGTAACCGGTACGATTAAATAGCGTTTTTAATCACTGCGCATAAGTCACTGTTTTTTTTTAAATACTGTTTTTAACCACTGTCTTTTAAAACATTGTCTTTTAAATAACGAGACCAGCCATGAATGCCCAAAAGCGTCATGAAATTTTTGCTCGCCTTCAGGCAGAGAACCCGCATCCCACTACCGAGCTTAACTGGAGCTCACCTTTTGAGCTGCTTGCTGCCGTACTGCTTTCTGCTCAAGCCACCGATGTGGGCGTCAATAAAGCCACAGCACGGCTCTACCCGGTAGCGAATACTCCCCAAGCGATCATTGATTTGGGCATCGACGAACTTAAAGAGCACATCAAAACCATCGGCTTATACAACACCAAAGCCGAAAACCTGATGAAAACCTGCCATATGCTGGTCAACCTGCATGGCGGCGAAGTGCCCAACACCCGCCAAGCGTTAGAAGCCCTGCCTGGCGTAGGCCGCAAAACTGCCAATGTGATTCTCAATACGGCGTTTGGCCAGCCCACCATGGCCGTGGATACGCATATTTTCAGGGTCTCTAATCGCACTGGCATCGCCAAAGGTAAAGATGTTGTGGAGGTGGAGCAAAAACTGCTGCGCCATGTGCCCAAAGCATTTCTGCAAGATGCTCATCACTGGTTGATTCTGCACGGTCGCTATACTTGCATTGCCCGCAAACCGCGCTGCGGTAGCTGCATTATTGAGGATCTGTGCGACTATAAAGACAAAACCGAAATCGCCTAGACGGAGTCCTCCATGCCTACCCCTGCCACGCTTCTGCATGATCAGCCCATTGAGCAGCGTATTGATGCGCTACTGGATCTGTCACGGCAACACGCCGAGCATTTCTGTAGCCCAGGGGCATGGCTAGCGCGGCAGCGTTATACGGCACAGCACCCGACATCCATCGTCGTCATGAAGTGCATGGATGGGCGCATACATATACCCCACGCCACGCGCACGCCGTTAGGTATCATTACGCCGTTTCGTAACCTGGGCGGCATTTTTGATCTAGGCTGGCCCTACCTGGGGGAACTGCTGACCGAGACGGTAGTCGACGCCGCTCAGGCGGGGCGCAGCACGCTAATGCTGATCACCTACCACTTTTCCCATGGCAACCCAGCCCGCGGCTGCGCCGGGTTTAACTGCGATACCCAAGCCGCGAAAGCCCACGCCTATGCCATTGCCGAACAGGCTGGAAAGCTATTTGGCCACGACCACCAGCAGGTTTACCCGCTGGTGTGCGGCTTTGAAACCGACAGCGATGCGCTGGTGATTCATGGCCAAGACGGCACCACCCTTGATGTCAGCGAGTGGATTGGCCGGGCCCCAGAAGGACTAAGCAGTCAACTGAATGCCCTTTGCCCCGATATGCCCCATGACATGCAGCGCGATTTGTTGCCTCTGCTGGAAGGTAACCTTGCCCACGTTAGCGAATTGCATGGCGTCGAGCGGGAGCTCGATATCGAGCACCGCGAATGGGTGATCTGCATCGGCCGGGGCTTTGATTTTCTGCACCTACCCAATACCGCCCTGATTATTGGCCCTTACGGGCCGGACTTAGCAGTGCCCATTGGCACGGCAGCCACCATCATTGACACCAATATGCGCGCCGGACGCATCCCAGATGATGGCTTTATGCTGCTGGCTTCGACCCCCTACCAGCACAGCGGCGTCGACCGCGCCCGCGCGGAGCTTAAATCCCACTTTCTGTCAGATTTTGCCGAGCAGGTGATTCGCCGTGAGCACCCGATGCTTGCGCAAAAGATGCGTCGCCATACCGCCGTGGTGCACTGGCCGACACGACGATTAGACCGGCTCGACTGAAAGAAGCTGGCGATAGGCCTCGCGCCAAGCGGCCCACTCCCAAGCCGCAGTATCAAGGCTCATAGGACGCGCAGTTGGATTTGTCAGCCAAGCATGGAGTCGCTTATAAAGCCCTTCCTGAGTGCCATCGTAACGGTAGTCAGGTGGATATAAAGCCGGGAAGCAAAGCCGATCCGGCACTAGGGGCAGCGCCCCGCGCTGAGCTGCCTCCATGATCGCCAAGCCTTGAAACTCATGCCAGGTGGTCGATACCACGATGCCTGCGCTGTCCAGCAATTCGCGATACCTCCCCTCGGGCTGGGGCCCCCAAGCCACAATATGCTTGGCTAAGCGCTGCTCGGCTTCGTCAAAAATGGCCGGAGCTTGGCGGAAGCGCTGCCCTAGCACGGCCAGCTCAAATGCCACTCCGGCATCGCTTAACGCGAACAGCACGGCAAAGAAGTCATCAGGATTTTTGTCATACTCCCAGCGGTGATTCCAAACAATACGCTGTGGCACTGTTTTTTGCACAGCCGTTTGCTGGTGAGAAATTGAGCTATCAGAAATGGGCACGGGTAAAACCTGAGACCGCTCGCGCAGCGCTTCCAATGGCTTCGCTGCAGGTAGGTTTTCAGGCATTTTTTTCAGAAAGGCTCGCGCGCCATCGATAAAAGAGTCGCGGTTGTAAGCGCTGTTAAACACCACACAATCCGCCGCTAGCGCCGTGTAGAGGTTGACCATTTTGGCCTCTACCTGGGGTATCTGATCGCTAGACTCAGGATAGGCAAACTGGTTTTCGTGAAAATAGACGATCTTTTTGGCTCGGCCAAGGTGTGGAAACAGCCCTATTAGCGTCGCCAGATCCACCATTGACGTGGCAAGCACCACCTCATACGACTGGCTAAGGGTATCCTGCTCTTTCAACATCCAGCTCAGTGGGTTGCCGCGAATTCGCCAGGCAAAATGACGCGGTGGCAGGCTCAACATCGCCCACGATACTTCATCAAGCTGCGCCATTAAACTTTGCGCCCAATAGCGATGACTCACCGCTTCGTAGGCGGATAACAGTAGTACGCGCATTCACAGCCTTAGCAAGCAGATCAGTAGTAAGCCATCGCTTGTTATGCCATGGCATAGAGACACCAGTGTACCAAACCAATCGCATTTGCTCGCTGCTAGCGGATTGCTAGTACATTCGGCCAAGGTCGTCTTGGCTGACTGTCTCGATCTATCTAGACTGCAAGTATGCGTCGTTAAAACAAATAAAAGCTGGAGAACACCATGGCCAAAGTGCTCGTCGTCGATGACGAACCCAACATTGTGCTATCGCTTGAGTTCTTGATGGAGCAAGCAGGATTTGAGGTAGTGACTGCCGAAGATGGTGAACAGGCGTTAGCACGTGTCCAGGATAGCCAGCCCGATTTACTCCTGCTTGATATCAGCCTGCCAGGGATTAGCGGTTTTGACGTTTTAGAGCGCCTGCGTAACGAAGAAAGCACCGCCCAACTACCGATTATTATGCTCACTGCCCACGGCCGCGATGTCGAGCGTGAAAAAGGCATGGCGCTGGGCGCTGATGACTATATTACCAAGCCTTTTTCCACCCAATCCTTGGTGGAAAAAGTCAAAGCGCTACTCATTAAGGAGCAGCCATGACCCGTGGTGGGCTGCCCAAACGCCAGCGCCTGATTGGCTTATGGCTCTCGCTAAGCGGCATCAGCCTATTGGGTGGCGCTATTTTTGCCGCCTGGCTGGATGCTCAGCTCGCACCCACGGGCGTAACACGAATAGCGCTATGGCTAGGCAGCTTTTCCGGCGGCGCGACCCTATTTATGGTGGGCTTAGTGCTTGAACGCATGCTGTTTACACCGCTACGCCATTTACAGGTGCAGCTGGCACGCTTGGTTGCCAATCCTGACGCCCGTGACGAACACCCGCCCGAGGGTTGGCTAAAAGGGCTGGGGCCAGATTTACGCCGTGTGCGCGAAAGCTGGCGCGAAGATCGCAGCCGCCTCGCTACCGCCCACGCCGATGGCGCCCGCAGCGCGGCACGCATCCGCCAGGAACTGGAAACACTGCTGCAGGTACTCGAAACACCCCTACTTTTATGTGACCACCACCGGCGTGTAATGCTGTTTAACCAGGCGGCTGAAGACTTTTTTGTCGGCAATACCGGGCTAGGCTTAGGTAAACGTCTTGAAGCGCTGCTTCCAGTTGCTAGCTTACAGCAAGCACTTAGCCAACTGCCTAACGATGGCTCCCCACGAGAACTGCTTGCCCCCTGTGATAACCGGTGGCTAAAAGTTATTCTGCGTCGCGTGCCGGGTAGCGATGGCGAAACATTGCTGACGTTTGGTGATGCAACGGCATCGTGGTCGAGTGAAATGGGCGTAAGAGCCGAATTGGCCAATATGTTGACGCCTCTCCGTCAGCATACCGCCAGCCTAACCAGCGCTGCCGATGCGCTGATCCAACTGCGCCATCAAAACGACGATAGCACGTCATTGTTACGCCAACGGTTTGAGCGGGTTATTCATGAGGAAGGCATCACGTTAGGCGACAACGTGGCTAAAATCGGCCAACTGCTCGACGATATGCAGCATCAGGGCGAGCGTTTAACGCCGATGTGGTCTAACGATTTCTGGCAAGCACTGGATGAACGCCTAGACCCAGAGCATCGTTTGATTACCCCGGTGGGCATGCCCGCTTGGTTTAAAGGCGATGCCCCCGCCCTGATTGCGCTGTTCGACTCATTAGTAAAGCATCTGAATACCCACCTTCCTGAGAGCGGCTTTGAAGGTGAAATATGTCTAGGCAATAAGCGTGTCTATTTAGACCTAATTTGGCGTGGCAAAGCGATCCCCGAACATGAACTGGCTGAATGGCGCCAGCAGCCGCTCAACTCACTGCCCCTAACACCCAGCGTGGCCGATGTATTGCGCCAACACGCCAGCGACCTCTGGAGCTTGGTCGACGATGATGGTGTGCATGCCCGCCTGCGCCTTCCGCTCCCTGCCGTTGAACGCGTCGGTGCCCCGCGGGAAACCGCACCACCACGCCCCGAGTTTCATGATTTTGGGATTGCCGACCTGCCCCCGCCGGATGAAGCGCTTGCGAGTCGTTCCCTGCGCAGCTTGGAAGTCGTGGCGTTTGATACCGAAACCACCGGGCTTGAGCTGCGTCGAGGTGACACGGTGATCAGTCTTGGTGCCTGCCGCGTGGTCAACGCGCGGCTATTGGCAAGCGAGGCTTTCGATCAAAAAGTCGACCCACAGCGACCTATTCCTGCCGCCAGCACGGCCATTCATGGTCTTACCGATGCCGATGTCATAGGTGCACCACCGCTGGATATCGTACTTACCCGCTTTCGTGACTTTGTAGGAGAAGCGGTATTACTGGCACATAACGCCGCGTTTGATCTGCTCGCCATCAGCCACAAAGGCGTCGTTTTTGATATTCCCGTCATCGACACCCTGCTGATTTCTCGGGCACTGGACGAAGCCTTGGACGGGCATGACCTGGATAGTCTTGCCCAGCGCTACGACCTGGCATTCCCCCCCGGCACCCGCCACACTGCCTTAGGCGATGCTCGGGTGACCGCAGAACTCTGGCTAGCCCTGCTGCCACGCTTAGAGGCCCGCGGCGTCGATACCCTGGAACAGCTTTTAACGCTACAAGCCAATGCTTTTGACCGACAGGATGCGAGTGCCTTATGAAAGGCTTAGTCTTATGAAAAATTTCGCCTCATGAAAAAGACAGGCACTAAATCGCGACAAACCGAACGCTTAATGGCCCTGGTAGCGGTCGCCTTACTGCTGTTCTGCCCACCACTGATTATCGTGGTAGACCGTCTACCCTCCTTTAACGTCGGCTGGTTACCGCTCTATCTGTTTTGCGCTTGGGCAGTCGTCATCGGTTTGACGGCTTGGCTAATGGAACACCGTGCGGATCGCTGATGATGCGTACTGACGCCGTCATCCTAGGCACTGCCTTTGGCTATTTAGCACTGCTGTTTGTGGTCGCGGCCTGGGGCGACCGGCGGGCCGAGCAGGGGCGATCGCTGATCGGCTCGCCCACGGTATACGCCCTCTCCATTGCCGTTTACTGCACTGCCTGGACCTTCTACGGCAGCGTAGGCCGCGCTGCGGAGTATGGCCCCAGCTTTTTGCTCATCTATCTTGGCCCCACACTCGCCATGCTGCTGGCACCCTTCGTGGTCCGCAAGATGGTGCGCATTGCCGCCCGCCAGCGCATTACTTCCATTGCCGATTTTATCAGTGCCCGCTACGGCAAAAGTACCAGCTTAGGCGCCCTGGTGGCCTTAATGGCGCTGATCAGTATCACGCCTTATATTGCCCTGCAGTTAAAGGCCATTACCGTTAGCCATGCAGTGCTCATTAACTACCCACAAGCGGCCGACACCACGCTGGTGGATGAACACTTCTGGATGGATAAGTCGCTCTGGGTGGCTCTGGTACTGGCGGTGTTTATTATTCTATTTGGCACTCGCCACCTGGATGCCAGCGAACGCCACGAGGGTATGGTGGCCGCCATCGCGCTGGAATCCCTGGTGAAGCTGGTCGCCTTCATGGCCGTCGGTGTTTTCGTGGTCTTTGTGATGTTTGAAGGCCCCGCGGCGCTGTTTGCTCAGGTAGCAGCCACGCCAGCGCTGGTCGATAGCATGCGGTTGGACAGCGTTCCTGGTGGCGTCACTGGTTGGGTGGGCATGCTGGTGCTCGCCTTCCTGGCCTTTTTAACGCTTCCCCGCCAGTTTCAGGTATTGGTGGTAGAGAATGTCGACGAGCAGCATTTAGCCAGAGCAAGCTGGCTATTTCCCCTTTACATGCTGTTGATCAACCTGTTCGTAATCCCTATCGCCCTGGCGGGCCTGCTGCTAGGTGCGAGCGCAGGCGACCCCGATAGTTTTGTTCTGACGCTACCGCTTTCGGCAGGCTTAGAAGGGCTGCCGCTACTGGTCTTTATTGGGGGGCTTTCAGCGGCAACTGGCATGGTGATCGTCGAGACAATCGCCCTCTCCACAATGGTCAGTAACCAGCTGGTGATGCCACTGCTGCTGCGCTCACGGCGTTTGCACCTCAGCACCAAAGGCGAACTTGCCGGCTGGCTACTGGGAATTCGTCGGGTCGCTATCGTGCTGATTCTGCTGCTGGGTTATCTTTACCATGCGCTGATTGGCGATTCCTACAGTCTGGTCACAATCGGGCTGGTCTCTTTTGCAGGTGCAGCACAGTTCGCACCGGCGCTATTGATAGGCCTTTACTGGCGTGGTGCGACTCGCCAAGGCGCCACGGCAGGCTTAATCGCTGGCTTTTTGGTGTGGTGCTATACACTACTGCTGCCGGGGTTTGCCCAGTCGGGCTGGTTGGACGCCACGCTACTTACCGAAGGGCCATGGGGAATCGGCTGGTTGAAACCCTATGCGTTGTTTGGACTCGAAAATTGGGATATTTACACCCACTCGTTGCTGTGGAGCATGCTGGTCAACGTCGGGTTGCTGGTCGGTGTTTCGCTGTTTACCCGCCCAACGCCCCTGGAGCAAACCCAGGCGGCGCTGTTCACCGAAGCGATGAACCCCAATCTACAAACAACATCACTATCGACGTCACTATGGCGCGGGCAAACCACCCAGGGGGCACTCAAAGAGCTGTTGGTTCGCTATCTCGGTGCCCACACTACCCGACGGGTGTTCAGCCATAGCAGTATCAAAAACGCATTTGTGGCAGACGAGCCCGCTGCCGCTGAGTTGATTACACGTGCAGAGCAGGCATTGGCGGGGGCCCTTGGCAGCTCTTCAGCGCGGGTGTTGATCAACTCAGTGGTTCGCGGCGAGGCGCTGGATATTGAGTCGATCCTTAGTATTCTGGATACCACCTCGCAAACCCTTGAGTACAACCGCCGCTTAGAGCAGAAATCCCAAGAGCTCGTCCAAATCGGCGAAGAGTTACGCAGCGCTAATGAACGGTTGCGGGAGCTGGATCGTTTAAAAGATGAGTTTGTCGCCATGGTCAGCCACGAACTCCGTACGCCACTAACCTCCATCCGCGCTTTTGCTGAAATTTTGCGCGATAGCGGCCAGCTACCCGATGAAAAGCGCCAGCATTTTCTGGGTGTCATCGTTCTCGAAAGCCAACGGCTCTCACGCTTAATCGAAGAAATACTGGACCTTGCCCGTCTGGAAAGTGGCCGTTTAACGCTTAACCCGGTGCCGCTGGATCTTGCCGCGCTTACCCGACACAGCATTGACGCCATCGCGCACCTGCATCAAGAGCGGGGCATCCAACTAGAGGTTGATTTAGAAGCAGACCCAGCAATGGTGGTTGGTGACCATGATCGTTTAGAACAGGTGATTATTAACCTGCTTGATAACGCAAGTAAGTTTGCCGATCGCCACCAGCCTAAAGTGCGCCTGTCGCTCTACCGCCATCGCCACCATTTCCGTTTAAGCGTGGAGGATAACGGCGCCGGGATTAGCGCGGATGAGCGTGAACGGGTATTTGAAAAATTTCATCAGATACAGCAAGACGATGATATACCAAGAGGACGGCCCAGAGGGAGCGGCTTGGGACTACCCATTAGCCGTGGAATTATCGCTCATCTGGGTGGACGACTCTGGGTTGAGGATGCCAAAACGCTTGGCGGTGCCTGTTTAACACTGGAGCTACCCGCGGCGCCGGATGACACCCACGCTTGATCCTATTCAGCTAAGAACTTTCCGCCAAGAACTTTCCGCTAACCACTTTTGGCGCGCTGAACAAACGCTCTAATCTGCTGCAGATCAAACTTTAATAGCAGGCGCTCGTCTTCACGCAGGCGGCGAAGATCCACCCAGGCGTCTGCGGCTTGGCCACGGGCTCTGTTGTAACGCTGCTGATCTAATAAGAGTTGCTGTAGACGCTCAAAAGCGGCTATAAGCAACGCCGATTCAGCCGACGTTAGCGCATCCACCTTATGACCATCTTCCGTATGACCATCTCTCATATGACTGAGCGCGATCAACCGTTCGCGGGTGGCTATGTGGCGCAGCCCGTAACGCAGGCAGAACAAACGCGCAGCGCTAATCAAAGGCAATAGGCCCTGAAGTTTCAGATTAATGGCTTGCTCGTGAGGAGCCTCAAGGTGTGGGCTCGAGGCAAGTTGCCCAAAGCGGTTCAAAGCTACCGGCAACTCATTCAGTAGCGCCGCCATTTCATCCATATAAAGCGATGCGTTAGGGAGTATCGCGGCGATGCTATCCCCCAGTTGCGCGGCAAGTGCTTGATTGCCAGCGATGGGAGAAAAATCGAGCAAAATATTAGTCTGCTGAACACGCTTCACCCGTCGATCGGCGCTCCAGATTTCCAGCTGTGCTTGCCATTCACTTATCCGCTTGCGCCACATTGGCCAGCGAGCCATCACATGGCCTCGGCAAAGGGGAATGCCGGCTTCATCCAGACGTTGAGTAAACCGCTCGCCCAGGGCTTGGAAGTAGCCGTCAATCTCAACATGCCTATGGTCAGGGTAATCATCGATAATCAGCGCATTGTCCTGATCAGGGCCGAGCAGGCTCTCGTAGCGAGCCGCCGAACCTAACATCAACACACAGTAATCGACCGGTGGTGTGCCCCACCCTTGCGCTTGCATCTCTTCAAGCGACTGGGCAATAGCGCGCCGGTATAGCCAAGCATTGTGATCACTAATGATCTGGCTGATACGCCAAGCGGGTAAATCGTAATGTGCCAGCGTTTCAACCAAGGAGGGTTGCCACGCATAAGCGTCGGCAATGGAAGACTGAGGTGAAGAGGTTTTTGAGAAAAGATGCTGGAGCGGCGCGTCGAGCGCCATGGTGTTTAAATGTCCATGCTCGTTGAATAAGGAGCGCCAGGGCGAGGCTTGGTGTACTACTCGCATACGCCTCTCCTTTACGAACGTTTGTGTCGGCGTTACTTTTATCTCGGTTTTACTTCTTTCTCGGTTTTACTATGCGCTGTCGCCAGCACGACGTGGGTCAGGCTCGAACATTGCCTCCCCTACTTCATCAATATAGCGCTGCGCTTTAGTGACCATCATAGCATCACACGCTTCGCGTCCAGGCAGCATATCGGAACGCTCAAAACGGTGTTCAAGGGTTTCACCGCTGGCATCGGCCTTACGAATCCAACCACTTACACGGTATTGGCCGCTTTGATCGTCCGGCTGAGATACGATCTCATAACCATTGTACTCCACGGCATCAGCCGCTTTGGTGGTAGCGCCTGGCGCAGACTGACGATCACTACCAAAGAGGCCAGATAATAATTTTTTTAACATAGTGGCTCCTTAACATGCCGGGCGGCAGCTATTAGCTGCCGCCCTGACAAGATATACGCTTTTATAATTAACTAGGTTTTACTAGCTTTGCTTACGGCCTTTGCCAGCGGCAATACGCAGGCGAAGAGCATTCAGCTTAATAAAGCCTTCGGCATCTTTCTGGTTGTAAGCGCCCGCATCATCTTCAAATGTCGCAATTGACTCATCAAATAGCGATTCATCAGACTTGCGGCCAACCACGGTAGCATTGCCTTTATAGAGCTTCATACGTACGACACCCGATACATTCTTTTGGGTCTCGTCAATGGCCGCTTGCAGCATGCGACGCTCTGGGCTCCACCAGTAACCGTTGTAGATCACTTCCGCGTATTTCGGCATCAGCTGATCTTTCAGGTGGGCTTCTTCGCGGTCTAGGGTTAGCGACTCAATCGCGCGGTGAGCGCGCAGCATAATAGTGCCGCCAGGTGTTTCATAGCAGCCACGTGATTTCATGCCCACGTAGCGGTTTTCAACGATATCCAAGCGGCCGATACCGTTGTCGCCTCCTAGTTTATTGAGCTTTTCAAGCACTTCGTGGGCTTTTAACGGCTCGCCGTCGATGGCCACGATGTCACCCTTTTCATACGTCAGTTCAACGTAGGTAGGGGTATCGGGTGCGGCTTCAGGAGACACGCTCCAACGCCACATGTCGTCTTCGGCTTCGGCCCAAGGATCTTCCAAAATACCGCCCTCATAAGAGATATGCAGTAAGTTGGCATCCATTGAGTACGGCGATTTTTTCTTTTTATTGGCAAAATCGACCGGAATGTTGTGCTCTTCGCAATAGGCCATCAGCTTTTCGCGAGAGGTTAAGTCCCACTCACGCCACGGGGCAATGACTTTCACGCCGGGCTTAAGGGCATAGCCGCCGAGCTCAAAGCGAACCTGGTCGTTACCTTTACCCGTAGCACCGTGAGAAATAGCGTCGGCGCCGGTTTCATTGGCAATTTCGATCAAGCGCTTGGCGATCAGGGGCCGAGCGATAGAGGTACCCAGCAGGTACTCACCTTCATAAATCGTGTTAGCGCGGAACATGGGATAAACGTAGTCACGCACAAACTCTTCGCGCAGGTCTTCGATGTAAATTTCTTTTACACCAAGGGCTTGCGCCTTGGTACGAGCTGGTTCGACCTCTTCGCCCTGACCGATGTCGGCAGTAAAGGTCACTACCTCGCAGTTGTAAGTTTCTTGCAACCACTTAACGATGACGGATGTGTCCAGGCCGCCTGAATATGCCAGCACAACCTTTTTGACATCGGACATTCTTTGCTCCTCATTGACCATAAGAAATTGATAAAAACAAAACCACGCTAGCCATTAACACTTGGCTGATGCGAGAGCTCTTTGCGACCGACCGTTGAGATAGATCTTTGAGACAGACGTTGAGTATAGCGTTCTCAATGCTCAGCGAATACCGTCAACGACGCCTGGGGGCTAAAGCTGCTAGAATCACTCCATTCAAAGCGGCGGCTTGCCGCTAATGTCGAATGATTACTCGCTTGAAGACTATTACTCGCTTGAACATAAGGAGAGCTGCATGAGCGAGGCAATTGCCCGCGAATTAATGGCCCAACGTTTTCGCAGTTACCTGCCGGTGGTCGTTGATTTAGAAACCGGGGGATTTAATGCCCAAGGTGATGCCGTACTTGAGATTGCTGCCGTTACGCTAACCATGGATCCGGAAGGCAACCTGCTGCCTGATGCCACCTATGCTTACCACATTCACCCCTTTGAAGGGGCGAATGTTGAGCAGTCGGCACTCGATTTTACCGGCATTAACCTGGATGACCCGTTGCGCAGCCAAGTCGCGCTTAGCGAAGCTGAAGCACTCAATGAAATTTTTCGTCCTATACGGAAGTCAATCAAAGCTCACGATTGCACTCGCGCGATTTTAGTCGGTCATAATGCGGCGTTCGATCAGGGATTCTTGAACGCGGCGGTGAATCGCTGCGGCATTAAGCGCAATCCATTTCACCCGTTTTCTAGCTTTGATACCGCCACTCTGGCTGGCTTGATATATGGGCAAACCGTGCTTGCCCGCGCCTGCCGTGCTGCTGGCATTGAGTTTGATAATAAAGCTGCCCACTCCGCCCGTTACGATACTGAGCGAACTGCTGAGCTATTTTGCTCCATGGTGAATCGCTATAAAGATTTGGGCGGCTGGCAGCTTGCCCAGCGAGAGCAAGAGATGGATAGCACAGATTAGAACTTGGCATCCGCCGCCTAGCCGTTGATGCATTACTCATGCATAGAGGCAGCAATGCAGAGAGCCGCTAATGCAGAAAATCAGGCTTTACGCTAAACTTTGCCGCATTACTGCAATGTGATTTACCACCGACAATGCCGGTTAGCGCGTGTTTGGCGGTGATAAAACGATATCGATTAATTTTTCCCCATTTTCAGGAGATGAGACGTTTCCATGGCCCAGCATAATGCCTTTTACGCCCAATCCGGTGGCGTCACCGCCGTGATCAACGCCAGTGCCTGTGGCGTTATCGAAGCCTGTCGTCAAGCACCCGATCAGATTGGCAAGGTGTATGCCGGTCATAACGGCATTATCGGGGCTTTAACAGAAGACCTAATCGACGTTACCCAAGAGAGTGACGAAGCGATTGCAGCCCTGCGCCACACGCCAGGTGGTGCTTTCGGCTCTTGCCGCTATAAGCTAAAAGATATTGATACTCACCGCGCCCAGTACGAGCGCTTGATCGAAGTCTTTAAAGCTCACGATATTCGCTACTTCTTCTATAACGGTGGCGGTGATAGTGCCGATACCTGCTTAAAGGTCTCTCAGCTTTCCGAGAAGCTGGGCTATCCGCTTACCGCGATTCACGTGCCTAAAACCGTGGATAACGACCTGCCGATTACCGATAACAGCCCAGGCTTTGGCAGTGTCGCTAAGTACATTGCGACCTCTACGCTGGAAGCGTCGCTGGATATTGCTTCCATGTGCGCCACCTCCACCAAGGTATTTGTACTTGAAGTCATGGGCCGCCACGCGGGCTGGATCGCCGCAGCCGGTGGTTTAGCGGGCGAAGCCGAAGGCGAGCCGCCGCACATGATTATCTTCCCGGAAATCCCGTTTAACCGTAAAGCGGCCATGGCGCGGGTTGAAGAAAGCGTTAAACAATATGGCTACTGCGTGATCGTGGTTTCTGAAGGCGCCCGCTACGAAGATGGCACTTTCCTGGCTGACGCAGGCAATACCGATGCCTTTGGCCATCGCCAGTTGGGCGGCGTAGCGCCAACACTTGCCGGTATGATCAAGCAGGATTTGGGCTACAAGTATCACTGGGCAGTGGCCGATTATCTACAGCGCGCAGCGCGCCACCTAGCGTCTAAAACCGACGTTGAACAGGCCTATGCGGTGGGTCGCGAAGCGGTGACGCTGGCGCTAGCAGGCAAAAATGCCATGATGCCCGCTATTCGTCGTATTTCTCAGTCACCTTACCAGTGGGATGTCATCTCTGCCCCGCTGTCACAGGTGGCCAATAAAGAGAAATTTATGCCCCGCGACTTTATCAGCGACAACGGCTTTGCGATTACCCAGACGTGCCGGGATTACCTCTCACCATTGATCCAGGGCGAGGATTTCCCCCCGTTTGAGAATGGCTTGCCGAAAGTGGCCAAGCTGAAACTGGCAAAAGCAGAACGTAAACTGCCTACTTTTACGCTATAAATATTTGCTGTAGCAATGTCATTGCGAACGCAGTGAAGCAATCTCGGGGTTAGGTACCGCCGCGGCGCGTTGAGATTGCCGCGTCGCTTCACTCCTCGCAATGACCTCTCCTTATGTCATTGCGAACGCAGTGAAGCAATCTCGGGGTTAGCTGCTGCCGCGGCGTTGAGATTGCCGCGTCGTTTCACTCCTCGCAATGACCTCTCCTGATGTCATTGCGAACGCAGTGAAGCAATCTCGGGGTTAGCTGCCGCCGCGGCGTTGAGATTGCCGCGTCGTTTCACTCCTCGCAATGACATAACCCCGTTTTATTCGCAACTCGCTGTGTAGGTTTAGCGTAACAGCCAGGAAAGCACGAGCAGCAATAGCAATATACCTGCTACCCCCTGCCAGAAACGCCGCGGCTCCTGGCGGCTCTCTTCCCGGTTCGGCAATCGCCCCAGCGGCACCCTAAGGGCATGCAAGAACTCCGATAGACGCCTAAAGCGCAGAGCCCGCTGCGGATCCAAAGCGCGGCGTAGCGCATCGTCTAAGTCTTGGGATATCTCAGGATTGGTTGTGCGCGCGCTGCGGTAGGTTAATTCTTCAAGATCGGTATGGCTGCGCAGGCGATTGGGCGTCAAGGTATAGGGCAAAGCACCGGTCAATAACCAGTAGGTCGTGGATGCCAGCGAGTACTGATCACTGCGCCGACCAATGCTGTCGGCCAACGCATACTCAGGGGCGGTGTGCTCGTTGAAGCCAATTTGGCGGAGCAACTCACCCGAGTGGCGGTGCCCTTCGCCGTCGCGCATATGGCAGGCACTAAAATCAGTCAGCACCAGCTTGCCGTGCGGGTCGATCAGGATATTATCGGGGTTGATCTGCTGATGAATAATTTCCCGGTGATGCAGCGCCTGCACCGCCTTACCCAGCTGATTAGCAATATCTAAGCGCTGCGTTAAGCTGGCTTGAGGATGGCGTTCGGCCCACTGTCGCAGCGTTTCACCTTCAATATGCTGCATCAGGTAATAGAGATAACGGCGCGGCCGCGACGGCTCCATCACCTTGACCACAAACGGCGAATTGACGCGCTCGACCACCCACTGCTGAAGCAGGAAGTGCTCCAGATAGGCGTTGCGCAACGAAAGCTCCGGGCTGGGTGCTTTCATGACCATTTCACGCTCGCTATGCACATCACGAACACGATAAACCCGCGACTGCGCTGTGCGTGACAGCACAGCGAGAACTTCAAGGCCATCTAAACGCTCACCCGGCGCCAGTTCTGGCGGAATCGGCAAGTCGCCGTAGAGCTGTCCTGGATGCTCCGTTACTTCGTCAGGCAACTCATCGATTCGCACCAACTGGAAGCAGAACTGATCGCCACCGTAGCCACGATCCTGGGCGCGCTGCTTCGCCTCATCGGCAAGCCGTTCGCAGGCGGCATCCAGATCACTGGCATCTTGGCGGATCAAGCGTACATAGTCGGAAGGTAGCAGAGTACCGCGCACACCCTGGGTGGTGAACAAGAACAGATCGCCCTGTTTGAGCGCTATATGGGTGTAATCGATATCAACACTGCCATCCATACCCAGCGCCCGGGAAGGATAACGGTACCCTCCTAAGTCGGTGACATGGTCTCGGCTCAACTGCTCAAACTCGGCCCCGCGCAAACGGAACACCAGCGTGTCGCCCATATGAAACAGATGTGCTTCGCGCCCACGGAAGACCATCGCCGACATGGAGGAAACAAAGCTGCCCTCTTTCACATGCTGGCTTTGGCTGTAGCACCAGCTATTAAGGGCACGCAGCACGCGGGTGGCCGAGGTTTTGACATCCCAATGATCAGGGGTGGAGAAGTAATCGGCCAGAAAGCCGCGCACGCTTAAATCACCGGCCTGCTTGGCCATGGTATTGCGTGAGATGGAGTCACTAATAACGGCACAGCCACCTTTGGCGCGCAGCAGCGGCGCTTCAGGAAAGCGAACCGACATTGAACTGCGGTGCAGGCGCCGGTCCGGCGCGACAAATGCTTGACCATAACTGATGAGCAACTGGGCGTGCGACAAGTCATCCTCCTAGGCTGCCGACTCGATCGAGGGACTTCACTGTCAATAAACTCTGCCTATGATACACGCAGCGGAGCAGAAACGATGCCCAACAAACGTCTCTATCGTATTAGTGCGCTTTTATATGCGCTGCTTTTTGATTTCCCTCATAATAGGGCAACGGCTAAACCACACCGGCCCACCTATGTCGCATTGGTAATCGCGTAGTCATGTTCGTATAATTCTTCGCCATCAACGACTCTGTAACGATTACCTAACCTCTGCACGACTCAAGCCACAGTACTACCAAGGAATCAACGATGAACTTCGATAATATCCCTGCTGGAAAGGATCTCCCCAACGACGTTTATGTGGTGATCGAAATTCCAGCCAACCACGATCCAATCAAATACGAAATTGATAAGGACATGGGCGCACTACTCGTTGACCGCTTTATGGCCACCCCCATGTTCTACCCTGCCAACTATGGCTTTATTCCCCACACCCTAGCCGATGACGGCGACGCCCTGGATGCGCTGGTCGTGACCCCGCACCCGGTTCAACCCGGCAGCATTATTCGTGCTCGTCCGGTAGGCATTTTAAACATGACCGACGAAGCCGGCGAAGATGCCAAGCTGATTTGTGTGCCCCACGCCAAGCTTAGTTCGCTCTACGATGACATTCAGGAAGTCACTGACCTACCTGAGCTGCTGCGCCAGCAAATTGCACACTTCTTCGAGAACTACAAAGATCTCGAAAAAGGCAAATGGGTAAAAGTCGAGTCCTGGGAAGGCGCTGACGCTGCGCGCAAAGCGATTGAAAAATCCGTTATCGCTTACCAGAAAGCGTAATCGTTTTGTAAAGTTGCTTCTGTGTATGTGAAAAGGTCGCCTTCGGGCGACCTTTTAGGTTGTTAGGATTAACGCACCATTAGCGACCGCGTCACGTCACCGCAGCGTATACGCGAGAGATTCAAGGTTGCGGTATGCTATTTGTCCTAGCTTGCGATGCCATTAATTAAGGACGCACCGTGTTATCTCTTAAACGCCTGAGCCTACTTCCCTTACTGGTTTTTTTTCTCGGCTGGTTACCCTTGAGCGCACACGCCCAATGGTTTTCATCGTCTAGCAACCAAGATGAATTTTTACCGGTAATGGAAGCCTTTCAGCCTACCGCTTGGCACGATGGAGAAACGCTTTTTATCGGTACCGATATCACCGATGAGTACTATCTTTATCGGCATCAGTTTGCTGTCTCCAGTCAGACCGAGGGTATAACGCTTGGCGAACCCAACATCCCCGAAGGCACGTTCACCAACGATGAATTCATGGGCGATGTTTACATCTTCCGCGACCAGGTGGTGTTTGAAGTACCGCTGAGCGCTCCCTACGCAGGCCCGCTAAACGTTGAGTTAACCTTTCAAGGCTGCGCGGATGCAGGGCTATGCTATCCACCGGAACGCTTGAGCCTACAAGCGAGTGAGACTGAGCCGCCCAATCAATTTGCAAACTGGCAAGAAGGAGATAGCGCCGCTAGTGAAATCGCTACCGCTACCTCTACTTCACAGAGTAACTTCGCGGGGCCTCAAAGTGAAGATAGCCGCTTTAGCGCTTTGATTAGCGATGCAAGCTTACCGTTAGCGTTAGGGCTGTTTTTTATTGCCGGCTTGGGGCTTACCTTTACCCCCTGCGTACTCCCGATGATCCCGATTCTCTCCTCAATCGTCGTCGGCCAGAACCCCACCCGCCCACGCGCCTTTGCTCTCTCGTTAAGCTATGTGCTGGGGATGGCGCTGACCTACGCGCTGGTCGGGATCTTGATGGGGCTGTTCGGCGCCGGCCTTAATCTTCAGGCGCGCTTACAGTCGGCACCGGTGCTTATCACTTTCGCCGTACTCTTCACGCTCTTTGCGCTGGCCATGTTCGGGGCCTTCACGCTGAATCTCTCGCCCCGCTTAGCCACCCGTATTGACGCCTGGCAGGCTCGCGCTCAGCGTAGTGGACCAGCGGGTTTAGCGTTAGCAGGTGCGCTCTCCGTACTAGTGGTGTCACCCTGCGTCACCGCTCCATTAGCCGGGGCACTGGTGTTTATCTCCTCAACCGGTGATGCAGCCATGGGGGGTACGGTACTCTTTGCCCTGGGAATGGGCATGGGCGTACCGCTTCTTTTAGTCGGCACCTTTGGCGCCACACTGTTACCCCGTTCGGGCGCCTGGATGAATGGCGTAAAGATTGCCTTTGGCCTGTTGCTACTGGGTGTGGCAATTTGGATGATCGAGCGTTTAGTTGCTGCACCCATAGCGCTACTTCTATGGGCAACACTCGCGATCGGCACGGCGCTGGCGCTTGGGGCTCTGAACTTCAATCAACCGCAAGGGTGGCCACGGGCACGTCAAACGCTGGGGGTTTTGCTGCTGGCGTGGGGCGTCCTGCTGGTGATTGGTGCCGCGCAAGGTGGCAGCAACCCACTGCGCCCTCTTGCGGCCACCTCGATTGGGCCCGGCGAGTCTCAAGTGGAACAGCTTGAGTTTGTTGAGGTCGATAACCTTACCGCGCTTGAGGCGGCCATCGCTCAAGCGAAAAGTACTAATCAGCCGGCGTTTGTTCACTTTACCGCTGACTGGTGCATTTCATGCAAGCTACTGGAGCGCGATGTTTATCCTGACCCACGTGTTTCAGCGGCATTGGAGGGTTACACATTAATTGCCGCAGACGTGACGCAGACCGATCCACAAAGTCGTGAGCTGCTGGAACAGTTCAATCTTTTCGGCCCGCCAAGCCTGCTGTTTTTCAGTCAAGGCGAAGAAATTCGTGATGCGCGCATTCAAGGCGAAGTCACCGCCGACCAACTGCATGAACATCTTGAATCCGTTAGCCAGTGGCTTGCCAATAGTTGAGCCACCACCCTACGAGCCTTGCCCACTAAGGCACTTAAGCAGCGTTTTGACGCGAATATCGTCAAACAGTTGTTTAAATCTACATTCAGCGTCAGTTTAAGCACTGGCTTAGGCTGTCGCTGGACATCCTGGCACTTTTTCGGCAAACTCCGCTCCCATATTAGCTAAAAACTTCCTTTTTTAGGGGTGAGAACGGGGTAACGTTCGCTAACATGCAGCGTTCTCTTCATTTTTAAATTTGGTTTACTGCGCCTATAGATGAGCCGCGCAGCGCCGCGCAGCAACTCGCCTATAGGCCACGGTTACTGTGTGATTATTTCTCATAATCTTCTTTTATGACATTGATGGGGCTATGCCATGGATATCCGCAAAGTTAAGAAACTGATCGAGCTGCTCGAAGAGTCCAATATTAGCGAGATTGAAATTCAGGAAGGCGAAGAGTCCGTTCGTATCAGCCGCCACCCTAATGGCGCCTCGTGGCAGCCACAGCCCATGCCGCAATACGCACAACAGCAGCCTGGCTATGCAGCAGCTCCCGCTCCTACATCAGCACCGGCTGCTGAAGCTGAGCCTCAAGGCACAAGCTACCGTGGTGAAGCCGTTAACTCCCCGATGGTAGGCACCTTCTATCGCAGCCCCGCGCCGGGCGCCAAGTCGTTTGTAGAAGTCGGTGATAGCGTCAAGCAAGGCGATACCATTTGTATTATTGAAGCCATGAAAATGATGAACCAGATTGAAGCTGACCGCGACGGCGTGGTGGAAGCCATCCTGGTAGAAGATGGTGAGCCGGTCGAATTCGATCAACCCATGATCGTCATCGCTTAATCCTTCATTTTCAACACGGGTGGACTCTCCCATGCTGGACAAGGTACTTATCGCCAACCGCGGCGAGATTGCCCTCCGTATCCTACGGGCCTGTAAAGAACTGGGCATTAAAACCGTTGCGGTACATTCCAAAGCTGATCGTGAACTCATGCATGTTCGCCTGGCGGATGAAGCCGTGTGTATTGGACCGGCATCGTCAGCGCAGTCTTACTTAAATATTCCGGCCCTGATCAGTGCGGCCGAAGTCACTGACTCGACCGCTATTCACCCCGGTTACGGCTTTTTGTCTGAAAACGCCAACTTTGCCGAACAGGTTGAGCGCTCGGGATTTACCTTTATTGGCCCCCGCGCAGAGACGATTCGCCTGATGGGCGATAAAGTCAGTGCTATCCAGTCGATGAAAGAAGCGGGCGTTCCCACGGTGCCAGGCTCAGACGGCCCCTTGGGTGACGATGATGCGACCAATTTAGCCACTGCGCGTCGCATCGGCTACCCGGTCATCATCAAGGCAGCCTCCGGTGGCGGTGGTCGCGGCATGCGTGTGGTACACACCGAAGGCCACCTGCTTTCGGCAATCACCGTTACTCGCACTGAAGCCCATGCCGCCTTTGGTGACGGCACGGTTTACATGGAGAAATTCCTCGAAAAACCGCGCCACGTCGAAGTTCAGGTGCTTGCGGATGGTCAGGGCAACGCGATTCATCTTTATGACCGCGACTGCTCACTCCAACGCCGTCACCAGAAAGTGCTTGAAGAAGCGCCTGCACCAGGTCTTGATCCGGAAGCTCGCGCCCAAGTGCTAGAAGCGTGTCGCCAAGCATGTATTAAGATCAATTACCGTGGCGCAGGCACCTTTGAATTCTTGTACGAAGACGGCGAGTATTTCTTCATCGAGATGAATACCCGCGTTCAGGTAGAGCACCCTGTTACCGAGATGGTCACCGGCGTCGATATCGTTAAAGAGCAGCTGCGCATTGCCTCGGGTCTGCCGCTGTCGATTCGCCAGGAAGATGTAAAGCTCAACGGTCATTCCTTCGAGTGCCGGATTAACGCTGAAGACTCGCGCACCTTTATGCCCTCCCCTGGCAAGGTAACGCTGTTTCACGCGCCGGGTGGCCTGGGTGTCCGTATGGACTCCCACCTCTACACCGGCTACACCGTGCCGCCTCACTATGACTCACTGATCGGCAAACTGATCACCTGGGGCGCCGACCGCGAAATAGCGCTTACGCGCATGCGCAATGCCCTTGATGAACTGCTGGTGGAAGGTATTAAAACCAATATCGATCTACAAAAAGATTTGGTTCGCGATAGCTACTTCCGTCAAGGTGGTGTCAACATTCACTATCTGGAAAAGAAACTCAGCAGCTAATAGCACTTCAAACGCTTTCCAGCGCTAAGAGTGATGCCCAGCGGGGTGGCCATGTCCACCCCGTCTCTGTCTTTAACGTCTTTGTCTTTACCTTCTTTGTTTTTACTGAATCTGTCTTTACTGTATTTGTCTTTAATTCGCCCTGCGGAGACTCTCCATGCCCTGGCTCCAACTCAAAGCCCATGTCGCCCCTGAACAAGCAGAGTTTCTCGAAGAACTGCTGCTTGATGAAGGCGCGACAGCGATTGGCCTTCAGGATGCCCACGATGATCCGGTATTTGAGCCAGAACGTGGCACCACACCGCTCTGGGAAGACACCATTCTGACCGGCCTTTACGATGACCTAGAGGGCGTCGAAAGCATGTTGGAACGTATTGAGGCGGCATGGTCCGAACAGATGCCTGAGGAGCCCTGCCCCACCATCGAATATGAGCTACTGGCTGACCGGGACTGGGAGCGGGAATGGATGGATGACTTCACACCGCTGCAGATGGGCCAGCGGCTGTGGATCGTACCAAGCTGGCACGAACCTCCCCATGCCGACGCCGTTAACTTGATTCTCGACCCCGGCCTGGCCTTTGGAACGGGCACGCACCCGACCACAGCGCTGTGTTTGGAGTGGTTGGATGAACTGGCCGTGGCTGGGCACTTAGCCCAGCAGACCGTGCTGGATGTGGGCTGTGGCTCCGGCATTCTTGCTATCGCCGCACTCAAACTCGGCGCTAGCCATGCTGATGCCACCGATATTGACCCGCAGGCACTCCAAGCCAGCCGTGACAACGCCGAGCGTAACGGGATTGCCGAGCCGGATTTAACGCTCTACTACCCTGAGCAGTTAAGTGATGGCGGCGACTACCCTGTTGTGACCGCCAATATTTTAGCGGGCCCGCTAGTCGAGCTTGCTCCAATGATTGCCGGGCACGTGGCCCCTAGCGGCCGCATTGCGCTATCCGGCATCTTGGCGAACCAGGCAAATGAGGTTTATGAAGCCTATGCCGCACAGGGAATCGCCATGGAGGAGCCAGTGATTCGCGAAGGATGGGTGCGACTTAACGGCCAGCGTCCGCGTTAAAGCGGCAAACGGCCTTCACCCCATCACCGAGTAGGCGTATCATACGCCCCCTTGAATCGCCTACTCGCCGCTAGCCCAGCACACATAAAGCCTAACGCCATGACTGTAGCCAATGCACTAGCCTCCAATGAGCCCGTCACCATTGGGACGTATGCATTACCCAACCGGGTAATTCTCGCGCCCATGGCCGGCGTCACCGACCGGCCTTTCCGCCAGTTATGTCGGCGGCTGGGGGCTGGCTGGGTGGTGGGTGAAATGGTGACGTCAGACCCCAGCTTATGGCACACGCGTAAATCGCAGCTACGGATGGACCATCGCGGAGAGCCCGACCCCCGCGTGGTACAAATCGCCGGTGGCGATGCCGAGATGCTCGCCCAGGCGGCGCGGTTGAATGCCGAACTTGGCGCTCAGATCATCGATATCAACATGGGTTGCCCCGCGAAAAAAGTCTGCAACAAAGCCGCTGGGTCGGCGCTCCTTCGCGATGAAGCCTTGGTTGCCGAGATTCTTGACGCAGTAGTTTCAGCGGTCGATATTCCAGTAACGCTGAAAATTCGCACCGGCTGGTGCGCCGAATCAAACAACGCCTTGCGAATTGCCCGCTTAGCTGAGTCCGCAGGCATTCAAGCACTCGCCGTACATGGCCGTCACCGCCAGCAGCGCTATACTGGACAGGCAGAGTACGACACGATTGCTGAGATAAAATCTCACCTCTCGATACCGGTGATAGCCAACGGCGACATAACAAGTCCGGAAAAAGCCGCCGAGGTACTCGCTTATACCGGCGCTGATGCAGTAATGGTAGGCCGTGGTGCTCAGGGCAACCCGTGGATATTTCAACAGATTAACCACTATCTTCAGCATGGGGAACGGTTGGCGCTACCCACCCTTGTGGAGCGCCGCCACGTGCTACACGGGCATGTCGAGGCGTTGCATGAGTTTTATGGCACGACGATGGGTGTGCGTATTGCGCGCAAGCATGTCGGCTGGTACCTCAGCGACGACCCACGCTTTACGCAGCCTCAGCAGCGCGCGCTTAAGCAGCAGTTCAATGCGTTAGCGTCACCTGAAACGCAATTTGATTGGATCAACGACGTGATGGCCCCCGGTGCTGCCATACGTTTGCTAGCCAAAGGAAGCCATGCTGCATGACCGAACGCGATCTTCTCTCTAGCGACACCTACTCTTCTAGCGACACCCGTGCCAGCGAAGGCTACTCCCATTTAACGGGCACGCTTGCGGATCCGGCGGCTGCTAGCTCACCGCCACAGCCGCTTAGAGAGGCTGTTGAAACGGCAATGCGCCGCTACTTTGAGCATTTAGATGGCAGCCAAGCCAGCGACCTTTATGCCATGGTGATGGCCGAAGTAGAGGCACCATTACTCGCCTGCGTTTTGGAGCACACCGACGGCAACCAGACCCGTGCCGCGGATGTGCTCGGCTTGAACCGCGGCACCCTGCGTAAAAAACTCAAGCAATACGGACTTATCGAAGGTGACGCCCCATAACCCTGGGGCGTTGTTATTTTCTATTCTCGACTCTGCATACGAGCATTCTTATGGCTGATAATCCTCTCATGGCTGATAGTTCTTCCTTGACTGACAGTAGCGCCACCCCCGTCCGCCGCGCTCTTTTGAGCGTTTCTGATAAAACCGGCATTGTAGAATTTGCCCGTGGCCTGACTAAACATGGTGTTGAACTGCTCTCCACGGGTGGCACCTTCCGCCTACTGCAGGAAAATGCTATCGCAGTGAAAGAAGTGTCTGAACACACCGGTTTCCCCGAAATTATGGATGGCCGGGTAAAAACGCTGCATCCGAAAATCCACGGCGGCATCCTGGCGCGCCGTGGTCAGGATGATGCGGTCATGGCTGAGAACGACATTACCCCGATCGACATGGTGGTCGTCAACCTCTACCCATTTGCCGCGACGGTAGCCAAGCCTGATTGCACGCTGGAAGATGCGATTGAAAATATCGATATCGGCGGCCCAACCATGGTACGCGCCTGCGCCAAAAACCACGCCTACACCACTATCGTGGTCAATAGCAGTGACTATGCGCGGGTACTTGGTGAGCTGGCCGCACAGGATGGCCAGGTGAGTCGCGCCACGCGTTTTGATTTAGCGGTAAAAGCGTTTGAACACACCGCTGGCTACGACGGCGCGATTGCTGACTACCTGGGTCGCCAAGTGAATGCTAGCGATAAGACCTTCCCACGCACTTTTAACCTGCAGCTCGATAAAAAGCAGGACATGCGCTACGGCGAAAACCCGCATCAGCAGGCAGCCTTTTACGTTGACCCCCAGGCGAGCGAGCCCAGTGTCGCTACGGCTAAAATGCTCCAAGGCAAGCCGCTTTCGTATAACAATGTCGCCGATACTGACGCTGCGTTTGAGTGTGTAAAAGCCTTTAACGAGACAGCCTGCGTGATTGTTAAACACGCAAACCCCTGCGGCGTCGCCATTGGCGCAACCGCCTTAGCCGCTTACGACAAAGCCTTTGCCACCGATCCTACCAGTGCGTTTGGCGGCATTATCGCTTTCAATACACCGCTGGACGCCGAAACAGCCCAGGCGATCATTGATCGCCAGTTTGTCGAGGTAATTATTGCCCCAGGGGTCAGCGATGAAGCCGCTGCCATCGTGGCGAATAAGCAAAACGTACGCTTGCTGGACGTCAGCGCTCACTGGCCCGGCGAGCAGCAGCCTGCGCTGGACTTTAAGCGTGTCAACGGCGGGTTACTGGTGCAGGAACGTGACGACGGAATGGTCACCCGTGACAACCTGACCGTGGTCAGCCAGCGCGCCCCTAGCGAACAGGAGCTGCGTGATCTGGCCTTTGCCTGGCGAGTGGCCAAGTTCGTCAAATCCAACGCCATTGTGTATGCCAAAGAGGGCCAAACCGTGGGCGTTGGCGCGGGCCAAATGAGCCGCGTTTACTCGGCTAAAATTGCCGGCATTAAGGCCGCCGACGAAGGTCTTTCGGTGCCCGGATCAGTGATGGCGTCTGACGCCTTCTTCCCGTTCCGCGATGGCATTGATGCCGCGGCAGCCGCAGGCATTACCGCCGTGATTCAACCGGGGGGTTCCATGCGCGACCAGGAAGTGATCGACGCCGCCAACGAAGCAGGCATTGCCATGGTGTTTACCGGCATGCGCCACTTCCGCCACTAAGAGTAGCCACAACGCTTAGCCACACTTTCGGCATCAAGCTGATACCGTCAAAAACTAGCCCCCATCAGCAGCGCGCTGATGGGGGCTTTTTTACCCAGTCTTACTTAAAAAAAAGAACACTTAGGGCTCAGGGCTCAGCCAAGATCAATACATAGATACTTGGTTTCAAGGTACTCTTCCAAGCCCTGATGGCCGCCTTCACGGCCTAAGCCTGAGGCTTTGACACCCCCAAACGGCGCAGCAGCGTTAGAAATGGCGCCGGTATTAATCCCGACCATACCGTACTCAAGTGCTTCGGCCACGCGCCATACGCGGGAGAGATCACGCGAATAGAAGTAAGAAGCCAAGCCATACTGGGTATCGTTGGCCATTTCAATCGCGGTCTCTTCATCGTCAAACGGGAAGACAGCCGCGAGCGGACCGAAGGTCTCTTCATGAGCCACTTTCATCTTGTCGGTCGCAAAACTGATCAGCGTCGGCGTAAAGAAGTTACCGCCCAACGGGTGCGGATGCCCGCCCAACAACAGCTCTGCACCATTATCGATGGCGTCCTGCACATGTTCACTGACTTTTTTAACCGCATTGCCATCAATGAGCGGACCGATATTAATATTCGGCTTGGTGCCATCGCCGACATGCAGCTCGCTGTTCATGGCAACCGCTAACTTTTCGCAAAAGGCATTAATCACGCTGGACTGAACCAGGAAGCGATTAGTGCAAACACAGGTTTGCCCGGCGTTACGGAATTTAGCGGCCATGGCGCCTTCTACAGCGGCGTCTAAATCGGCATCTTCAAACACGATAAACGGCGCATTACCGCCCAACTCTAGCGAGATTTTCTGTACGTGTTCCGCCGCTTGCGCCATCAGCTTGCGGCCTACTTCGGTCGAGCCAGTGAAGGTAATCTTGCGCACTTTGGGCGACTGGGTCATGGCTTGGGCAATATCGCTGGCACTGCCGGGCACCACATTGAACACACCGCGGGGAATGCCGGCACGCTCGGCCAATAGCGCGAGCGCAGTGGCTGAAAAAGGCGTCTGGCTAGCAGGTTTAACCACGATCGTGCAGCCTGCTGCCAGTGCAGCCCCTGCCTTGCGAGTAATCATCGCCGCAGGGAAATTCCAGGGCGTAATGGCCCCCACAACACCGACGGGCTGCTTAGTTACCACAATGCGCTGGTTAGCTTTAGCGGCAGGAATGGTTTCGCCGTAAACGCGTCGCGCTTCTTCGGCAAACCAGCGCAGAAAACTGGCCGCATAGGCAATTTCACCCGCCGCTTCTTTGAGCGGCTTACCCTGTTCGTAGGTCATCAGCATGGCAAGATCCTGCTGATGCTCCATCATCAGATCGTGCCATTTCAACAACAAATCCGCTCGCTCCTGAGCGGTAAGGGCACGCCATGCCGGTAGTGCAGCATCCGCCGCGTCTATCGCCCGCTCGGTCTCAACTTTTCCCAAGCGGGGAATATCGCCAATCGCTTCGCCGGTTGCCGGGTTCAATACGGTGATCTGTTCGCCGCTATCCGCCGCGACCCAACTGCCGTCTATATAAGCAAAGGGGCAATACAGCTGTGTTTCTTTAAGCGCTTCCATGACAGACTCCTGGCCAAAATGATGGCCTTATAGGCTCATTAACCTCTTCATGCTAAGACGAAACACCCCTTTAGACCAAGTTTACCGCGTGCTTGACTCGCTAATTAACAACAGTTGAATCAGTTAATCAGCATTAAAAACTCTTGCCGGGTCGCCTGGTTGCTACGAAAACCACCCAGCATTACCGAAGATGTCATGCTGGAGTTTTGCTTCTCTACGCCACGCATCATCATACAGAGGTGACGCGCCTCAATGACCACAGCAACGCCCGTTGCCTGAGTCACTTCCTGAACGGCATCTGCAATCTCACGGGTTAAATTCTCTTGGATCTGCATACGGCGCGCAAACATATCGACAATACGGGCAAACTTAGACAGTCCTAATACTTTACCGTTTGGCAGATAGGCAATGTGGCATTTACCGATAAATGGCAGCAGGTGGTGTTCACACATTGAGTAGAGTTCAATGTCTTTCACCAACACCATTTCATCCGTTTGCGATTCAAACACCGCACCATTAACGATCTCGTCCAACGACTGAGAGTAGCCTGCATTCAAAAACTGCATAGCCTTGGCTGCACGTTTCGGCGTATCTCGTAGCCCTTCACGGTTCGGGTCTTCGCCAAGTGCTGAAATTATCTGGCGATAGTGCTCGGCGATATCATCGGACATATTAAGCCTCTTCAAAAACTGTATCAAAACCGTGCGCAATCGCGTCCAAACGGTCACCTAGGTCTCTAACCCTTTGCGCATGAAAAAAGTAAAACTACCACTAGAGGGACGTTAACCACCGCCTTTCTCTACCCAAGTTGTACAAAAAGTATACTTTTTCATAAAAAACGCACAACAAATATTAATTAATTCCATTATTTTACCGCATCTCGCCTGCTGTTGGCTTCTCTAACTGCGGCAGAGCGCCGCGGTGCTCACTTTGCAACCTAGGGGCCTGTGCTATGATAAATCATTATTATTGATTGCCTTTATTTCAGGCACCACCATTGAGAGTTCGCCATGTCATTTAAGCCAACGTCCTTTTGGTTAGCCGCCATTGCGGCCCCCTTTTATTTCTCCACGCCGCTACCTTCTTTCGCCGCAGAAGCGACACTTTCACTGCCCAATGAAGCGACTGTTGGCGTTGAGGTTGTTGAAGAGCTTACCTTTGAGTCAAACCAAGCTCGTCTTAACGACATATTGCTTCACCCCACTCAAGCTGAGAAAGCTTCGCACTCGCTGCCTGAATATTGTGTCATCGTGGGCAATGCCCAATTAGTCGATGAGCGCATTCGTGTTACCACGAAAGATGCCACCTGCATTGAAACACACGATGCGGACAGTGATATTTTTACAGGTGAATTCAGCGCCAGCGCGTATGCCGAAGATGGTCAATACGGCATCGCGTGCGAAGGCACTCCGTGCACGCTTTCTCCTGGGCAAACGTTCGTTCTCACGCTAAATGAGTCCCTAGAGATTAAAGAGCAGGACAACCCCTCTGAAGAATTGAACGAGCAACGCCGCCAAGTGGACGGAGAAGGCGTCGCTAACCCCGTACCCCGCGAAGAGGCCGTACCAGATTAAATCGTCCCTATTTACGCCAGCCAGCGGGGATTGTCTAACTGCAGGCACTGCTGCTCTAATTGGCGGATATGCTGATCCCAATAGCCACTATCCGCCAGCCAGGGAAAAGCACGGGGAAAAGCAGGATCATCCCAGCGAGAGACCAGCCATGCTGAGTGCCTAATTAAACGATAACTTCTCAGTGGTTCTATCAACGCCAACTGATCAGTAGGAAACGAGCAGGCTTCCTCATACCCTTCGGTAATTTCACTTAGATACGATCGCCACCCCTGTGGGTCATCCGTGGGCAGTAGCATCCAAATATCCTGCATAGCAGGCGCCATGATGCAGTCGTCAAAATCGACCAGCGTAAAGTCCTCATCACGCCCCAGCACATTGCCCAAATGGCAATCGCCATGGCAGCGAATCATGCTGCTGGCGGGGACCGTATGTTTTACAAGCTGCTGATGCACCTTTTCAATTACATTATCGTAAGCCCGGCGCTGATGACGGTTCATCCAATTACTGGCCAGCACTCGCTGCTGAGCATCTAAAATACCACTCGCCATTTCTAGCCGAGGACGGTGCTGAAACGTTTTTTTGGCCGACACTTTATGCAACCGCCCTAACACCTGCCCCATGGCAAATAAGTGCGATGGATTATCTAATTCTGGTGCCTGGCCTGGGCAGTGGGGAAACAGTGCAAATCGATACGCTTTAAAATAGTGTAACGAGACACCCGCCCTATCACGCCAAGGCGCAACTACCGGCACCTGCTGACTAGCGAGCTCCTGTAAAAAATTGTGCTCTTCCTGAATCGCCGCGTCTGACCAGCGATCAGGCCGATAAAATTTAACAATCCAGTTTTTGCCGTCGTCATCGCGAAACAACAGCACACGGTTTTCATAGCTATTCAGCGCAAAGGGCTCACCGGCGGGCCAAACATCCAGCGACTCTACTGCAGACATCACTAGGTCGGGCGAAAGTGAGCTAAACGGGTGTGACATCGGTCACTCCTGGGTTGGCAAAAAGGCTTTTGAATACGCTAAAGCGCTATTCTATCAATCCTTGCCCAGGGGTGTCCGCGCGGTCGCCCAAATATCCACACGTTCTGCGCCCGCCTCTAGCGCCGCGCGCGCCAGTGCATGCCCCGTCGAGCCCGTCGTTACAACATCATCAATGATCAATACATGCGCTGGTGGCGGCGTCTCAAACACAAAGGCGCCCACCAAATTAGCAGCCCGTTGACGACGGTTTAACGTGCGCTGGGAGGGGGAATCCTTCACTCGCTTGGCAGACACCAATGGCACATCAAACTGGCGGCTGAGCCTCTCGGCTAACCACTGCGATTGATTAAATCCTCGCGTGCGAGCATGCGCTGGGTGCATAGGTACCGACAACAGTGCGTCTGCTTGGGTAGGCGGCGGCGTTAATACCATTAACTCCGCTAACAACGTGCCCGCTCGAGGAGAGGCGTGAAATTTAAAATCATGTACCAGCTCTTTAATCGGCCCCTGATACAAAAGCCCCGCTTGGGTGGTCGAGAATGCCGGTGGGTCAATTAAGCAGTGACCACACAGCTGCGCTCCGTGGTAAACAGGGTCACCGCACTGGCGACAGGCATGCAGGTTCCACGGCAGCCCGACCAAACAGGCGGTGCACCACCCCCGCCCCGCCAAGGCGGGTGCCAAACAAAAGGCGCAATAGCCAGGCATGGCCTGCTTTAGCCAATGGCCGCCACGCTGTAGCCATTGTTTTACATTCATGCCTTCTCCCCAATAGAGATATTAATATTAAACTCATGGTTGACTTCTATCACGAAGTTGATAATATACTCCTCGTCTTAGCGGATGTGGTGGAATTGGTAGACACGCTAGATTTAGGTTCTAGTGCCGTAAGGTGTGGGAGTTCGAGTCTCCCCATCCGCACCAATTACTTGTTAGTTTTGAAGCAGTTAACGTTACCCCCCCCTTTCAAAATGTCTTAATACCTGCCTAGCTTAGGTGATATTAAGGCTTTTTTTGCGTTTTATCCCTCGCTTTAAATCATTAATGGCTCAATGCCATTTTTTTCGTGCTTAGCATTTGCCGAATTACGTACTTTTAACAGGCTGACTTAGCTCCACTTTTCCGCTAGGCTCTGTTAAAACGACTAACTGGATACTCGTTTATGCCTCAATGTGAAATGGCTTACTGCGAGTAATTGACACCAATACTATCGCCAATGACTACCTCCAATAACCATGAGAAGGATCTCTAATAATGGAATGGCTCAACGATAATGCCCAAGCCATCTCGGCAATAGCCAGTATTTGCACCCTCTTCGTCTGGGTTTTCTATGCCCAATTGCTTTATAACGGCTATGTCCGCCAACGTCGCCCTCGTGTAATCATTAACCGTGGCAAGGGGATTGGTGTGGATGCTATTTGCTTAATCAGCAATATGAGCAGCGAAGCAATCTATGTTCAACACCTTGTAGCGGTGCTGCATACGCAAAAAAAGAGTTACTCTCTAGATGTGGTGGAGTACCAGCAACACGGCAGCGAAAAACAGGAAGCCAGCTATCGCACCCATCAAGGCCCGTTAGCATCGGGGGATTACCTTAATATTCAGTCGTTTGGCGACATTGTCAATCAGGTTAAGCAATATTGGGAAATTGATGACAGCCTGCTTCATGAGCAGAATATACAACTCGAAATTCGTGTTATTGCCATTTATGGCTCTGAAGATATGCCCACTGGCGCCTCGAGGTCTTTTAATCTTGATCTAGACGCATCGCCCAATCGTCAGCTTATTCCAGCTAGCGTTGATACAGACCGACTCAATAGCCGTGGCCAACGTAAGCGCGTACTTGAATGGGCAAAAGAGATCGAGACTCATAAAGCACGTTAACCCCTTACCTTTGCAAAGCTGATATTGAACAGCGAGCACTTTTGATTGAGACCATTCGATGCATAAAATCCTAACCTTCTGCTGGCTCGGCATAATGACCACGGTTGCGGCTAGCGCTTATGCCGAAGAGGATGACAGTGACCTACCTGTCTGGGCGGAAGAGCACGTTGAACCGTTTCGTGAAAGCGTAGGCAATTGGGTAGATAACACATCGCGCCGAATTGATGGTTTCTTTGGCACCGACGACCATATGCAGACCAAAAACGAGTCTTATCTTCGTTTTGGCCAAGAAATCGATTGGATGGAGGGGGATGGTACGCGCGGCGATACTTCACTTCGTTACCGTATCGATCTACCTACCTCGGAAGAACGCTTACGCCTGGTGATTGAGAGTGATCCTGAAGAGTCGCAAGGTACTCTTGAAGAGCAAGGATCAGGGCGTCTTGCCAATGACCAGCGCGACCGTCGTAGCTCTACGTTAGGCCTGGATTGGCTAGAAAGTCGTGACAAGCGCGAAAATTGGAGCAACCGCGTTGGCGCTGGTATTCGTCTGCGTCTCCCTCTGGATCCTTATGTTCGCTTTACCAGCGAACGGCTATGGCAGCTTGGTGAAGGGCCTTGGCAGCTTGAGTCGAACAACCGTGTTTCCTGGTTTAACAATGAAGGCTATTCGGCACGAACGCGCTGGGATATCGGCCGCCAATTGAGCGAACGCCGCCATTTGCGGTTTATTTCTACGGTTCAGTGGCGTGAAGAGGAAGATAAGCTGGAATACAGTGAAATTGCCGAAATCAATCACCGCATTAACCGCCGCAGCGCACTGCGCTACTCGGCGATTGCCATCGGCGAAAGCGCTTCAAATCCTCGCATGACTAACTACTACCTGCAAACACGCTATCGCCGGGACATCCATAAAGGGATTTTATTTGCCGATGTGATTCCGGAACTGCATTTTCAACGCGATGTTAGCTATGACCCACGCTGGGCCATGACACTGCGCTTGGAGATGTATTTTCAGCGAGAGATTAGTCGCGATTATTTTTAGGTACGACCTTTTAATCACGATCTTTTAAGAGCGACTAATGGGCGGCCATGCTTGGCCGCCCATTCTGGTTACAGCAAGTAAATGCTACAGCCGCAACCCACCATCGCACTCAATCATACGCCCGGTGAAGTAGTCGTTTTCAAGGATAAACGCAACGCTTTGAGCAATGTTATCCGGCTCACCCAGGCGTTTTAGCGGCACGCTTGATGAGATACGTTCCAGCATATCGGGACGCATCGAGGCGGTCATTTCGGTAGCCACAAACCCTGGGGCCACGGTGCCGGTGCGAATACCATAGCGCGCTAACTCTTTGCTCCAGGTAACCGTCAGCGCATGCACGCCTGCTTTGGCGGCGGCATAGTTGCTTTGGCCCATATTTCCTGCACGGGAAATGCTGGAGATATTAACAATCACACCTTCATGCCCTGCTTCAATCATCTGCGTGGCAGCCTCGCGACCACACAGAAAAACGCCAGTTAAATTGACGTTAATGACATTTTGCCATGCCTCCAACGACATGCGTTTTTCCACTTGCCCCTCTTTGGCCTTTACCAGGAGTGCATCCTGAGTAATCCCCGCGTTATTAACGCAACCGCTGATCGGCCCCATACGCTGAGCAATATCGGCAAATGCTTGAGTCACAGAAGCCTCTTCTGCAACATTCACCACAAAGGCTTGAGCATCGACACCTTCTGTAGCAAGTGCTGATACCGCTTGATCAAGCGCTTCAGCGCTCATATCCAACAGCGCCATGCGTGCGCCCTGCTTCCCCAGGCGCAATGCCATGGCATAACCCAACCCACGCGCCCCACCGGTGACGGCGATTACTTTATCGGCAAGTACCATTATTGACTCCTTACGAGAAATACAACCAGCTTAATTGTGCATTGCAGCATAGAAGAATTACGGGCATTAATCGAGCTACATCGCCGCTGGAGTGCGCAATGTTAGCTGCTTGCTATTTATATTTATGTCACCATATTACGCAATTACGACGGTTATCGAGTCGCTATTTCTAGCGCTTTCTGGAGTTAGTCATGCCCATTCTTGTTTTTATATCACTGTTTACCCTACTTGATTTTGTAGTGCTTTTTTCGATTGGTAGCCAAATAGGGCTATTCACTACCCTACTCCTAGTGCTTGGCACAGGCTTTGCCGGGTTACATCTTATTCGTAAAGAAGGCATATCAACCTTTGCTCGTGCGCGTCAGCGTATGCAGGTCGGCGAAATCCCTTCTAGTGAGCTATTGACTGGCGCCGCGCTTATTTTTGGTGGTGCCTTATTAATGGCGCCAGGCTTTTTATCCGATGCGCTGGGCCTTGCGTGCCTGATACCTAGCGCACGCCAATTGATGTTTAAAGCACTTACTTGGCTAGGTCTGAAAAAGATTGCTAGTCAGCAGCAAGATCCTAACGCTTCCTCGGCCCGAGCACATGAGCACCACAACCCCAATACCTCCCAACAGGAGGGCCCGATCGAGGGTGACTTTATTAGCCGAGATGAGCCTCCACGCCGCGACTAAGGCGCGGATTGGAAGAAAATCGCTAAAAAATCAATTTTTTCTTACTCGCCCCCTTGAAAGGCCAACCGCAGCCCCCATTTTTCACCCAGCACACAAATTCGGCAGCGATCTAGACGGTAGCTGCCATTAACAAGGAAGACCGTCAGGTCTTCACTTCTCGCGGGTTACTCCCTCGAGAACACTTTTAGACTAACCGCCCTCATCAGGGCTTCAACCCTACTCAGGAGAACGTGAATGAATATCCGTCCTTTGCACGATCGTGTCATCGTCCGTCGCGTTGAAGAAGAGCAGAAAACCGCTGGCGGCATCGTGCTTCCGGGCAATGCAGCAGAAAAGCCGACGCGTGGCGAAATTCTTGCTGTCGGTAATGGCCGCATTCTCGAAAATGGCGATGTCCGTCCTCTCGACGTTAAAGTTGGCGATAACGTGATCTTTAAAGATGGCTACGGCGTTGAGAAACAAAAAGTCGACGGCGAAGAAGTCTTGATCATGAGCGAAGCCGATATTCTTGCGGTTGTTGAAGGCTAACAGTCGTTGCGGCTCACATTTGATTGATGAGCGCCTCGATTATTTACTTTCACGTTTTTGCATTCAATTTAGGAAGTAGCAGATATGTCAGCTAAACAAGTTAAGTTTTCAGATGATGCCCGTAAGCGTATGGCGCGCGGTGTTGACGTTCTTGCCAACGCGGTAAAAGTAACCCTCGGCCCTAAAGGCCGTAACGTGGTACTGGAAAAATCTTTCGGTTCCCCGACTGTTACTAAAGACGGTGTTTCTGTCGCCAAAGAGATCGAACTGAAAGACAAGTTCGAAAACATGGGCGCGCAGATGGTTAAAGAAGTCGCTTCACAGACTTCTGACGCCGCTGGTGACGGTACTACCACCGCTACCGTTCTGGCCCAGGCCATTATCGCTGAGGGTTTGAAAGGCGTTACTGCCGGCATGAACCCGATGGATCTTAAGCGCGGCATCGACCAAGCCGTTAATGCTGCCGTTAAAGAAATCAAGGCGATGTCTGTCCCTTGCACCGACACCAAGTCGATTGCACAGGTTGGCACCATCTCTGCTAACGGTGACAAGCGCATCGGTGAAATTATCGCCGAAGCGATGGAAAAGGTCGGCAAAGAAGGCGTCATCACCGTTGATGAAGGCCGTGGCTTTGAAGACGAGCTGGAAGTCGTGGAAGGTATGCAGTTTGATCGCGGCTACCTGTCTCCTTACTTCGTTACCAACCAGGACACCATGACGGTTGAACTTGAAGATCCTTACATCCTGTTAGTGGATAAAAAGATCTCCAACATCCGTGAGCTGCTGCCGGTTCTCGAAGCTGTTGCTAAGCAAGGCAAGCCGCTAGCCATCATCGCTGAAGATATCGAAGGCGAAGCACTGGCAACGCTGGTTGTTAACAACATGCGCGGCATCGTTAAAGTAGCCGCTGCCAAAGCACCTGGCTTCGGCGACCGTCGCAAATCCATGCTGCAGGATATCGCTATCCTGACTAATGGCACGGTTATCTCTGAAGAAGTCGGCCTGACGCTTGAGCAAGCGAACCTGGATCACCTGGGTACCGCTAAGCGCATGACCATGTCTAAAGAGAACACCACTATCATCGATGGCGCTGGTGCAGAAGGCGATATCGAAGCACGTGTTAACCAGATCCGCGCGCAAATCGAAGACACCTCTTCTGACTACGATAAAGAGAAGCTGCAAGAGCGCGTTGCCAAACTGGCAGGCGGTGTTGCCGTTATCCGCGTCGGTGCTGCCACCGAAGTGGAAATGAAAGAGAAGAAAGCCCGCGTTGAAGACGCTCTGCACTCTACGCGTGCAGCCGTTGAAGAAGGCGTGGTACCTGGTGGCGGTACTGCACTGGTTCGCGTTATGGCGAAAGTACAAGGCCTCACTGGCGAGAACGAAGACCAGAACCACGGTATCAACATGGCGCTACGCGCTATGCAGGCACCGCTGCGTCAAATCGTGGCTAACGCTGGTGAAGAGCCCGCCGTGGTTATCAACCGTGTGAAAGATGAAACCGGCAACTTCGGTTACAACGCACAAACCGGTGAATTTGGCGATCTGTTCGAAATGGGCGTTCTAGATCCGGCTAAAGTAACCCGCACTGCACTGCAGTCTGCTGGTTCTGTGGCTGGTCTGATGATCACCACCGAGTGCATGATCGCTGAAGACCCGGAAGAGAAAGACTCTGCCCCTGATATGGGTGGCATGGGCGGAATGGGTGGCATGGGCGGCATGATGTAATGCACCCCTGAGCCCTCTGCTCAAGACTACTAGCCGTTAAAGTAGTCACCAACAACCCCGCCTTGTGCGGGGTTGTTGCGTTTTTGTGGGTCGTTCGACTCATTGCCTCCAGCCCCATTGCGCACAGCTAACGTGGTACTATCAGCGCGATTTTTATAAGGCTATAGAGCGAAATCAGCGCATGTTGCAGCATATTCGTATCGTACTCGTTCAGACCTTCCACCCAGGCAATATCGGCGCTGCGGTACGGGCCATGAAAACCATGGGCTTAACCGAGCTGGTGCTGGTGAATCCGCGCATGTTTCCCGATGAAGAAGCCACTCGCCTTTCCGCAGGGGCCACTGATGTTCTGGATAATGCACGGGTAGTCACAACACTGGAGGAAGCGGTTAACGACTGCGTTCAGGTGGTGGGTGCCAGCGCACGCTTACGCAGCCTACCCTTGCCCCACTTTGACGAACCCGATGAGATGGCGGCAGCCGTTATTCAGAATGCACAAACGGCACCAGTGGCATTGGTGTTTGGACGAGAACGTTCCGGGCTGACTAACGATGAGATCCGCTGCTGCACGCACCAAGTCAGCATTCCCGCCAATCATGATTACGGTATTCTGAATTTATCCCAGGCGGTACAGATACTGGCTTACGAAGTGCACCGCGCCTGGCGTAAAGGTGAGGAGAGCGGCTTTGCTTATCAGCGCCCACTGGAGGCAACGCCGCCCAGCCGCGAACAGTTCTTACACTTTCAAGCGCATCTAGGCCGCTTAATGCAGGAGAGTGGCTTTTTAACCCAGCCACATGCCCGCACTGAAGAGCAGCTTCAAGCCCTCTTCGCCCGCGCCCAGCCCAGCCGCAAAGAGCTTTCGCTTCTGCGTGGGCTGTTAAGCGCGCTTGAAAGCCACCTGCCTAAATAGTGATAGAGATTAAGCAACTAAAAAGGGACAACCAAGTTGTCCCTTTTTAGTTTGGAGATAGGGGCTTTTAGAGCATCATTGCCGCGAGCCAGCCAAAGCCCACTAACGGAATGTTGTAGTGCAGAAACGTCGGCACCACGCTGTCCCACATATGATCGTGCTGACGATCAACGTTAAGGCCTGAAGTGGGCCCCAGGGTAGAGTCAGAGGCAGGCGAGCCAGCATCACCCAACGCCGCGGCCGTACCCACCAGCACCACCGTGGCCATAGGGGAAAAGCCAAACTGTACCGCCAAGGGCACAAAAATCGCGGCAATGATCGGTATCGTGGAGAACGATGAGCCGATACCCAGCGTAATAAATAGCCCTACCAGCAGCATCACCAGAGCCGCTAAGCCGCGGTTATCGCCAAATAGTGAAAAAGCTCCCGAGACCAGCGCATCAATTTCACCGGTGGTTTTCATGACTTCGGCGAAGCCCGCCGCGGAAATCATGATAAAACCGATCAGCGCCATCATGCGCATACCACTGGTAAACAGATCGTCAGCTTCACGCCACTTAAAGATCCCGCCCATTGAAAGCAGGCCAATCCCTACCAAGCCCCCCAGTATCATTGAGCCACTGTAAAGCTGGAGGCCAAGTGCTGCGACAATCGCCACCCCCGACATAACAAGCCCCAGCATATGCGGTTTGGCGGGCGTATGACCTGCGGCAACGTTGGCGTTAGCGATATCTTCGGCTTGATACTCACGCGGGCGGCGGTAACTCCAAAATAGCGCAACGATTAGCCCCAGCGCCATGCCCCCTACCGGCACCGCCATGGCCAGCGGCACCATGCCACGGGTAATCTCTAAACCTAGCGGTTCCCCAGCGCTATTTAAGTTGGCCAAAAGAATATCATTTAGAAAAATCGCCCCAAACCCTACCGGAAGCAGCATATACGGCGCCGTTAAACCAAACGTAAGCGCACATGCTACTGCGCGTCGATCCAGCTTTAAGCGATTCATCACGGTTAGCAGCGGTGGAATCAGCACCGGTATAAAGGCAATATGCACCGGGATCGCGTTCTGAGAAGAAATAGCCACCAACAGCACTGCCGTTAGCAACAGCATTTTGACCCGCGTCTGTTGCGCAACGCTGGCCTCTTCTTTACCCAATAACGTAATCAACCGATTAGCCAGCATATCCGGTAGGCCAGAGCGGGAGATCGCCACCGCAAAGGCCCCCAAGGTGGCGTAGGCCAGTGCTACCTGGGCCCCGCCGCCAACGCCTGTATTAAAGGCGTCCAGCGTTTGTTCTAGTGACAACCCACCCACTAAACCGCCGACTAAAGCACCCACCACTAAAGCAAATACAACCGAGACACGCGCCAGCGATAGCGCCACCATCACAAGCACTGCAAGAATTACTGCATTCATGAAGTTTCCTAGAGCAATTGAAAGGTCACTAACGGCGAAGGGAGCGGATTTTAGCAGATTAAACAGGCAAACCTAAGGCTACGGTTCGCGCGTCAAGCATTGCTACTTTAGTCGCGACACCATTGCTGCATTGCACCATGCTACCTACCATCGCTCTCTGGCTTAATTTTAGCGCTGGCTACTTTACGTTTTGCTTAGGAGCTCGCATGAGCATAGTTGCGATTGTCACTTCACTGATTTTATTAATGTTCCTCGCCTATCGCGGCATTTCAGTGCTGCTGCTGGCTCCTCTTATGGCGTGTTTGGCGGTGCTGTTGTCTGGCGATGCCGCCTTTTTATTGCCGATCTACACCGATACCTTTATGAGCGCGCTGGGCAACTACGTGATCCAGTTCTTCCCACTGTTTCTGTTGGGCGCCCTGTTTGGGCAGTTAATGGCCGATTCCGGCGCTGCCCAATCGATTGCCAACGGGATTGTCAAAAAGCTCGGCACTCACCATGTCGTGCTCACGGTCGTCATGGCCTGTGCGGTGCTCACCTATGGCGGCGTATCGCTGTTTGTCGTTGCTTTTGCCATTTATCCGATCAGCCGTGAACTTTTTCGTAGCGCCGATGTGCCCAAACGGCTAATTCCGGCGTCTATTGCGCTTGGCTCTTTCACCTTCACCATGACAGCCCTGCCGGGGACACCTTCGATACAGAACGCAATTCCCATTCCTTATTATGAAACCAACAGCTTTGCAGCACCTGGTCTCGGTATTATCGCCGGGCTGATTATGCTTGGGCTGGGGACTTTCTATCTTCAGTCACGGGTTAAAAAAGCGGCCTCTAATGGCGAAGGGTACGGCCAACATACTGAGCGCGAAGCAGATGCCAATGAAGAAGCACAAGCGCCTACCACCCACCTTCCGCTATGGCTGGCACTGATACCCATTATTATGGTGATTGGTTTGAATGCGCTGTTCACTTACGGTGTGTTTCCCGCTCTTGATTTAAGCTTTATCAGCGAGGAGTTTGAAAATGTATCGCCATCGGGACAGAGCGGGCTTTGGGCTATTCTGATCGCCCTGCTCAGCGCATCTGCATGGCTGATTATTACCCGCTGGAAGCATTGGCTGGATCTTAAAGAGAGTGTCAATAAAGGCTGTTTGGGCTCGCTGCTACCGATTTTTAACACTGCTTCAGAGGTAGGCTACGGTGCCGTCATTGCCAGCTTGGCAGGCTTTGCGATTATCCGCGATGCAGTCCTTACGGCTTCACCTGGCAACCCTTTAATTTCAGAAGCCATGGCAATGAGCGTGCTGGCGGGGATCACTGGCTCCTCTTCCGGCGGGCTCTCAATTGCTCTAGAGACCCTAGGCAGCGAATATTTAGCCATGGCCCAACAAGCAGGTATTAGCCCTGAACTCATGCACCGCGTAGCAACGCTGGCTGCAGGGGGCATGGATACGCTTCCCCACTCAGGCGCGGTTATCACACTGCTGGCGATTTGTGGCCTGACCCATCGTCAGTCTTATGGCAACGTTGCTATGGTAACCATTGCATTGCCGATCATGGCGCTGCTTAGCGTGATTACCTTAGGAACCCTGTTTGGCAGCTTCTAAAAGTCCGCAACGAATGCGATAGTGAGTTAAAAATCGCCTTTGTACTTCTCTAAATTTGGACATTGGCTCTATTAGCTGATCTTCATGCGCAGGATCAACTTTTTGAATACTCTTTCCTTCTACACTCTGACATTAATGAGATAGTGCTTCAGCACTGCTATCCCCTGACTCGCGGAAGATTTAATGGATCTTGTGGTATCGCTCGCTCACCAACTTAAAGATAGCCTGCGCGACCTTGCGCCGGTGGTGTTGGTGATGGCGTTTTTCCAACTCGTGGTTATTCGTCAGCCACTGCCCGACTCCCTCGCTTTGATAGATCTGGCCCTAGGCCTGGTGTTTGTTGTCGTAGGCCTAACTCTCTTTATTAAAGGACTTGAGCTGGGACTATTTCCCCTGGGCGAGAACCTAGCGCGAGCATTTGTAAAAAAAGGCTCAATAACTTGGCTGCTAGTGTTTGCTTTTGCATTGGGGCTTGGCTCTACCGTTGCCGAGCCTGCCTTGATCGCCATCGCTGCCCGTGCGGCTGAAGTTGTTGCCCAAGGCGGTATTATTGATAACAGCATTAGTGCACAAAACAGCTTTGCCTTTGCGCTGCGTATGGTAGTGGCTGCTTCTGTCGGCGTAGCGGTAGTAATAGGCGTGGTACGCATTTTTAAAGGCTGGCCGCTGCATTTAATGATTATTGCCGGCTACGTGCTAGTACTGTTGTTAACCCTGCTTGCCCCCGCCGAGATGATTGGCATCGCTTATGACTCAGGCGGAGTGACAACCTCGACCATCACGGTGCCGCTGGTGACAGCATTGGGTGTAGGACTCGCGTCTTCGATAAAAGGCCGCAGCCCGATGCTCGACGGTTTTGGCCTGATTGCATTGGCATCAGTGATGCCGATTATTTTTGTGCTGGTATTTGGCATTGTCGGCATCCATCTGATACCAGGAGTCGCTCCATGACGCTTATCGTCACTTTTTGGGGAACACTGCTGGATATCCTGCCTATCGCTACAATCGTTTTCGGCTTCCAATTCTTGGTCATTCGTAAGCCTGTAAAGCGCCTGCCGCAGGTTTTGGTCGGTTTTCTTATGGTTTGGGTGGGGCTGTCGTTTTTTTTAGTCGGCTTAGAGCAAGCACTGTTTCCAATGGGTGAGTTAATGGCCACCCAGCTCACTAACCATGAATTTTTGCCAAGCTTAGCCGAAGGGGCCCAGCGTCATTGGAGTGACTATTACTGGGTATATATTTTCGCCTTTGCTATTGGCGCCAGTACGACAATTGCCGAACCATCGCTCATTGCGGTTTCGTTGAAGGCAGGTGAGATTTCAGGCGGCACGATTGACCCATTGATGCTGCGCATTGCGGTTGCACTTGGTATGGCTTTTGGGATCACGCTGGGTACTTGGCGTATTGTAATGGGCTGGCCGTTGCAGTGGTTCGTATTCGCCGCTTACTTGCTGGTCATTGTTCAAACTTTGCGTTCGCCGCGATCCATTATTCCGTTGGCATTCGACTCAGGTGGCGTCACTACTTCTACCATAACGGTGCCGATTATTGCCGCGTTAGGATTAGGACTTGCAACAGAAATTCCTGGACGTAGCCCGGTAATGGACGGCTTTGGCATGATCGCTCTTGCCTGTTTATTTCCTATTATTACCGTAATGGGTTATGCCCAAATTGCTCAATGGCGGGCCACACGACGAAGCACAGCCAAGACCTCAACGCCATTAAAAAGCAAACTAGTAGGAAAAGGAGATCACGATGCGTTTTAAACTCATTGTCGCCATGGTGGAAGACGAACTAACCGATGCCATTATTGAAGCCGCACGCCATGCAGGTGCTACGGGCGCCACCGTGATCAATAACGCCCGAGGCGAAGGGTTAAATAAAGCCCACGGAATTTTTGGCATGGAGATTACCGCACAACGGGATATGCTGCTGTTCCTGGCGGAGGAGCACCGCAGCCGCCATATTCTTGAGGCGATTGCCCAAGTGGGCGAATTTGATGAGACACCTGGCACGGGTATCGCTTTTCAGCTCGATGTAGAGGATGCCGTAGGGGTAAAAAACCAGATTAAATCACTTTCCGAATCGGCCGATCAGGCGCAGCCATAAGTTTCGCAACGCCCTACTTTTTGTAAGTAATTGACACTGTTCCCTAAGGCTGGCCCATGCGCCAGCGACGCCATTGGCGCATCAATACACCCTGCTTGGGCGAAAAAAGCAGCGCCATAAAAAACCAACTGGTAGCGACCAATACAATGGTGCCGCCAGAAGCAACGTCCAACACCACAGAAAGCCACAGCCCAATGACCGCTGAGCTAACGCCCACGCCCACTGAAATCAGCATCATGGTTTTAAAGCGGTCCGTGAGTAAGTGCGCCGTGGCGCCTGGAGTAATAAGCATCGCGACCACTAAAATAATGCCCACCGTTTCTAAACTCGCCACGATGGTAAGCGTCAGCAGCAAGATCAAACCGTAGTGAATCACGCTGGTATTGAAACCCAGCGCCTGAGCCTGCTGGGGGTCAAACGCGTAGAGCAGCAACGGCCGATAAGCGAGCCACACCACCAGCAAGGCAATCACGCTGGCCACTAAGGTCAGCAATAGTGCCGATTGCTGAACACCCAGCACATTGCCAAACAGGATATGCATCAGGTGGGTGCTGGAGGCGATTTTGCTGATAATCACAATGCCCAGTGCAAAAGCACCGGTAAACATTAATCCCATGGCCGCATCGGATTTGATTCGCGTGTGGCGCTCAATCGCACCAATGCCCACTGAGGTCAGCGCGCCAGTAATAAACGCGCCAATAAAGAAGGGCCAGCCTAACAGATAGGCAATGGCCACCCCCGGCAGCACCGCATGGGAGATCGCGTCGCCTAGAAGTGACCAGCGCTTAAGCACCACGTAGCAGGATAAAATACCGCAGATAGCCCCCACCAACACCGAGGTTAATAAGGCGCGCTGCATAAAGGCGTACTGGAAAGCATCTGAAATGCTAGCGGGAAATAAATTGACAATAACCATGATGGCGGCAATGAGCCCGCTCACCAACGCATCGCCAAACAGGCCAAGTGTTGCCATTAGTTCTGCCACGTTAGTTACCCCTGCGCTGCCGTTAAGGAAGATGCTTTATCGACCTGCACATCATTCGCCGACTGCTCGGTGGAGCTCACTGCAAGCTCAGCCAACTTGGCATCGCTGAGCATCTCATCAGGCGAGCCTACCCCACGAATAAAACGATTGATCAACACCACATGGTCGACGTGGCGCCGTGCCCCTGGCATATCGTGAGTGACCATAATTACCGTACGTCCAGCCTCTCGCTCACCGGCCAGCACGTCTAAAATCAACCGCTCACTAGGTGGGTCTACACCCGCCAGTGGCTCATCAAGCAGTAAAATATTGGCCTGCTGAGCAAGCGTACGGGCAAGTAAAACACGCTTTTTCTGCCCACCGGATAGCGCGCCAATCGGGCGTTTCGCCAACGCCAGCATATCCACCGCTTCTAGCGCGCTCTTTACAGCCTCGCCATGGCGGCAATCATACCAACGTGAAGGCAACAGACGCCGCCACAAGGGGTCATGACGCATATGCCCATAGCGGCCACCCATCACAGTTTCCCAGACCGAGACAGGAAAATCCCATTCAATCGCTTCGCGCTGAGCCATATAAGCAATATGTCCCGCTTTACGGTGCGTCGAAATCGGCTCACCAAACGCCTGAACACTGCCACGCAGTGCCTTCATGCTACCGGTAAGCACATGAAAAAGTGTCGATTTCCCTGCCCCGTTCGGGCCTACAATAGCGGTCCATTGGCCTGCCGGAAAACGCAGGTTAATATTTTCAAGCACCGGCTGACGCTGGTAGGCCGCGTAGAGGCCTTTGATCTCAATCGCCACAGGGGAGGTAGTTGCCATCGCTATTTACTCGGTTGCCAAGGTCTGACGCAACAACTCAACGTTGTGACGCATCATGGTGAAATAGTCGCCAGCTTCACCACTTGGCTCACTCAATGAGTCCACATATAAAGGCCCAGCCACTTTAACGCCTGTATCCCGCGCCAAACTGGTCACATGGCGGTCAGAAATAGTGCTTTCCCAAAACAGCGCGGCGGGTTGGCGCTCATTGATCATATCCACCACTCGCATAAGCTGACGGGGCGAGCCCTCGGTCTCAGCGTTGGTGCCCCAGATGCCGTCATGTTCAAAATGGTAAGCATCTGAGAAATATAAAAAGGCAGCTTCGCTACTTAACAATACCCGCCGTTCGTCAGGTATCGCTTCTAAGCGCTCTTGAAGTTCAACGTGCAGCGTATGCAGCTCTTTTTTCAACGCCTCAGCACGCTGCTGGAACTCTTCAGCCCGCTGAGGAAGTACATGCTCTAGCTCGTTAGCAATTACCTGAACGTAGGTAGCAACAGCCCGCGGATCCATCCAGAGATGGGGATCGACATCGCCTTCCATATCGCCGGTAATAATGGTTTGAGTGGGGTACTCAGAAGCTTCAGCTACCGCCACTAGCGGCGTGCCATCTACAAGGGTTGCTTCCACCTGGGGCATCCACTGCTCCAACTGGTAACCGTTATAGAAAACGATGTTTGCTGTTTCTAAGGCCGCAAAATTACTTGGGGTCAGTTCCCACTCATGCACTTCCGCACCAACCGGGGTTAATACTGATACGTTGGCATTCTCCCCCGCCACGCGGGTAACAATATCGCCAAGCACGGAAAACGTTACGGCAACATTCAAAGGCGATGGCGCAACATCCTCACCCTGAGCATTCACCATTGCTGCGTTTAACCACAGCGACAGGCTCAAAGCTATACAAAGATTGCGCTTATTCATTATTCATCCCTTTCGCATTACTGATAAGTAGACTGTAGCTCAAAAATAAAGCACTGTGCAAATAGTTTAGCCTTGGCTAACAATGTTGCGTAAAAATAGGCTACTATCCCAAGTACGATCCAATGATTATTGCCACTGCTTCCGATATAATTTGCCAATGACTGATTCTAATCCGAACGCTTCATTAACCGCCCCAAGCATTCATGGTGATGCCCTTCCGCCCGTGGAGCAGCATGCTCAGCAGTATGCAACGGTGCGTAATGCCCATGAAACCGAGCTGATTGAAGACTACGTTGAGCTGATTGGGGATTTACTGACGCATCGTGGCGAAGCGCGTGCGGCGGACATTGCCAACCGCATGGCGGTTAGTCAGGCAACCGTATCTAAAATGATCAGGCGCCTAAATGAGCTTGAGCTGGTGACTAGCAAGCCCTACCGCTCTCTGTTTCTGACCGAGGCAGGCCAGAAAATGGCGGAAACCTCACGCGCGCGACACGATATCGTATTGCATTTTTTACGCGCGCTGGGGGTCAAAGATGCTACTGCTCGTATTGACGCTGAAGGCATGGAGCACCACGTGAGCGATGAAACGCTGGATATAATGCAGCGTTTTACCGAGCAGCAGCAGAAAAGCTAAATGCTCATTAAGAAGCTATCTGTTTAAACGTCAAGGCCCCTGTAATGGGATAAGCGCAGGTTGCAGAAAATTAAAGCTCACCGCTCGCTACTCGTGCGGGCATCCCAAGGCGCCCTATACCTGGCAGCTTCAAAGCAGGACGCATCACATCAATACCAAAACTCAAGCCGAGAACATTAATTTCAATGCCCTCTTCTTGCGCCAGCATAATACCGGCCACCCCGCCTAATGAGAGCTGGTACCCCGTGCCACTTGGCGCAGGCGCCAAAACACCGTTGAAAATATAATCTTTGCCGATAGCGGTAACGGGCAGCGTCACCTCAAAGTCTGGTACTTCACGAATCACCCAAGCGATAAAACTGTTGCTGTTAGGCCCGGGCCATACGCGATAAAGGTCGGCTTGAGGGTAGTCAGCAGCAGCGGATTCAATCTTGGGTATTAATTGTGCAGCCGCGCCACCGCGGTAATCAGCCAGCAGCGTGGGCGGGTTACCAAACCAGGCACGATCAGGGGTATCAATAGAAGAGACTACCGTAGGGCGACGCCAGCTCAACACTTGGTGCAGCCGGTAGCTATCAGCATTCTCTGCTTTCGTCGCAATCCAGATATGTTCGCCAAACGCCCCACGCCAATTATAGGCGCGGGCAGAATAGACCTGCACCACGGCTTCGGAGATCGCTGCTGGGTCTGGGGCGATCCCAGCAGAGGTGCGATCCAACGATGACCAATGCCCTTCTGTTACCACTTGATTACTTGCCAATATCCATACAGGCCCTACTAGCAGCAGCGCTAAAAGCACTACGAGAGTGAGCAGCCATCGCAGCAGCATTTTGTTCATCGAGCTATCCAAAGCTAAGAGATAACTGTAGTACCGCGATAGCTAGCTGGACGCAAGCGTATATTGAAGACATGAGGTAGGCGTTAATCAAGGAAGCTAAATATAGTAGCCACTAAACGCCAGCCATCAAGATATAAGGGTAAGGGAAGCGCTTTCTATTCGGTTACGACCATTTCGCTTAGCGCTCAATAATAAATGATCCGCGCGGTTGATCACATCATCAATCGTTTGGTCATTACGCTCTAGCGTGGCGAGGCCAATGCTGATAAATAGCTCAGCTCCCTGCAGTGTACTGCTCAACCGCTCGGCAATTACGCGGGCTCCATGGAGATCGGTTTCGGGCAACACGATGATGAACTCATCACCGCCATAGCGCCCGACCAAATCGCAGTTACGAACCGTCGCTCGTATTGCGCGAGTCACCGTTTGCAACGCCTGATCTCCAGCGGCGTGGCCCTTTTCATCGTTGATTGACTTAAAGTGATCAATATCCAGCATTAACAGGCCGAGTGATAACCCATAACGGTAAACTCGCTTGAACTCAGTCGTCGCTAACTCAAGAAGATGACGGCGGTTAAACGCTTCAGTGAGCCAATCATGAGTCGCTAAGTAGCTTAATTGCTGATTAACGGCCGTCAATTCATCGGTACGCTCCATCACCCGACGCTCTATTTCTAGTTCGGAATAATGAGCCACCTTCGAACGGCTGTAATTGTTTGGGTTATTGACGATGCAGAGCAAATGAGTAATTACTCCTTGAAGAGTACTAATAGGTTTGAGTAGGATCTGGCAGTCGGTCTGATGATATTCCCCATCAATGTATCCACCAGCCATTTCGTAACGAACCGGCACTCCGTCTGCTACACAGTGACCACAATTTGCAATGAGCTCATCACATAACGATTCAGGAAATATATGGGATAGATGCTCCCCCACGTATATCTTTTTGCTGCTTAACATAGCTTGCTGAGTGGGGTTGACTGCCTCGACGACAAAATTACCCGGCTCTTCAAAACGAATAATTATCATTGATGCAGGAAAAAAATCCCAAAGGAACTTCAACATTGAGTCGGCATCATCACCAAAATAATCTTGAAAACCAGGGTTGTTCCGTATTGGCATGATCATAGACACGCACTCCCACCATGAGTGTAGTGGCAAATAAACAGCTATCTGTTTTATAAGGCACAGCTTATGAAGCACAACCCAGCGCATACAGAGCGTTCTTCCATTGCTCACGACACTCTTTTACGACGTGATACTCACTATATTTCTGAGCTACAAAGGTAGATAACAGTTGCTGTAACTCAGGAATCGCGTTGGTTTCCGATAGCCTGCTAAAGAATGTATGCGACGTTTCAGCCGCCTCTTCAGCGTCAAGAAGAACCTGCCTACCCATAGTTTCATCCAACACGAAAAAATGCCTGCTATTTTTATTTAAAAAGGACATTTCTCTTAGCTGGCTAATAGTTGAAGGAAGAACTAACTCCATCTGCCTTGCCACTTCCTGCAAGTTAAAAATCCTATGTTCGCACTCCATACCAATGGCGCTCATCAAACGGCTAACGGGGGGATCAAAGGGCAGAAAGCAAAGTGCCAACCCACGATAGCGATACAACTCACGTGTCTCTTGCGAGTAAGCTAAGGTTATTTGATCCTGAGGCAGGGGACTAAGTACTGCTAAGCTAACCATTGGCAAAGCCCTCTAAGGGTATAAAACATCTCAAGGCCGGGAGGATTTAAAAAAATTATCTTAGAGCGGAACAAAGCTCAGTTACTATGATATATGTTAGCTTTTCAGCCAGTAATAAAAAGTTAACGTAAATTAAATAAATAAAAATCATCATGGACATTAAATAAATAAAAAAATTTACAAACCATAATTTATATAAGGTATTTTTTATAAATGAAAATAGCAAGAAAAACATCATTACGCTTAACTTAATTAATAAAAAAGCATTAGCCGTAAATATTTTTCATTAATTAATAATGATAAATTTAAAGCTTATAGTTGATGACGGTCTCTCAACGCAGACGATAGCCCACGCCTGTCAGCGTCTTAGCTGGCACATTACCCAAGGTCAGTTCGAGGCGGTGGATATTGGCGATAGGAAGGTGGTCATCACCCTTCATTCCCCCGGCCCTATGGTTGAAGGCACTATCTGCTAGCTAATAAATTATTTAGGTCTTCACCGACGCTACCATACGATAGCTGGGTCGATTATGAAGTGGGGCTACGGCAAGCGCCACGACAAAATCCTTCTTACGTAGCCATCTCGTCGATAAATAACTCCGGGATAAATCCACATAGGGGGCGGGAGGTGTCTCGCCTGGTGGCAGTTAGACTGGGACCGGTTCACCCAGCGTCTCAAACGAGCGGATATAGTGATAGAGAACATCAATTCAACAAAAAACGGCAGTCAGAAGATAGAGTCATCGAACCCTTCTAGCGATTCGATGACCATTCTACGTTTTGAAATTTTATTACTTATCGCCTTCAAACCCTTATATCATCTATTACCTTCCATACGCCGGGCGAACTCCATGCAGAATGGTGTATTAAGTCTTTTTCCGCGATGCTGTGTGCCTTGCCACTTAGTATTACGTCGTGATCGTGCACCTCGACTTTGATCGCATTGGCATCCTGGATAGCTCTACGTTTAAGTGAGGCCTCAATATCGGCCTTGACAGCAGCAGCGGTAGGCTTAGGTTTGAGAACGATTTGGTTACTCACACCCGTAACCCCTGTCAAGTAGCGTATGGAACTAGCAGCCAAACGCCGTTGATACTCCCAGGGGACTTCGCCGGTTAGCGTCACCCAACCGTCTTCAACCATTACCTTTAATGGGTCATTTGGAATGTATACATTCCACTCCAGCGTATTTTTAACCGCACGAGCAATATCCGCATCAGTGCGCTTGTTATTCCCAGGCAATTTTACATCCATTTCAACGGCAACGCCTTTAACACCGCTAACTCGCTGCGCTGCCATTTCTGCATGCCACTTCTCTGCATAACTATCTACATGGCCTGCTAATGTCACAATGCCGTCGTTAACCTCTACCCCAATATTCGAAGCACGAACAGTGGGTTCATACTCGAGTTCGGCAAGCACATCTTTCTGAATTTGACTATCTGACTTTGGCATCCTTAGTACTCCTTCAGTTTTGCAAGCAAATCTTCTTATTACGTAGAAATACTCACTCTACCTACTTGATTTCAAGCTTGCGCCGTAAAGCCTGTTTGGCTTTTGGCATGGTGATTGTCAATATGCCGTCTTTAAATTTAGCTTCAGCATGTTTAGTATCCACTTCTACTGGCAAGGCAATCGTCCGAGAAAAGGCACCTTGCCAAATTTCTGAATGGTAATACTCATCCTGTTTTTCCTGGGTTTCTCCAGAACGCTGGCCTTTCAACATCACGGCGTGTTCGGTTATTTCCAGGTCTATTTCTTTCCGGTCAACCCCTGGCATCTCAGCGCGCACTTCGATTTCTGTGTCTCGATCAATGATGTCAACTTTAGGGTTATGTTGACCGAAAAAACCTAGCCGTTCTTTTATTAAGTCTTCCTTGAAAAAGGGCTTCATCCAGCTGCGCTCGAAGAAACCCTCTATCATACGATCAAACTCTTCCAGCGGGCTTAAAGAGCGCTTACTGGAAAGTGAGTCCGTATCTTTTTCCGCCATTACAGGCTTGCTGATTGCTTTTTCCATGACACTACTCCTATGTATTTCTTTTACTTAAGAAAAAGGCTAAATTGCATTTTTATTCTTCTTTTTCTCAATGGCTACATTACAAGCCATGGTATATTTATAGCGCAAACATTTTTATTTAGAAGGTGACACATGTAATCAAAAAGCACTAATACGCAAAAAACTTGATCCAGAGCAATTAAAACCAGCTTCACGCCAACTCACCTATAAAATGGTAGTAAAATTATTGTGTAGCAGCTAATTTGAACTCATATTAAACCTATCAATAGAACTCATATCACAATAATTTTTCGATATTGCTTTTGTTATATATACGGACAGCTTAAAGTACAGTGGCATCAGCGTCACTTGGCACTCGAGTAAAGTGAACCAGTAAAGGTAAGTAAGTGTTATTGTTAGATAAATTAACGCTCAGTTTCTAGGGTTAATAACAATGCTTTATGATGAGCCCCCTCTGTCAGCCTTGTTGTCCGGTTGGTGATATCGCCTAAATCTAATCCAGAGGGAGCCGCATGGAGTCCTTGTGCCACGTTATTCTGCAGAGCGTAAAGCAGCCGTCCTAAAAAAGTTGTTGCCACCCCATAATCACAGTGTGGCATCGGTAGCGGCAGAGGAAGGCATCTCTGACGCGACGCTGTATAGTTGGTTAAAACAGTGTCGAGTAAAAGGAGTGCCTGTGCCAGGTTACACCCCAGGCGACAGCGAATGGTCGCCCGACGCCAAGCTCGCCGTGGTCATCGAAACCGCCACCCTGTCAGAGGCAGAGCTTGGCGCTTACTGTCGCGAAAAAGGCCTTTATCCCGAGCAAATTCAGCAGTGGAAAGCGGCTTGCCTCGAAGGCGCTGGTCGGCAAGAAGATCAGGAAAAAGCGGCGCAAAAGCAACGTAAAGAAGACCGTAAGACCATCAAGCAACTCAAAGCGGAAGTGCGACGCAAAGACAAGGTAGTGGCAGAGACGACGTCGTTACTGGTGCTCTCAAAAAAGCTCGACGCCTTGTACAGCGAAGATCCCGACAGCGGCGAGGACGACTAACGCCGCTCGACGAACGTGCAAGGCTTATCGCGCTATTTGACGAAGCGGTGGTGGGTGGCGCTTCCCGCTATCAAGCAGCCGATATTATCGATGTAAGCGAGCGCACACTAAAGCGTTGGCGATCTGAGTGTGGCACTGTTGTTGAGGATCAGCGTCCACAGGCGGCACAAGGCAGACAGCCGCATCAGCTGACGCATGAGGAAGAGCAGACCATTTTGAACACGTGTCATCGTCCCGAGTATCAGAGCTTGCCGCCGTCTCAAATCGTGCCCTTACTGGCAGATAACGGCGTCTATCTGGCCTCCGAATCGTCGTTTTATCGGGTCTTGAAAAAGCATCACCAGCAGCACCATCGTGGCCGTACGAAAGCACGCCGCACAGTACCCGCGCCGACCAGTTTTACGGCGACGGGGCCGAACCAGATTTGGAGCTGGGATATTAGCTATTGCGCCTCCGTTGTACGAGGCCAGCACTGGTATCTCTACCTGATCATGGATATCTACAGCCGCAAAATCATTGCCTGGGAAGTTCATGAGACGGAATCGGGCGACTTGGCTAAACAGCTGATGGAGCGTGCATTATTGCGTGAGAAATGCTGGCATCAGCCGCCGGTGTTGCACTCGGATAATGGCGCGCCGATGACGTCCTATACGCTCAAAGCGAGGTTAACCGAACTAGGGATGTTGATGTCTTACAGTCGACCGAGAGTAAGCAACGACAACCCTTACTCGGAAGCGCTGTTCCGTACCGTCAAATATTGCCCAGCATGGCCCACCAAGGGCTTTGCATCGCTGAGCGCGGTACGAGAATGGATGTTGGTGTTCGAGCGGGCTTACAACGAACAGCACCTTCACAGTGGCATCCAATATGTCACGCCAGCTGACCGGCATCGTGGCGTTGATCGAAAACGCCTTGAACGTCGTAAAGCGGTTTATGAAAGCGCTAAGCGTCGCTATCCGAAACGCTGGTCGGGCAGCACCCGAAACTGGGAGGTCACTGGTTCAGTGTCGCTTAACCCAGGGAAAGTGCAGGAAATCGAGCGTAACAAACAGGCTGCTTAAGTGCAGCCATTTGGACAACTGGGTTGAAAATCACCGTGAGACACAATACCAACATTTGGACAGGCTGGTACGAGCATCACTGGCAGGGCTAACACTCGGCATTTCTCCTACATCGGCCATGCTGACTTACTTGGACTGGCTATCAAGCCTCCAGACTTCTCCTGGAACTCAAGCTCATCTAGTACAAAAAGCAATGAAGAAACAGCTACGCTTGCTGTCTTGGGCCAGCCATTCGGCCTTCGACCCCAATGCCACAGCTTGTATTGATCCCCTGCCCCAGGATCGTCGTTTTCGTGACCCTGCCTGGCGTTACTTCCCCTATAATCTGCTTTATCAGGGCTTCCTTCTTCAACAGCAGTGGTGGCATAACGCCACCACCGGACTACGCGGCTTATCCCTGCATCACGAGCAGGCAGTAGAATTCGGTGCCCGCCAGTGGCTTGATGTGTTCTCGCCCTCCAATTTTTTACTGACTAATCCCGCGGTGCTCCAAAAAACTGTTGAGAGCGCTGGAGCCAACTTAATACAAGGGCTGCAGCACTACTGTGAAGATATCCAAAACCACTATCTCGGCAAAAGGTCAGCGGGTTCTGAAATGTATGTCGTTGGTGAAAATGTAGCAATTACACCGGGCAAGGTTATCTTTCGCAATCATCTGATCGAGCTAATCCAGTACACCCCTACTACAGAAGAAGTACATGTGATGCCTATACTCATTGTGCCTGCATGGATCATGAAGTATTACATCCTGGATTTGTCCCCCCATAACTCGCTTGTTAAGTACTTAGTCGATCATGGCCATACGGTTTTTATAATTTCCTGGCGCAACCCAACGGCCGAAGATCGCGATATTGGAATGGATGACTATCGGCAACAAGGCATTCTGGCGAGTCTCGATGTCATCGAAAACTTATTTCCTAGTCAGAAAATACATGCGGTAGGCTACTGCCTGGGCGGCACCCTGTTGGCCATTACCGCTTCTGCGATGGCCAGAAATGGAGCCAACCGCTTGGCCTCAATGACACTCTTCGCCGCACAAACGGACTTCCGAGAAGCTGGTGAACTAATGCTTTTTATTGATGAAAAGCAGCTCGCTTTCCTTGAAGACTTAATGTGGGCTCAGGGCATTCTCGATACGAAACAAATGTCAGGGGTATTCCAGATACTGCGCTCCAACGATTTAATCTGGTCCCGGGCCGTGAACGAGTATTTGTTAGGCACAAGGCAACCCATTAACGACCTTCTCGCCTGGAACACCGATGCAACGCGCATGCCCTACCGTATGCATTCTGAATATTTGCGTACCCTATTTTTAAATAATGACTTAGCCGAAGGACGCTTGCGGGTAGAAGGCCGCCCGGTGGCGCTTAGCGATATACAAATACCTATTTTCTGTGTTGGCACAGAGTGGGACCATGTCGCACCATGGCGATCCACTTATAGATTGCACCTTCTTGCAGATGCACCGGAGATTACTTTTTTGCTCACTAGCGGTGGTCATAACGCGGGTATTATTAGTCCCCCTGAACAATCGCATCGGCATTATCGAATAGCCACCGCCTTTGAAGGTGACTCCTATATTGATCCAGACACGTGGCTGGAGCGTACAGCAATTAAGCCAGGCTCCTGGTGGGGTGCATGGCAATCATGGTTGGCAGCAAGATCAGGCCCCCTTGTCGAGGCACCTCACGTTGGTTCACAAAACTACCCACCTCTCGAAAACGCCCCCGGCAGCTATGTCAGAAAAGCATAGCTCTGTATGGCTAGCTTGATGAAGACGCTATTCATTTTGTGTTCTTTGAGCCTGGCTAGCTAACGAAGCTGAGCGTCGCCCACTAATATATAGTGGAATAAACCCTCCACGATTAGAGAAATAAATAAAACACGCAAAACGATAGGCAACAACTTTTAGCGACTTAAGCAACCAAATAAGTCTTAAGACGTAATCATACAAACCCCATATCCAACCCCTAAAAAACTTATACACTTACTGCATAGCGCCTCAAATAAACGCTATAAAACAACTTAATAAACTGCAAGATTTTCATATGACTAAATCAACAAGAGAATACTAAAGTTAATATTTTTTATCTATCACCCCATGCAACTGTTAGCAGTAGTAAAGCACAATGCTACCACTCCTTTCAGTGGTGCATTGATGTATTTTAGAATAGCTTCTACCCACTATTAAAACTGCCTATTTATTGGCGGCCGAGCTAATTCTAGCTACTAAATAGCGCACTGACACACTCAGCGCACTGGCTATGAAAGCTCCTAAAAGTGCTAACGCCATATCCTTCTGCGCATCCCAAATATCTCCCTGGGCACCTAGGTATGACTCCCCCAATTCCCCTGGGAAGAGTACAACAGCCAGCCACTCAGCAATCTCATAAAACGCCGAATGGGATAAAATCAGCACCACCGGTAGTAGGCGCCATAAAACTGCCTCATATAGTAGGTGTCTTTTCACAAGATCTTTCATCAGTGGAAAAAGTAGCAGTCCATAAAGGAAATGTACCCAGCGGTCGTACTGATTACGCTCAAAGCTAAACCGTTGGTCCAGAGAAAACCCAAACAGTGTTCTCAACCAGTGGTCATAGGGCACTTCAGAATAGGTATAATGAGCACCAACTTCATGAAATATTAAAAATAGAAAAATGCTTAACCATGCCAGACGCGAGACACCACCCTGATACCACAACCAACCCAATACGGGCACCGCGGCAAACACCAGAATATTTTCAAGCAGCCAATCTGAGCGGTAATAAGGTGCTATGGCCAGCCATATCCAGAACAGCACAAAGCCAACAAACAGCCATACAGGAAACGGATCAAGCGTTAGCAGCCGAGCACGTACTTGCTTAATCCTAGACACACTCCTCTACCTCTGTTTATTGATTTAGCCAGCCTGTTCGGCGCATCACAATTTTCTCGACTTCCAATATAGCCATCATCACCATGCCGATGCTGATGACTAATACGCCATCCAAAAATGCTAACGGACGCGTATCGAAAAGGGCATGCATAACAGGCCAGTAGGTAAACAATGCCTGAGCAACGATCACCACAGTGACAGCAGACAGCACAGCGGGGGTGCCTATTAGCCCCTGCCAGCTAAATGAAGTGTAGTGTAGATAGCGCACGTTAAATAGATAGAAAATTTCCAATACGACGATCAAATTGACCACTAAGGTGCGAGCCATCGCAAGCTCATCCCCTCGCCCTAGTGAGTAAAAAAATACGCCCAACACCGCTGCCAGAAACAGGAACGACACAAGCGCTACCCGCCAGATCAAAAAAGGTGTCAGCAGCCCTTGGTTGGCAGGCCTAGGGCGGCGCTGCATGACGTTGGGCTCTGCCGGTTCGAACGCTAGAGCAAGGCCAAGGGTGCCCGCCGTAACAAGATTGATCCACAAAATCTGCACCGCAGACATCGGCATTGAGAAGTTAAACAAGATAGCGGCAATCACCGCCAATACCTCGCCGCCATTAGTAGGCAGTGTCCACGCGGTTACTTTGCGGATATTGTCATAGACTACTCGCCCTTCATTCACTGCAGCGACGATGGAGGCGAAGTTATCATCCAGCAAGACCATCTGGGAGGCCTCCTTCGCTGCATCAGTCCCTTTATGCCCCATGCCAACACCGACATTTGCCTGCTTCAACGACGGTGCATCATTGACGCCATCGCCGGTCATGGCCACGATCGCCCCCGTCGACTGCAAGGCACGCACGATACGCAGTTTGTGTTCAGGGTTGGTTCGAGCAAACACACTGGTTTCGGTCACGATAGCAGGCAGGTCAGTGTCTGAAATGTCATCAAGATCACGCCCCGTCAGGACGTATGGTTCCTCTCCAAATCCTAGCTGCCGAGCAATCGCCGCAGCCGTCTCAGCGTGATCACCGGTAATCATTTTCACCGCAATACCTGCAGAGTGGCACTCTTTAATGGCGGCCACTGCCTCTTGGCGCGGGGGGTCGATAAACCCTATCAGGCCAATGAAGACAAGCCCATCCAGGTCGGAAAAAGCCAGCTTATCAATATCGGAGGCTACTGTTTTAACCGCAAAGCCGAGCACTCTTTCTCCCTGGGCGGCTGCATTCGCGACCTTGGCGCCCCAGGTATCTCGGTCTAACGGCGCCGTCCCTTCACCATCTATTTGGGCGATACATCTCGTCAGCAGTTCATCGGGGGCGCCCTTGACAAAAATCCGACCATCGCCTGCTGAATGGCGATGAAGCGTGGCCATAAAACGATGCTTGGCATCAAAGGGGATCTCATCAAGTCGCGGCCATTCATGGCGGGTTAGCTCCGGCTCCAAACCAGCTTTTATCGCCAACGCCACCAGCGCCCCTTCCATCGGATCGCCCATCACATGCCAAGCACCATTTTCCTGGTTCAATTGGGCATCGTTGCACAGCGCTCCCGATAGCACTAAACAACTACTCTCTAGCCGCTGTTTATCCGCAGCAGCATCATCGGTAGAAGCGGCTTCCAGCCGACCTTCCGGCACATAGCCCGAACCTGTCACCGTGTACTGCCCATGAGGGACTTCCAGCCGTCGCACTGTCATTTCGTTACGCGTCAAGGTGCCGGTCTTATCGGAACAGATGACCGACGTAGCGCCGAGTGTTTCTACCGCCGGTAGCTGCCGGATCGCTGCATGACGACGCGCCATGCGCTGTACACCAATAGCCAATGTAATGGTGATGACTGCTGGTAAGCCTTCAGGAATAGCCCCCACCGCCAGAGCAACGACAGCTATCAGTGCGTCCGGCCATGCATAGCCACGTACTAATACCGCAAAGGCAAAGAGTACGGCCGCCACCGCCAGGGTGATCCAAGTAAACTGCTTTCCAAAATGATTAATCTGGCGCAGCAGCGGTGTGGTCAATGGCTGCACCTCTCGCAACAAAGCACTGATGCGCCCGATTTCCGTAGCACCCCCCGTTGCGACCACGACACCTAGCCCTTGCCCAGCAGCCACCAGCGTACCCGAATAGGCCATTGAGTGCCGGTCACCCAGCGCAGCTTCCTTTGATGCTGGTATTACCTGCTTTTCTGCTGCTACCGACTCACCAGTCAGAATGGCTTCTTCGATACGTAAAGCACTCGTACGAATAAGCCGCAGGTCAGCAGGGACCCGTTCCCCTGGCTCAAGCGACACGATATCCCCAGGTACAATCTCTTCGACAGGCACCTTGACTCGCCTTCCTTCTCTTACCAGATAAGCGTGCGGGGCGATAAGATTGTGGATCGCGCTCAGCGCCTTTTCCGCCTTACCTTCCTGAATAAAACCGACCACGGCGTTGACTAAGACCACCGCAGCAATGACCGATGCATCGACAAAATGCCCTAGCAGTGATGCAGCAAGCGCTGCCGCTAACAGAAAATAGATTAATGCATTATGAAAATGCGCAAGAAAACGAAACAGTGGGTGGCGGCCAGCCACTACCGGTAACTGGTTGCGTCCGTACTTAGCCAAGCGCCTGGTCGCTTCGCCTGCTGTCAGACCCGACGATGAAGTCTTCAAGTCCGCAAGGACCTCATCAATATGCCTAGCATGAACCCCCAAAGACGAGTTATCTAATAACAAACTGGTATCGGCAGTAGGCGTTTCCATCCTGACTCCCTGGCAGACGTATCCAAGAGGAATAAGCAATCACTGTCACAGATCACCACCGTCACGGTATCGACTTCATCACGGTCATGGCAGCAAGCAAAGTGATCGTGGTGTGGGAAAACAAAGTACCCAACTTACGAATCGACATCGAACATCTCAGATGCTGGTGATGTCTCCATCACCAATACTGCAGCGCCGGTTACTTTGCCTTCCCTGAGATCCTTAAGCGCTTCATTAGCAGCGTGGAGCGGATAGCAGGTTGTACTGGTTTGAAGGGCCGCTTGGGAGGCCAGCGATAAAAACGCCTTACCGTCCTGGCGGGTCAGGTTAGCTACCGAGCGTAATTGGCGCTCTCCCCAGAGTAGCGCATAAGGGAAAGAGGGAATGTCAGTCATGTGTATACCGCCACAGACAACGACTCCCCCTTTGCGCACGGCACGAAGTGCAAGGGGTACCAGCTTCCCCACGGGTGCAAAAATGATAGCGGCATCCAGGGGTACCTCCGGCAACTGTTCAGAGCTACCTACCCACATCGCGCCCAAGTGTTGCGCAAATCGTTGAGACGCTTTATCGCCCGGGCGAGTAAAGGCGTACACTTCCACGCCCTGCCGTTTTGCGACCTGCGCCACGATATGCGCCGCCGCGCCAAAGCCATAAATACCGAGACGCTGCAGGTCATCGCCACACATGACTAGAGAACGATAGCCGATCAGACCAGCACACATCAGTGGAGCTGCTTCTACAGCGCTATAGTCGGGGCCGATTGAAAAGCAGAAGCGATGGTCCGCCAGCGTGTATTCAGCAAAGCCACCATCAATCTGGTAGCCAGTAAAGCGCGCCTGATCACAAAGGTTCTCCTGCCCATGTAAACAGTAACGGCATTCACCGCAGCTATACCCTAGCCAGGGAATACCCAGTCGTACTCCCTTCTCCAGCGACACACCAGGGCCACACTCGACAACATGACCAATAATTTCGTGGCCAGGAATAATCGGATAATGGATGTCTGGCAATTCTCCATCGAGTAGGTGCAAGTCAGTACGACACACGGCGCACGCCTCTACTTTAAGCAGTACCTGCCCCGGCCCCGGCGTAGGAATTACCCTTTCATGACACTGCAAAGGCCCACCCTGTTTCTCAAGCACCATGACCTTCATGCGACTTCCCTAAGCACGTAAACTACAATTTAACTAACGTCCCTTACCTAGCTTTTGTGCGCTATTTTTTGCACAAACCCATGCCTCGACCACAGCGACTATTAGTAGAGTATGAATAGTTATAGTGTAAGCTCTCTTGAAGAGAAGCTCTCCAAGCAAATAAAAGCACTTACTCATAACAGTATTGATCTAGCGCAAAAAAAAACCTCTCAACGTGGCTCACTCTGCGTCAGTAGAAATATGCTCCTCCGCTGACATATGTTGTGTACAAAGCGGCGCTTTAATCACATCGCAAGACTTAACTTAGAAGAGCCTACTCCCCACTGCTCACGACACTCCCGAAGCACATGGCACTCTTTCGTTTTCTGTGTCACAAAGTCGAATAATGGCTGATGTAGCTCAGGCGTCGCATTTGTTTCCAGCAGCCAACCAAAGAACGTACACGTCGCTTCAGCGGATTTTTCGGCATTTGCTAGTAGGTATTTCCCCATATTTTCATCAACAACGAAGAGGTGCTTATTAACTTTATTAAAAAAAGGAGGCTCCTTTTGCTGGTTAGCATTTGCGCAAGCGCCAAGCTCCATCTGACTAGCCACTTCCTGCAAACTGCAGAGTCTGTGCACACACTCCATACCAATCGCATCCATCAGGCGACTAATAGGTGGATCAAAGGGCAGAAAACTCAGTGCCAAGCCCCGGTAGCGATTCAGCTCACGTACCTCGTGCAAATAAGCTAAGCTCAACTGGTCTTGCGGTAGATAAGTAAGTGCTGTCAAGTTATCCATCATTAAAGCCCTCTAATCATCAAAAAAAGCCCAACAATGGGCAGCTTTTCAAAGGGCATCCTAGTGTGAGGTAAAGCTCGTTTTCTATGATACCGGTCAATTTTCTATATCAACATTAAAAAATTAACACTCATTAAAATCTTACCTGTTTTTTAACTAATCAACTATTAATACTTTATCACTATCATGATAACTAAAAATCTAATCATTTAGGTTATCATTTTCAAAACAACAAGGCACCCCATCCTTAGCAGCAGCTCTCTCCTTGAAATCAAGCATACTATCCATAAAAAATTTCAAGCCATAAAGCTGACAACGGTCAAATTTTTGTGCACCCATGTCGTCTATACTATTTGAAAGTTATTATTGGAGTTCTAGCTAACTTTTTGTATAGACACCATAAAACGTCAGTGTCGGCTGGCTGGTAAAAACATAAAATATTACAACAACATTAAAGCCATCTATACGGCCTTACCTTCAAAGAGGACAATAAAATGGTAACGTCAGATCTTACAAAACAGCCTTTGAAAGCACCTCTCACAGAAAACTTGCTCGTTTTGTGGTCTCAACCGTGGATGGAATCCACTAATACAGCGATCAAGTTGCAGCGAATTTGGCTAGAGACACTGAATGACGCAACGCGTCACGAACTAGACTTCTTTTCAACCGTGACGAGTTCCTGCAACAAGCTGACAAGCTGCATGTTGGGCCTTGAGGGTCTGCTAACACCTTCGTCTATGGTGTCCTGCTATCATGAAATCACTGGTGATATGACAGAAGCGACGTTAAAACGCGCGCGTAAGGTATCAAAGCTCAGCGATGACCTAAGAGAGCGCATTTGGTGTGAGATCTAAAGATTCTGCTCAGTAACGCATCACTTCCAACAAGAGCCAACCTGAGATAGGACAAGGGCATGACGGTTGAAACCATTAAAGACATATTGGAGCTGACCCGGAAATTGCATGCCAATCTGGCCGATACACTGAAGCGCGCCGCCATGGATGCCCGGCAAGAAAAGCTGCGCATGTTACTTGACTATCTTTCCCAACATGAACAAGAACTTAGCAGGGTCATAGCATTGAGCGAGGAAGATGCAGAGAAAGCCACGCTCCAAACGTGGTGTGCAGAATACTTTGACAAGTACCCTTTCAAGCTTGAAACACTGGGTAATTTAGACTTTGCCAACATGAGCACTGACGATGTCCTGCGCTCTTTGCTAGCAGTACATGATCGTATTATTGATCTCTATCGCTATTTATCGACACGGGCTGAAGTCTCGTCCACCGAGGAATTATTGAATGGCCTCCTCGCTTTAGAACAACACGAAATCATGCGCATGATACGAGACGCGGAAAAGCTGGAAGATCTTTAGTCACAGCTACAAGTTCTAGCGCTCATGCTGTTGGACCTTACTCAGAAAGCCGTGATGGTGTAACGCCACCGTCGGCCCGATTAAAACAGGTTTGAGCATAACGCGAGCTGTACCAAGTGTATTAGATGCCATATACCGCTCAATAGAGCCACGTACTAACCAACATTAACGGGTACATCATGTCTACTCAAGATAGAAAGGCCTGGCTAGACAACCTACGGTTAGAGCTCAAAGCCCGCATCCATCACTATGAAGAACACCAGCATCGAAGCAGTGGCGCTCTGAATAAAGATCTTGATGATCAGGCGCTAGAGGTTCAAAACGACGAAGTTGTCGCGCGGCTGGAGGAAGAAGCCAGGCTAGAACTGGCCCAGGCCGAACGCGCCTTGGCACGCATCGCTGCCCAGGTCGGAGACTTCTGCGAGGAATGCGGCAAGCCCATCGCACCAGATCGTCTCAAGGCATTGCCCTACACAACCCGCTGCAAAAACTGCGCGACCAGTAACGAGGGCGAATCCTCCTCCAATAAGGCCTTCTAGGAAGCCGCATTGAGGTTAGCATGGACAAACGTTACCAAGCATATATCCTCTTTTTTATTTTCGGCTATATTTTTGTCCTATTGGCTCAGGATTTCATTGCGGAGGGGCGTTCCTATGAACCGATTCCCTATTCCGAGTTTCGTCATCATCTTGAGCAAGGCATCATCAACACGCTTGATGTTAGTTCAGAGCGGATCAAAGGCACCTACAATACGCCACTCTCCGACGGTACTACTGGCTTCACCACCTATCGCATCGACCCGACCTTGGCCAATGACCTAGCCCAATACGATGTCACTTTCAATGGTGCGCCTAGTGAGTCATGGCTGACCTCTCTGCTTTCTTGGCTCTTGCCGTTCCTGCTCGTATTCGCTATCTGGGGATTTTTCCTGCGCCGTATGGTATCAAGTCAGGGAGGCCTCGGCAGCATGATGACACTGGGCAAATCGAAAGCCCGTGTTTATGTTGAAACCGAAACCAAGGTGACCTTCGCCGACGTGGCTGGCATTGACGAAGCCAAGGATGAACTCAAGGAAGTAGTGGCCTTTTTGCGTGACCCACAGCGTTACGGACGACTAGGCGCCCACGTGCCAAAGGGCATTCTGCTGGTCGGCCCTCCTGGCACTGGCAAGACGCTGCTGGCCCGTGCCGTGGCTGGCGAAGCTGGCGTTCCCTTCTTTTCGATTTCAGGGTCCGAGTTCGTAGAGATGTTCGTCGGCGTGGGGGCAGCCCGAGTTCGAGACCTCTTTGAGCAAGCTGCAAAAGCCACGCCATGTATCATTTTTATTGATGAACTGGATGCACTCGGCGGCGCCCGAGGGCTTGGTATGCTCGGTGGCGGTCATGACGAAAAGGAACAGACCCTCAACCAGCTACTAACTGAGCTAGATGGCTTTGATACATCATCCGGGATTGTACTTCTGGCCGCGACTAACCGACCCGAAATCCTTGATCCCGCCCTGCTGCGTGCAGGACGCTTCGACCGTCAGGTTTTGGTTGATCGCCCCGAGCGTCGGGGACGTATTGCCATTCTCAATGTACATCTAAAACACCTTAACAAGCTGGCGTCTGATGTCGATGCCGAGCAGATAGCCGCCTTGACCCCAGGGTTTACCGGTGCTGATCTAGCCAACTTGGTCAATGAAGCGGCTCTGCTAGCCACGCGCCGTGATGCCGATGCGGTGACATTAAGCGATTTTACACTCGCCGTGGAGCGCATCGTTGCTGGACTGGAGAAGAAAAGCCGTGTGCTTAATGAACATGAGCGACGCGTAGTAGCGCATCACGAAATGGGCCATGCGCTCGTCGCCGCTTCGTTGCCTGGAATGGACCCTGTACACAAAATCTCTATCATTCCACGTGGGGTGGGCGCCTTGGGCTATACAATCCAGCGCCCAACAGAGGAGCGTTTCCTGCAAACGGTTGCCGACCTAAAGAGTCGCATGGCAGTGCTGATGGGCGGCCGAGCCGCCGAACGCATGATTTTCAATGAAATCTCAACTGGAGCGGCTGATGACTTGGCCAAGGTGACCGATATTGCCCGTAGCATGGTCACCCGGTTCGGAATGAGTGAGGAAGGCGGTCAAGTCATTTACGAGGAAGACCGACAAGCTTTTCTAGGCGACAAATTTGGGCTTGCAAAGCCCAAGACCTACTCTGAGGAAACTGCTCGTGAAATCGATACTGCCATACGCAGGCTGGTCGACGACGCTTTTGATAAAGCCACCCAGATACTGACTAGGCGCCGTAAGGTACTGGAGACCGGTGCCGCCATGCTGCTGGAGCGCGAGACGCTAACCGCCCAAGATTTTCCTCCCATCGGGGAAGTAGTAGAGATAGCTGACAGGCCAGCGACGGATCGCATATAAGCTGGATCATTCTTGTGCTTTTCTGAGCCTTAACAGGGCGGCCAAAAAAAACGCGCTGCCAATGATGACCAGCGCCAACAAATGCGGCCAGACAATTCCCAATCCGGCGCCACGAAAGAGAATGGCCTGAGCAAGTTCGACAAAGTGAGTGGTCGGGGCGACAAACATGATGCGCTGCACAAGCTCAGGCATGCTTTCACGCGGGGTCATCCCACCCGACAGAATCTGCAGGGGAATCAGTACCAGAATGATTAACAGGCCCAGTTGCGGCATTGAGCGCGCCAACGTGCCGAGAAAAATCCCCATTGATGTGGTCGCAAATAGCAGTAGCGTGGCGCCGAAAAGATAGAGCGTCTGCGAGCCGCGAAGAGGTACTTGCAGCCAACCCTCGACGATGATGCGTAGTGCGAAGACCGAAGCCAACAGCACGATCAACCCCATCGACCAGACCTTGGCCAACATGATCTCGAACGAGGTGACCGGCATGACCAACAAATGCTCAATGGTGCCGTGCTCTCGTTCACGGATCAATGCTGCTCCTGTCAGGATAATCGACAACATGGTGATTTGATTGATAGCTTCATTAATGGCGCCGAACCAACTTCGGTTGAGATTAGCGTTGAATTCAGCACGAACTACTGCCTCAATGCGGCCCGGCGATGGGTGCTGGTATGCTCCGATGAAATCGGCCACCTCATCACTGATAATCCGCTGAATATGCCCAGCTCCCGTAAATGCCTGACTGATCTGGGTAGCGTCGACATTCAACTGAATGGTCGGCTGTCGAGCGGCCAGCAGATCACGCTGAAAGTTAGGAGGAATATTAAGTGTAAAGGTATAACGCCCCGCATCCATGCCACGATCCATCTGGCCAATATCGATAAATTCAGGCGGCAAAAAATAGGGAAGCTGAAAGGCATTAACAATACGTAAGGATGCCTGAGACCGATCCTCGTCGACAATGGCCACGCTAGCTCGGAATGGCGCCTCCGGCTCGCCAGTGGCACTCAGGTAGATCCCCAAAGTGAACGAGTAAATGATCAGTAACATCAGAGCCGGGTCGCGATACAGGCTGCGTATTTCTTTGATACCCAGTTGCAGAATATTGGCAAGCCTGGCCATCTCAGCGCTCCTGTTTCCTGAGACCCAAAACACTCAATAACGTCAGTACGGGGATGGTGATCAGCAGGGCCAGAAAATACGGTGTCAGATCTCCCAGACTGAGCGCTTTGGAAAACACGCCTCGGCTGATAATCAAAAAATGGCTGGTGGGATAGATATGTCCAATGACAGCCGCACCCCCTTGCAGCGCGGAAACTGGAGAGAGTAGCCCCGAAAACTGGATCGCAGGCACCAGTGTAGCGATGGCGGTACCGAAGATAGCGGCAATCTGACTATGCAGAACCGATGACATCAACAATCCCATCCCCGTGGAACAGATGACATAGAGCAGCGCGCCTAGGCTCAATGTCAGCAGGCTACCCTTCACCGGCACACCAAAGGCCAACACGGCGAACGCCACCAGGGTGACGAAATTGATCATCGCCAGCATGATGTAGGGCAACTGTTTGCCGAGCAGAAATTCCAACCGAGAAACCGGCGTAACGTAGAGATTGATAATAGAGCCGAGCTCCTTCTCACGTACGACTCCCAAGGCAGTCAGCATCGCAGGTATCAACATGAGCAGCAGTGGGATCATCGCCGGGGCCATGGCTGGCAGACTTCTAACGTCGGGATTGTAGCGGTAGCGAATGGCAATCTCGACGGGAGGAGAAAAAGCTCCAGCCCCTTCGCTCAAGCGAGCCAAGGTGTCCGCATGAATCCCCTCGACATACCCCTTGATAGTATCGGCCCTGACCGGCATGGAACCATCGACCCAGTAAGCAACTTTGGGCACATTGCCACGCTTGAGATCACGGCCAAACCCTGGCGGAATTTCCACCGCCAGGCTGATGTCGCCGCTGCGTAGACGCTGCTGTACATCGCTGTAGTCGGTCAGAGGAGGCTTTTCGGTGAAATAACGCGATCCCGTTAGATTGAGAGTATACGCTTGGCTGGTCGTGGTCTGGTCACGGTCGAGCACGGCATAGGTCAAATGTTCGACATCCATATTGATGCCATATCCCATGATAAACATTAGGATCAGACTACCCAGCAGCGCCAGCGTGGCGCGTATCGGGTCGCGACGTAGCTCCAGGGTCTCTCGGTGGGTATAGCTGAACAAACGGCGCAAGCTAACGGTCAGCCCGCCTGACCGGGTCGGCGGGTGCGGTTTGAGAGAGGTAGTCGTCGGCTTTTCGGACTCGGCTTCATCTATCTTA